>CAYZIC010000019.1:12225-35230 GCA_964478335.1 uncultured Lentisphaeraceae bacterium | reverse complement strand
AATAAGGTCATTCATGTCCTAAAGGTCTCTAAGGTCATTCATGCAGGGAGCGTGAGCGACCTGCAAGGGTGGCATCACACCCAAAGGCCGCTATGTTTTGGCGAGCGATAATCGCGAGCTGTCCTACTAGCGAAGCGGAGTGACCAGCAGCTATCCCCACAGCAATTACCTTGCAACCTAAATGCCAAATGGGTAGTAACCCAAAAGATAATTGCCTTGCAACCCAAAATCAAATAGAGTTACAAGGCAATCGTAAAATGGATTGCAAGGCAATCGGTGGACTATTAGGTATGGGGGAGGTGGCGTGCCCTACATGTCGGGACAAAAAAAAGCCACCTGATTAGATCAGGTGGCTTTTTGTGGGGTTACGCTGAGTGCGTAGCGACCGATTAGGCCTTGTGGGCTGCGTCCAAGTCAGCCATTGCTTCGCGACGGCTGAGCTTGATGCGGCCGCGTTCATCGATGCCGATGCACTTGACCATCATCTTATCACCGATCTGGCAGACATCTTCCACAGAGGGGATACGGCGGTCAGAGAGCTCGGAGATGTGGCAGAGGCCATCCTTGCCGGGGAGGATTTCGACGAATGCGCCAAAGTCCTTGATGCCGGTGACGGTGCCTTCGTAGATTTTGCCTTCTTCAGCTTCTGCGGTGATGGCTTCGATTTCGAGGCGAGCAGCGGCCATTGCTTCGCCGTTAGCAGCGAAGACGGAGACTGTGCCATCGTCTTGAATGTCGATTTGTGCGCCAGTGGTTTCGCAGATGCGGCGGATGTTTTTGCCGCCAGGCCCGATCAATTCACCGATCTTATCGACAGGGATTGTGAGGGTGGAGATGCGAGGGGCATAGGGGCTGAGCTCTTGACGAGGAGCCGCGATGACAGATTCCATATAGTCGATGATCTTACCACGAGCGACGCGGCAAGCTTCGAGGGCGCCTTCGACTAAATCCCAGGTCAAGCCACGGATCTTGAGGTCGACTTGGAAGCCTGTGATACCCTTGCGCGTACCGCCGATCTTAAAGTCCATATCGCCGCAGTGATCCTCAGCACCCAAGATGTCGGTGACCAAGATAGTCTTGGACATGTCCTTGGTGGTGAAAAGACCAGCCGAGATACCAGCAACGGTAGCCTTAAGGGGCACGCCAGCATCCATCAAAGCCATGCAGCCACCGCAGATCGATGCCATCGAGGATGAGCCATTGGAGCCCATGATCTCAGAGACGACGCGGATGGAGTAGGGGTAATCCGCGGGGATGACGGGAGCGATTGAGCGCTCAGCCAATGCACCGTGGCCGATTTCACGACGACCCAAGCCACCGACGCGGCCAACTTCACCGACGCAGTAGGGAGGGAAGTTGTAGTGGAGCATGAAGGTCTTGTTGGATGGGCCGCCAACGACGCTGTCAAGATCTTGACGGTCTTGCTTGGTGCCCAAGGTGACGGTGGCGAGGTTTTGCGTTTCGCCGCGGTTAAAGATAGCCGAACCGTGAACGCGAGGCAAGACGCCGACTTGAGCCTTTAGGGGGCGGACGTCGTGCTGAGCACGGCCGTCGATACGCTTGCCCTTGTCAAGGAAGTTGTTGCGCACGGTGTCGATTTCCAATTCATCGAAGAGATGAACGAAGGTGACGTCGTCGATTTCTTCAGGCCACTTAGCGGTAGCTTGGGCCAAGAGGTCTTCGCGGACGGCCTTGACGGCAGCTTCGCGGTCGAGCTTGTCTGCGACCAAGAGTGCGTCGGAGAGACGATCGCCAGCAGCAGCACGCAAGAATGCCATCTTTTCGGGGTCTTGCTCTTGCTCGACGATTTCTTTGTCTGGCTTACCGAGCGCACGGCGCATTTCGATTTGGAGGTCGATGATTTTGACGACTTCTTCGTGAGCACGCTTCATGGCGGCAAGGAAGTCGGCTTCGGAGATTTCCTCAGCGGCACCTTCCATCATCAAGAACTTGTCACGCAAGCCAGCGTAGATCAAATCGAGATCCGAGGCGGCGCGTTGCTCGTGGGTAGGGTTGATGACCCATTCGCCATTGATGCGGCCGATACGTACGCAACCGATCGGGCCCATGAAAGGCACTTCGGAGATGTGGAGCGCAGCTGATGCGGCGTTGACTGCGATGATGTCAGCATCCATTTGGCCGTCGCAAGAGACGAGCATGGAGTTGATTTGGACATCGTTGTAGTAACCATTGGGGAAAAGGGGACGGATTGGGCGGTCGCAGATACGAGCGGTCAGGACTTCCTTTTCGGTAGGGCGCTGTTCGCGCTTGAAAAAGCCACCGGGGAAGCGGCCGGCTGCGTAAAACTTTTCGCGATATTCGACTTGCAAGGGGAAGAAGTCGATGCCTTCGCGAGGCTTATCGGTATTGGTGACGGCGGTGAAGACGGTGACATCACCCAAGCTAACGGTCACAGAGCCAGCGGCTTGCTTAGCCAAGAGGCCTGTTTCGATGACCAATTGTTTCCCAGCGATTTCGGTGGAGAACTTTTGTGTATTATCCATGGTTGGATTACCTTTCAGATGCAGATTGGCCACTGGAAGGAGTAAATCTTTCGCCAATCTGCTATTGCTAATTTTACCTTACTCATTCCTAATTGCCACATACTATATAATAAAAGGGTGTCGTTGTAAAGCTCAAAATGAGCGATTACCCTAGTAAAAGGTCGTTAAAGTGGGCCATGGGTGCTTTGGAGGAGGCGGAAGCCGCCATTGGACAGGCGCTTACTGTGTCTCCCGCAGAGAGGCAGAGGTCGCAGAGATCCCAAATCCCAGACCCAACTCCCAAAATCCAGTCGATCGTGTGGCGGTGATCAGCTGATGCTGCTACCTACGGCGGATAGATTGCATTTTTTCATATTGATTCGGTTATGCTTAAGCGCGGGCCCCTGGGTTTAACTCTCTGCGCTGCGCTCGCTTTGGATCGGGTGGCGTGGCAAGGCTTGTCTGGGATCGTGTCTCTTACACCAGCGACGTGGGTGTCTTGTCAGGGGCGACGAGGATGATCGTTTCGATTGTGGGGTGTGATTGGTGGAGGTGGGCGTTGATCTGGTCGGTCGTTTGCTGGATCAGGCTCAGTGGGGTGTCCGCTGGCAGGTGTAGGGTAAATTGCACGATCGTATTGGTGCCAGATTGTCTGGTTTTGATATCGTAGATAGCGGAGAGGGGTGGGGTGGTTGGCGATTGAAGGATCGTTTGAATGAGGGAGGTGCGTGCGTCAGCGGGGAGCTCGGCATCCATGAGCATGGCGAGGGATTCTTTGATGAGCTCGTAGACGATGGTCAAGAGGTAAATGGCCACCCCGACCCCAAAGATCGCATCGAGGAAGTGCACGTTAAAGAGGTATGAGAGGGTCATTGTGATGAGTACACCGATATTCATAAGGATATCACCGGTGTAGTGCGCGCGGTCGGCTTTGATCGAGAGTGACCCCGTAGCTTTGATGACGTGGGTCTGGTAGCGAACCAAGGTGATTGTCAGGCCGAGGGCGATGAGTGTGATGGTGATGCCCATGGGGAGGTGGTCAATGGAGGCAGGCTGACGCAGGGTATTGATCGACTTGTAGAGGAGGAAAAGGCTCGCCAATAAAATGATGATACTTTGGATCAAACTACCGAGAGCTTGGGCCTTGCCATGACCAAATCTGTGAATGTCGTCAGCGGGGGTTGTCGCATGATGGATCGCAACGAGATTAATCGTTGAAGTCATTAGGTCTTGGCAAGAATCGATCAAGCTCGATAGCATGGCAATTGAGTGGGTAAAAAAGACCGTTACCGCTTTGAGAATGATGAGAAAAAGAGCCGTTGCAATTGAGGCGCGGCTGGCGCGGCGCATTTGGCTATTTTGGACGGCGGTGGGGACCATTTTGGGAGAAGCTAAATCCATGATTTGACACTCTAAAAAAGGGTAGCAGGGGTAGATTGATGATTGAGGTGGGTAGTATAGGCTTTTCTCATCGGTGTGTCAATGGTTTTTTGGGGGGATCGGTGCTTTTTGTGCTTGTCTTGTGCGAGCGGTTGTGCTAGGATTATAAACATCATTAGAGGAGTATGGTATGAAAATTGTTGTTTGTATGGGGAGCTCTTGTTTCTCTCGCGGAAATGGCGAAAACCTCGCCGCAATCCGCACGTGGTTAGCTGCGCATGATTTGTCGACAGATGCCGTTGATTTGCGGGGGTGCCGATGTGGAGAGGCATGTCATAGTGGGCCAAATATCTGGATTGATGATGTTTGCTACTCCAATGTGACACCTGATGCAATTGATGGTTTGCTCACGCGTTTACTCAAGGAGGGTGTGGATGAATAAGCTCTCACCTGTCTACTCAATTGACGCGCAGTGTCGCGACTGCTACAAGTGTGTGAGACGGTGTCCGGTTAAGGCGATTCGGGTGGAAAATGACCACGCAGTTGTCTCTGCTGATGCCTGTATCCATTGCGGTCGCTGCGTGGCGATTTGCCGTTATCAAGCTAAGGTCGTACGTGACGATTTGACAGCTGTACGGCTCTTACTCTCAAATGGCGGTAAGGGGATTGTGGCCTCGGTGGCGCCGTCTTTTGCCTCGGAGTTTCCCGGTGTGCGCGCCAGTCAACTCTCGACCGCGCTCAAGCGATTGGGCTTTGCAGGGGTCTATGAGACGGCGCAAGGTGCCAATATCGTCTCATGCGAAGTGGCAGACCTCATTGTGCAGAGTCCCACGCACCGACTGCAGATCTCCAGTGCTTGCCCAGTCGTGGTCGAGCTGATTAAGCACTACTACCCACGCTTTACCGCTTACATTACACCCGTGGACTCACCAATCATTGCCCATTGCAAAAAGCTCCACCGCGAACAGGGTCAACACACCAAGGTTGTCTTTATTGGGCCGTGCGTGGGTAAAAAGCACGAGAGCGACCTCTATCACGATGAGCTCCACGCAGCGTTAACCTTTGAGGAATTGCGCCGTTGGTTGATGCTTGCTGGCATCGATGACTTGACGACACTGGCAGATGATCCAGACTACACCTTGCCAGGCGATGGTGCCTATTACCCCATTGAGGGGGGGATGGTCAAGAGTGTCATTCGCAATATCAGAGCCCGCGACCCCGACTCGCAAGTGGTGACCATGACCCTCTCAGGTATCGAGCCCATCTGCAAAATGCTCGAATCTCTCGACCCCAAAACCCTCAACCACGCCCTCTTTATCGAAGCACTCGCTTGTCCTGGTGGATGTGTGTGTGGCCCCAAGACCCAAACCCAGTGCGCAGCAAGCGGCCTAATCGATGTCTTGAAGCACGCCTCGCAAACTCAGCCAGACGATCCTGTCGATCGGCCATTAATCGGTCGCCATTATCGTGCAGAACCCGTCAATGCGGGCGACTTTACCGAGACCGAGATTGATGAAGCCCTCCATCAATTGGGTAAGTTTAAGCCAGAGGATGAGCTCAACTGCAGTGGGTGTGGGTATGACTCCTGTCGTGCGCTAGCCTGCGCGATCTTAGGGGGTAAAGCGGAGGCGCAAATGTGCGTCTCACATATGCGCCAGCTCGCTCAAAAGAAGAGCAGCGCCATCGATCGTGCGTTGCCCTATGGCCTTGCGGTTATCGACCAAGATTTGATCGTGCAAGAGTGTAATCAGCGCTTCGCTCAGCTTTTAGGTGAAGAGATGGAAATTGCCTATGAGGCACTACCTGGACTTAAGGGTGCAGATATGGCACGCATTTTACCCTATCCACAGCTCTTTAAGGACGTGCTCGATACGGGTAAGGATATCTTGCGCAAGACCATTGAGGTTAATGATAGACTCTTTAGTATGACGGTCTTTAGTGTCGAGGAGCGTCGCTCGGTTGGCGTATTGATCCTCGATGTGACCGACACAGAGCAGCGCCGTCGACAGCTGATCGAAAAGGCTCGCACCGTTGTCAAAAATACGACCAAAACCGTGCAGGAGATCGCCTTTATGCTTGGTAAAAACGCTGCGGAATCCGAAGTTATCCTCAATTCGGCAGTGGAAATGTTTGCACCCATCGATCAAGAAGAGACTGCTAATGAGTGAGATCTTTGTCGAAGCGACCTTTTTTAATCGGCAGAAACACAAAAAGGTCTGTTCTGGTGACGTTTTCCTGAGCGAACGTAGCCCCGATGGCAATCACGTGATAGCCATCTTGACCGACGGACTCGGGAGTGGTCACCAAGCCAATGTTGCAGCTTCTTTGACTGCGACCATGGCCATGGCGTATATGAAAGCCGATATCGACCTGCATCGCGCCGCTGAAATGATCATGGATGCCTTGCCCCTGTGTCCAGAGCGCCATATCACCTATTCGACCTTTACCATGATCGATGCCGCCAGCGACGGCACGGTGAAGATGATCGAATACGAAAATCCCCCCGCAACCCTCTTTCGTGGGAGTGAGACCGTGCCAATCGCACGCACCGTCTATATGTTGCCCCGGTGGGGTAAACGCAAAATGACCTATGCGACCTTTGTCATGCAGCAAGGCGATCGTCTCTACTTCGGCTCTGATGGCGTGACACAAGCCGGCCTTGGCTCTGCGGGATACCCATTTGGTTGGGAGCTTAACCGCGTCGTGCCCTTTATTCAAGAACGCCTCCTCGCCGACTTGTCCGTCTCCTCGCAGCGCCTTTGTCAGCAGGTGGTCAACGCCGCCACCGCACTTGATGGCGGTTATGCCGGCGACGACACCACCGCCTGTATGATCTACTATCGCCAACCCAAGGTACTACGCGTCTTGACTGGGCCGCCTTTCCAAAAAAACAAAGATCACGAATATGCCCAACTTGTCGATTGCGACAGCGCTAAGGTGATCATTTCTGGGGGATCGACTGCCAACCTCATCGCCAGAGAATTAGGCCGTGAAATGGATATGGTTTTGACCAATCTTGACCCAGAGATCCCTGCAGAGTCAACGATGCTAGGTGCCGATTTAATCACTGAGGGATGTATCACCCTGGCCAAGGTCATCGATATCCTTAAGAGCCATTCGCTGCCCACACGAGTCAATGCCGCCACCAAAATGTGTGACCTGTTATTGGACAGTGATCAGATCCTTTTTGCCGTCGGTACGGCCATTAATCCAGCTCATCAGGACCCAAATCTCCCTGTAACGCTAGATATTCGCCGAAATATCATCAAAAGGCTTGCAAAAATACTCAAAAAAGAGTATCTTAAAGAAGTTTTTATTACCTATTACTAGAAGTCACGAGGAGTCACTGATTATGGAACAGGTCACAGTTGAAATTTGCATGGGTACGACATGCTACATTATGGGAGCCGCACAACTCGCAAATTTGAGCGATCGTCTTCCCGATGATCTCACTGGTCGCGTTAAAATTATTGGGATGCGTTGCGCTGGAGCATGTGAAGACCGAGCAAACGGCAAGCCTCCATTCGCTAAAGTTAATGGTAAGCTCGTTAGCCATATTTCAGAAGAGCGCCTAATCGCTCTGATCCGTGAAGAATTGGGTCTTTAACCTAATGGAGGTATGCAATGGCACAAATGATTAGTGAAGCAGATCGTTTACGTCTCGAAGTCATGTCTAGAGTGATTCGTGGAGTCTTGGATGATGATAAGCAGCAAATTGACCGAATCCCCTTTGAGATGCGTCCCAAAGGGGAAGCTTACTCCCGTTGCTGCATCTACAAAGATCGTGCGGCGTTGCGCTATCGTACATTCTCTACCTTGGGCAATCGTATCGAAGACGAAGTCGATGAATCCAAGTTGATCTCCTCCTATCTGGATGATATCCCCGAGAAAAAGCCCACGGTTGACCCCTTTATAACCATCTTTCCTGATGCGTGCTCAGCTTGTATGGAAACGCAAATCATGGTGAGTAATCTTTGTCGTGGCTGTTTGGCGCGTCCTTGTACCAATATCTGCCCCCGTCACGCAATTTCCGTGCGCAATGGGCGTGCTGTGATAGACCATTCGCTTTGTATTAACTGCGGTAAGTGTGCCGATGTCTGCCGCTATCACGCCATCATTCAAATCCCGCTCGCTTGCGCAGATGCGTGCCCCGTAGATGCCGTCCATAAGACTCCAGATGGTCGCGTCTTGATCGACCATGAGAAGTGCATCCGCTGCGGTCGCTGCGTCGTGGCTTGCCCATTTGCCGCCATCATGCAGACCAACCAGGTCATCCATGTCATTAAGCAAATCCAAGCAGGCCGCAAGGTCGTGGCATTGGTCGCGCCTGCTGTCAATGGCTTTTTCCCTGAAGAGCCCCGCAAGCTCTACACCGCACTCAAGCAGTTGGGCTTTGCTGCTATCTACGAAGTCGCCCGTGGTGGTGACGAAACTGCAATCGCTGAAGCCAAGGAATGGTCCGAACGCAAAGCCGCTGGTGCGCCCTTTATGTGCACCAGCTGCTGTCCCGCATGGATGGAGGCCGTCACCCGCCACCTCCCAGAAATCTTGCCCTATGTCTCCCATACCCCCTCGCCAATGGTCTTCTCCGACCGTGCGGCCAAGGCTGCAATGCCTGATGCGCTAACCGTCTTTATTGGGCCTTGCATGGCCAAGCGCACGGAGGCCAATAAGCTTGGCTCGCCAGACTACGTCATCACGGCAGAAGAGGTCGGTGCCTGGCTCATGGCAGAAAAGATCCAATTGGACGCACTCGATGCGACTCCCGCTGAATCAGAAGGCACCCAATATGGTCGAGAATTCGCTATAAGTGGTGGCGTCGCTAATGCGGTCGCTCACTACTTGCCTGAAGGTGTCGATGCGCCAAAGGTTTTTAAGGTCAATGGTCTGAATAAGAAAACGTTGGCGCTTTTGCGCGTCTTTGCCAAGACCCAAAAGGCTCCTGCCGAATTGATCGAGATCATGGTGTGTCCAGGAGGGTGTGTCGCTGGCCCGTGTAGCTTTACGCCTAAAGAAGAAGCCATCAAAAAGATCACCTCATGGCGAGAACCCGACTTTAATCCACCACAGCCCTAATGAAGTGGTTTTGCAGAATAGAACCTAGGATAATAAGATGATTCAAGTAAAAATTATTGGTGCAACAGGTTACGGCGGAATCGGCTTGGTCGAGCTCTTGCTCCGCCACCCAGAAGCAAAGATCTCCGCCCTCGTCGCTCGTGAAGATGTCGGTAAAAAGATGTCCGAAATCTATCCTCACTTGGCTGGCTTTTGTGACTTGCCGATTTTGGCAACAGATGACCCCACTGCAGACGAGATTAAGCCCGATGTGGTGGTCTACTCTACCCCTGACCGCGTTGGTATGTTTCAAGCTCCAGATGTCGTCAAGGGCGGTGCAAAAGTCCTCGACTTTAGTGGAGACTTCCGATTCACTACCGCAGATGCTTATGCTGAGTATGCCACGCGCCACGGTAAAGACCCCATTCATGCGTCGCCAGAGCTCTTGGGTAACAACGCCTACGGCTTGGCCGAATTGCACCGTGAGGCAATTGCTCAGGCTAATGTGGTCGGCAATCCCGGTTGCTTTGCGGCAAGCTGCATCCTCGGTTTGTCTCCAGCGGCCAAGGCTCAGCTCTTTGAACCCTGGAGCGTGATTTGTGACTGCAAGACCGGTGTCTCTGGTGCTGGCAAAAAGCTCTCTGCGGCATTTCACTATCCTCAGCGCTATGACAATATGAATGCCTACAAGCTTGCTGGTCACCAGCATGTGTGCGAAGTCGAGCGTGAGCTCTCCTTGCAATATGGACAAGAGGTGCGCATTACCTTTACTGCGCAAGTCCTCCCGCTGTGCCGCGGCATTATGTCCACACTCTACGGGCAGATGACCCAAGATTTAACGGAAGAAGATGTCGTTAAGATTTATCAAGACTTTTATCGCGACTCCCCATTTGTCCGAGTCTATCCCAGCACCGCTGGGGTGGGCACCAATAGTGTTTCGCGCACCAACTACGGCAACATCGTCGTCAGTGTCGATCGCCGCGTCAAACGCTTGCGCATCGTCTCCTACATTGATAATTTGATGAAAGGCCAAGCAGGGTCTGCGTTGCAAAATATCAATATCATGTCAGGCTTACCCGAGACGATGGGCTTGACCGCATCTGGAATGTATCCCTGATCCTTGGAGAGAAGAATGGCTAAGAAACCCGCCACCCAAAAAACAACTCAAGCACCAGCAAAGGCAATCAAAAAGCCCGCCCCTAAAGCAGTAACCCACCGCACTGGACACTCCGGCCTAGGACGTGGTCTGGGGGGGCTACTTGATGGCTCACAAGCTTTAACGCAACCCATCGCTCCTGCCAAAGCGCCTGCTGTTGCCCCTGTTAAGGCTGCTCCCAAGGCTAAAACTCCTGCGACACCAGCGCCAGCGACGCTGCCTGTTGCACCCGTGGTGCCTCCGCAACAAGCGATTGCCGAATCCACCCTTAATGCGGTACTCAAGATCAAGATCTCACAGATCATTCAGTCGCCATGGCAACCTCGTCAAACTTTTGACGAAGCCAAGATCAACGAGCTGGCCGATTCCATTCGTCAAAATGGTGTGATTCAGCCGCTTATTTGCCGCCGTAAAACAAATGGAGTTTTTGAGCTCGTCGCTGGTGAACGCCGCCTCCGTGCAGCAACGCTTACAGGCGAAAAGACCGTGCCTGTGATCTTGGTCGAAGCCGAAGATCGCCGTGCCGCAGAGATGGCAATCATTGAGAATATCCAGCGTGAAGACCTCAACATGATTGAAGAGGCCGAAGGCTACCGCACCCTCGCAGACACCTTTAAGTTGACCCAACACGAAGTCGCCGAACGCGTCGGCAAGGCGCGTGCGAGCGTGGCCAATGCCTTGCGTTTGCTCGATTTGCCAGATGAAACCAAGCAGTTGGTTGCCGATGGTCGCCTCTCGCCGGGTCACGCTAAGGTACTCTTGAGCCTCAAGGATGCCAAGGATCAATTGCAATTAGGTCGCCGGTGCGTCACAGAGAGCCTCACCGTACGTGCCCTAGAGCGTATTGTCAAGGCGCTGCTCGAGCCTCGTGTAGCACCACCGCCACCGCGTCCGGATATGCCGGAGAGCCATGTGCGCGACTTGGTTGATCGCATGCATCGACATTTCGGCACGGCGATTCGTCTCTCTTCTGGTGTGACCCATGCGAATGGCCGCCATACTAAGGGCGTGCTCGAAATTGACTTTTATGGCAATGAGGATCTTGATCGGATCTTGGCGATCCTCGGCGTGAAGATCAACGAATGAGCCTGATGCGCTTTTCGTCAAAGTACGTGTTGTTTAGCAATTGGCTAAGCAGCACGTCTTTTTTTATTGGGGTGCTGAGCGCATTGCTGCTTGCTGGGTGTGAAAAGCAGACACAAGAGGAGCGCTATTCATTAGCCGACGCTGAGCAGACTCTAGCAATGATAGCAAGTTTTGACGGCACGGGTGCTTGGTTGCTCGCACATCGGCCTGAGCTCGTCTGTGAAGCCTTTGATGATTCGACGCCAGTCGGCATACGGCGCTTTCGCAATTACTCGTGGACACTGCCGGGTACCGATCCTGATGCAGGGATGATTGTGCTCGTCTCGCACTACGATCTCAAGCAGGGAATCGCTGGCTTTAAAGGTGCCAATGACGGGGGGAGCTCTTCGGCGTTGCTCTTGGCATTGACGCACATCGTTACGCCTGGTCGTCATACGGTGCGATTCTTATGGGTCGATGGCGAGGAGTGTCTCGAGCACTATACTAATGATGACGGACTCCACGGGAGTCGCTTTGCAGCAAGTCAATTGGTTGCCCAAAAACAGCGCATCGAGGCGGTGATCGTCTGTGACATGGTGGGTGATCGCGATTTGGTCTTGACTCCGCCAAGCAATACGACACTGCGCTTGGTGCGTTTGGCGGAGCGTGCTGCGCAGATCAGCGAGGGTACCACAGCGCAAACGCTTGTTCAGCGCAGTGACCGCTACATTGTCGATGATCACTTGCCCTTTTTAATGGCAGGGTTTCCCGTGATTGACCTGATCGACTTTGACTTTGGCCCAGGAAATTGTTACTGGCATACTCCCGCAGATACCGTTGACAAGCTCTCTGCGCAGAGTCTCAAGCGCACGGGAGACTTGGTTTTGACGATGATTGATTTAATAGAAGGACGCCTCCAATGACTCGTGATGTACAAGCGCATGTTGTGCCATTCTTAGTATGGGTGGCTGCCATTTTTTTACCTGACTTTTTGGACAAGCTTGCCCCTATGCCCTTTGCCATGCCTGCCTATCTCTACGGTGGTAAATCGCTCATTTGTGGGGCACTCTTGCTCTACTATAAACCATGGCGACTCTATCGTGCGGGTCATACCTCGTGGGGCGTTGATTTGATTGTGGGCTGTGGGGTAGGGCTCGCAGTAACGATCTTGTGGGTGCTCCCTGAGACGAGCCTGATGCAGCGCCTCTTTCCAGCGGCGTATCATCAGTACCACCTCTGGGGTATCATGATGCCCGGGGGCTTGCCATCGTATTATGATCCCCAATTTGCTCCCGCATTGCCGCCAGGCCATGCCTCATGGGCCTTTGCTCCGGCATTTTGTGGGTGGGGATGGACGCTCCTCAAGCTCTTTGGGTCGGCGGTGGTCATTGCAACCATTGAGGAATACTTCTTTAGAGGATTCTTGTATCGCTGGTTTCAAGATGTGCGCTTCTTGCAAGTGCGCTTAGACGGCCTCGATTGGCGGGCCTTTTTGTTGACGATGCTTTGCTTTGGCTTTGAACACGACCGTTGGATTGGCGGCTTGATTGCAGGTTTTGCCTATGGTATGCTCGCTGTTAAGACTGGGTCGCTCCGTAGCGCAATAATTGCACACTGTATCACGAATCTCCTCCTTGGCATCTATGTCATTGTCACCCGTCAATATGGCTTTTGGTAGGGGCTCGCCCGCAACAGGCATCAGGCATTAAGAGGCAGATGCCCCGCCTCTAGCACCAAGCATTGAGCTCGCTGCGCGAGCGGGTAGCGTGGTCGTCGAGCAATCGATTGTCAAAAAATCCCCCTGTGGAAAAAGTGTCACAGGGGGGGGCCATTCTAGCGGAGCAGCCGCTTCGCTAGCAATTCCTAATTCCCAAGTCCCAAATTCTAGGAGGCGCAGCCTCCCACCTTATTCTACCCACATAATGGCACAAGAGCCAATACGAGCCAAAAAAGCCCTGCTAAAGAGCAGGGCTTTTTGATTTGTGTTAACAGGATGTGATTATTTGATTGGCTGCACGTCAAAGGAGCCATGGATGGTGCCTGGCGCATCGGTTTGCACGTCCAAGACGAGGCGGTAGATGGTCAAGGCGTTGTCGATGGCATCGACGTTGATCATGAGCGAGAGGGTGCCATCAACAACCTGGTTGGTCTCTTCTGCTCGAGAGCAGATGTCGCCCTTGTAAAAGGCCGTTCGCTTGATGGTGAGCTTCGCTGGGGTCTTGGGGGAGATGGTGAGCACGGCCTTGTATTGGCCCTTTTTGAGCATCGTGTTGGTGATGTCAAAGGTTAACTGTGAGGACTTGTTGTAGAGGGTCCATGCGGTACCAGAGGCCTGGGTGTCGCTGACCTTGTAGGTCTTGCGCACTTGTGGGAGGTAGTTGTCAGCAAAGACTGTTGCCATGTGCAAGGTATTCTCTTGGGGTTTGGATGTGTAGGCGGTCGACTGCTTGGCCCAGGACTTTTCAAAGTCGTGCACTTTGCGTGTGGCCTCTTGGTTGGCCTGTTGCGGTTGCTTGGCTTTGGTGACAACCATGCGCTGTGTGTCAAAATAGAGCTGCCAGCGTTTGGCATAGTAGTCCTTAAAGAGCCCTTGCATCTGGCGGTGAGCGTAGTCATTGAGCCCATCAATGCGCCCTGTCCACGTGGTAAAGAGGGTCTTGATGGCTTGGGTGGTATTGGCCGTTTCGGTTGAGGTGGAGGCCTTGCGCAGGGCTTGCTCATAAAACTTACCAAAGCGCCAGAGGCTGTGGGTGCCCATGAGGCGATCTGCATAGGCAATCGCTTGTATAAAGGATTGCGTCAAGCGATTGTAGGTAGCAAGGTTGCGTTCATTGTAAGCGCGGCGGATTTCGGGCAAGATGGTGCGCGTATAGTCCGAAGAGACCTGCCTACCGAGGTCGATGAGGTCATAGCGGTAGGTGTCGAGTGCTGCGAGTTTGCGATTCTTTTTGCCCGCATCGAGGAGCAATTCAAAGGCCTCCAAGACATCGGCTGGATTGTAGTAGATATTGCCGCTGGACCAGGTTGAGGCTTTGTTGGCAGAGAAATTAGGGCGCGCACAGATGATCGACTCGGTGCAGCCTTCTTGTTCTCTTTTGGGGTTGTATACCGACTGGTGGAGCTTGGCGTAGGCTTGCTCAATTTGGGGTGTCGTGAAACCATAGCGGCGGGTAATGTAGCCCTTGTACCACTCGGTAACCTCCTTGTCTGTCATGACCTTGTCACGAGCCATCCAAAAACGGTCAAAGAAAAGCTCATACGAGCAGGGGTTCGTCTCGGTGCCTTCGGAGAGGAGGCCGAGACCGACCCACTTGTTGGCTTCCTTGGTTTGATTCATTGTGCCGAGCTTGGCGAAGACGTGTTGACCGCCATAGAGCCCTTGGTTGCCACCAAAGTTGGCCAGTTCGCACCACACCCAGGGCTTACCAAAGAATGAACGTCTATTTTTGGGGTTGTTGCCATGAGCCATATCTCTGCAAAGCGAGAGGATGACGACTTTGTCGTCGCTGAGACCTTTGAGCAGGGCTTGAGAGGGATTGCCGTGCCAGTGTTGGAGGATCCATTTGGCCTCTGGGGAGTTACGCTGCATGGCGACTTCGATCGCGTGAGCGGCCTTGGTGACGTTGATGCCGCCGGTACGGCCGCCTTCGTGGAATAGGTCGCCAGAGAACGTTTTTGGCATGATACCATAGACCTTGACGATGGCTTTGTACCAGATGTCGGCGAGCTTTTGGTAGGCCTCTGAGGTGGGGTCGAGCACTGCGGGACGTTGGAAATTGGCCACCCACTTGCCTTGCTGCACGAGGCGCACCTTGCCCAGCTTGGTGGGGTATTTGTCTAGGTCATGGGGCACCAAGCCGACAAAGGCTTGAATGATTGGCTCCATGCCCACGCGCTTCATTTGACTGACGATTGCACGACCGAGTGCTGCTTCGGAATTGATTTGGGCCTGAGACAATGGACCGAGGTGACCCTCGAGGTTACCCATATTCCACCAGGCTGCTGCTGCGGGTGAGGGGATGAATGTTGCGATCTTGTCCTTTGGGTAGCCAATCTCGGTGAGGACGATTTTCCAGACTTTTTCGAGGCCAGCTTGCACGAGCAAATGGGTGGTGCCATTGAGTGCCATGCGGTCGATCTCTGCGACCCATTCTGGGGTGCCCCACATGGCTGATGTATAGGAGAGGGTGCAGTAGTTGTAGCCGACGCGATAGTCCCACGGCATCTTGAGGTCGATCGTTTGGTCGGACATGGGATAAATGGGTGCCATACGTGAGGCGGACCACGACCAGTGGCTACCACGGTGGTGCTTGAGATAATAGCCGTAGGCTGGGAGTAAGTTGACGCGTTTGCCTGCCTGAATGGTCAAAGCCCCGCTCTTTTTCGCGGTGATTTTGACTGCGTCATTGAGCGAGGGATCGAGATCAAAGGTGACCTGAGTGGGCGCATCCACGCCGAGACGCTTGACCTCTGCACGAAAATCAACGGGCGCAGCTTGGAGCGTCGCAGCAAGAAGCAACGAGAATACGAGGGTGGATTTTTTCATAATGAGCCTTTCCATATTACACACAAATGATGCTTTTGCATCTTTAATGGTTAATAAGTTACCATATCTGCCTGACGAAGTCAATATTAAAAGGCGGCGGAGCCACCCTATAAGGCTCTTGTGCAATTTAATGGCTCATCGTCCGCAGGAGAGACTCCCAGTAGCGTGAGATCCTTTTGGGGCTTGAGCGAGCACAGGCTTAGCCTCGGCAGCTGTGACAGGATGCTCTCTCCTGCATGGAGGGGGCGTATGCGACATCCTCGAGCACTGCGAGTAGTATGCGAGCTGGCTTTACCGACTAGAATGGGGTGTCGTCGTCATTGTTGGGCAGGCACATGAGGACAAAAGAGAATCAGCTGGCCAATTGATCGAATGAGAATCGTCAGGTAAAACCACCCGGAGAGCTTGATGTCGTGCTGGCGGCGAATGGTCACGGCAAAGTGCGGTGCTGCAAAAATGCTGAGAATGATCAAGTTGACAATCGGCCAAGTCACGAGTAGAGAAAAGGTGAGGGGGCTTGCGGAACGCCATTCGATTTTGCAATGAGTTAGCCTAGTAGAAAGACGATCATGATAACAATGTTGGAGCGGGTGAGTAGGATCTCAATAAAGAGGGTGAAGAGCCATAATTCAGAGCGGCTGGCGCGACCTGTGAGGGTGAAGTAATTCGCAAATCAGCTTGAGACGGATTGAATAATAGTCATCGACAAATCCTCGTAATAAGGGAATCTGTTGATCGGATCAGCAATTGTATAAAACAAAAAGGATGCGACAGGAGTCGCATCCTTTTTGCTTGAGAGGCGTGAGCCTTACTTGTCTGTCAAAGCAGCCAAGCCAGGAAGGACTTTACCTTCGAGGTATTCGAGAGAAGCGCCACCGCCAGTGGAGATGTGGCTCATCTTGTCAGCTTGACCAGACTTCTTGACTGCGCTGACGCTGTCACCACCACCGATGATGGAGATGCCGCCATTGGCCTTGACCAATGCCACTGCATCGCAAACGCCGTAGGTGCCCTTGTTAAAAGCTTCCATTTCGAAGCAGCCCATAGGACCATTCCAAACGACCGTCTTTGCATCCTTGAGTGCTTCAGAGAAAAGCTTGATCGACTTAGGACCGATGTCCAAGCCCATCCAGCCGTCAGGGATGTTGCCTTCGCAGATTTGGGTATTGGCATCAGGTGCGAATTTGTCCGCAGCAATGTTGTCGACAGGAAGCAAGAGGTTGACGCCCTTTTCCTTAGCGCGAGCAAGCATGTTCTTGGCGTATTCGACTTGGTCGGGTTCGTTGATCGAGGTGCCGATGTTTTGGCCCATTGCCAAGAAGAACGTATAAGCCATACCGCCACCGATGATCAAGGTATCGACCTTGGTCAAGAGGTTTTCAACGACTTTGAGCTTGTCGGAAACCTTAGCACCGCCCAAGATGGCGACGAAAGGACGCACGGGCTTTTCGACTGCGTTGCCGAGGTAAGCGATTTCCTTTTCGAGGAGGAAGCCAGAGACTGCGACGGGAGCGAACTTTGCGATCACAGCGGTAGATGCGTGGGAGCGGTGAGCTGCACCAAAAGCATCATTGCAGTAGATGTCGCCATAAGAGGCCAATTTCTTAGCCAGTGCATCGCGGTCGGCTGCGAGTGCGGCCTTGGCTGCTGCAAATGCTTCGTCGGTCATATCGTCGGTCTTCTTGACCTTGCCATCTTCAGCCTTGTGGAAACGGGTGTTTTCGAGCATGACGATGTCGCCAGGCTTGCAAGCTGCTGCTTCGGCATCTGCTGCCAAGCAATCGGCTGCAAAGGTCACGGGCTTGTCAAGAACCTTGGAGAGGTAATCGGCAACTGGCTTCAAGCTAAATTCGGCCTCGTAGCCCTTGCCTTTGGGACGACCCAAGTGGCTCATCAAAACCACGCTGCCGCCTTGATCGAGCACATACTTGATCGATGCCAACGCGCCTTGGATACGGGTGTCGTCCTTGATCACGCCATCTTTCATCGGCACGTTAAAATCCACACGCATGACAACACGCTTGCCTGCGAGAGCGACATCACGAAGAGTCATTTTATTCATTGATTGAGTCCTTAATTTGAGGGTTAAAAAGAATGCCTCTAGTATACACTTCCCTTCGTGATCTGTCAATGGGTAAAAGGATAAAACCCGCAAAAAAGACCCACCACGTGTCTGATCGCTTCATTTTTCGCAACATCTATCCCTTTATCTCTGAATGCCCTTGACAAAATCGCCCAAGTGCGCTATCCTATGCACATCCTTGTAACCCATTAACTGAAGGACTCCTACCATGTTTACATCGTTGCGTGTTAGCTTGTGCCTACTACTCATTAGTACGAGTGCCCTGTTGGCCGCATCCAAAAAGGCCATTCTCCCGCCAGCGCAGATCGATGCCTTTGTCGTGCGTGCCCTTGAGCAACAGATCGACCGCAGCAAGTATCGCCAACACACCGATCCTGCTACTATCACCAAGCTCCTCAAAGACGCCCCCAACTATGACGATATCCCCCCGCATTATCGTGCCCTTATCGATGCCAATCGCGCCAACTACTACTTTAATAGCGACAAAGTCCGCAACAACCACACCAGCTACTACCTTTACTACGGCGAAACCTTTGCCCTGCGTTACTACAAAGGACGCCTTGCCATTATTCAGCGCCGTGTCAAAGCCGACCAAATGATGGCAATATTTGCTCGCCCTAGCAAAATCCCCGACTATTTCTCGATCCCTAAGCAAGTCATGGCGCGCTTTACTGATAGCGACCAAGTTTACGCCAAGCGCCTCTGCTCCATCCTCAATGCCAACCTCGCTTTTATTGGCAATGTCCCTTTTTTCATCCCTGATAAAGACCGTCTCCAACGCGGTGATTATGCGGGCAAATTTATCCCAGAGAAATTCATTCTCCAGGGCGATAGCGCCGAACGCATCCCCGATGCTTTGCGAGGTGATCCCATCGACTTTGCTTATCAAAAGATCTTCGGCTATCCCGTCTATAATATCGCCGCCATCGAAAAAGGCCGCATCAGCAATAGCACCTGCGATCTCGTATCCTATTATAGCTCAACCAAAGCCGTCAAAAGCCTCACCCTCCTCCAATTTGACTGCATCGATCGCACCCATCGCAAAGCCGTCCTCCGCCAGATCCGCGACACCCAGTACAACCGTGCCATCACCTCAATGGAACAAATCATCTCTGGCATCAAATCCGAGATTACCACCCAATCCAATAACCCCACCCGCGTCCGCATCTGTACAAACGCCCTCAACGCCATCACCCCCCTGCTCAAAGAATGGAAGGCCACCCTGATGCTCGCCATGAAGAAAAAACGCTTCGTCACGACCCTCGCCCAGCCAGCCCCCAAATT
Organism: uncultured Lentisphaeraceae bacterium; assembly: GCA_964478335.1. Taxonomy (GTDB): domain Bacteria; phylum Verrucomicrobiota; class Kiritimatiellia; order RFP12; family DVOR01; genus CAYZIC01. Next base: position 16,178 of record CAYZIC010000019.1, on the reverse strand, counting down.
TACCCCAATTGATCAACCCCGCATCGATGGCTCCGCGGAAACCACCATCGGCACCTGGATTGCCCCATAGGCGCTCGCTACGCTTCCGCTTTAGAGCGGAGATACAGGCCTCACTATTCCGCACTTTAGGCTTGATTTTTGAGGCGTGTTATGGTAATCTCTCCGCCAATAAATAACTTATTAAAGGAATACTATGTCTAAAACTATCGCAACTGTTAATGGTGAGGCTATCCCTCAAGAAGCAATTGATTTTGAATTACAAAGACTTGTTCGTTACTATGCTGAGCAGGGCATGCCCGAAGCTCAAATCCGCACCCAACTCCCCGTCTTGCAAGAGCGCGCCCTCGAGCAAGCAATCGGTGCCAAGCTCTTGATCAACGAAGCTCGCAAGCTCGATATGCCCGTCTCTGGCGATGAAATCGATGCCGCTTATGGTCGCTATGTCCAGCAATTCGGTGGCGACGAAGCCAAGCTCGAGGAGATCCTCAAGCAACAGGGCATGACCAAGGATGGCTTCAAGGCTGAGCTCCGTCAAGGCCGTATGGTTGACAAGTTGGTCGAAAAGGCTTGCGAAGGTATCCCCATGCCAACCGAAGAGGAAATCACCGAGCACTTCACCGCTCACCAAGGCGAATACAAGACCGAAGACAGCGTCCTCGCTCAGCACATCTTGATCAAGCCGGCAGATGCTACCGATGAGGCCAAGCAAGCTGCTAAGGCCAAGCTCGAGGGCATCCGCGCTGATATCATCGCAGGTAAACCTTTTGGGGAAGCTGCTAAGGAATTCTCCGATTGCCCATCTGGCAAATCCAACGAAGGCTCCTTGGGCTGGTTCGGCCACGGTATGATGGTACCAGAATTCGATACCATCGCTTTTGACTTGGCTCTCGAATCTGTTAGCGAAGTTTTCGAAACGCAATTCGGCTGGCACATCATCTACAAGACTGGCGAAAAAAAGGGCAATATGCCCTCTTTGGATGAAATGCACGACCAAGTTAAGGATTTCCTTTTCCACGTTAAGCGCGGCGAAGCCGTTTCCGCTTATGTCGAAGAGCTCAAGTCCAAGGCTGATATTAAAATCACCCAGGAATAATCATCTAAGCTGGGCGACTCTGTCGCCCAGCTTAATCGCTCACCTCTCCTTTTATCCCCTCTATTTAGGTTGCGTTAGCCGCCGCCCTCTTGCCTATGTCACTCGAAGAAATGATGCCCGCTATTGTCGACGAATTGTCGATCTCTCCCAAACAAGTCAACGCCGTCATTGCGCTCTTTGACGAAGGCAACACGTTACCTTTTATCGCACGCTATCGCAAAGAGGCCCACGGGGACCTAGACGAAGTCCAGATTGCTAAGATTCAAGAGCTCGCCACCTATTACCGCGAATTGATTAGCCGCCGTCAAACGATTCTGCAGACCATCGATGGACAGGGCGCCTTAACAGATGAGCTACGTGCGCAGATTATGGCGTGCCGCAAACGCACCGAGCTCGAAGACCTCTACCTCCCCTACAAGCCCAAACGCCGCACCCGCGCCATGATGGCCAAAGAAAAGGGCCTTCAACCCCTTGCCGATGCTATCCTCGCACAAGCTGGCTCCATCGACGTTGCGCCATTTATTGATCCAGAAAAAGGCGTCGCCACTGAGATTGCCGCCTGGCTAGGTGCCCGCGACATTGTTGCCGAGGTCATCTCTGAGCATGCTCAAGTGCGTCAATTTGCCCGTGACTATCTCCAAAAGCACGGCCTCTTTGTCTCAACGGTCGTGGACCCTGCGCCGACTCAACCGACCAAGTTTGAGCAGTACTACGACTATCATGAAGCCATCTCCCAGATCCCGTCTCACCGCTATTTGGCCATTCGTCGTGGCGAGGAAGAGGGCGTCTTGACCTGTGCGATGAGCTGTGATGCCGAGCCGATCCTCAATCAGATCCTTGAAACCTTTGCTTATGATGAGCACGCACCGCTCGCTGCGCAATTCAAACGTGCCGCCGAGGAGAGCTACAAGCGCCTCATTGCCCCCAGTGTCGAGGTTGATGTCGCCGTCGAGCTCAAGCTCAAATCCGACCAAGCTGCCGTGGATATCTTTGCTGAGAATCTGCGTCACCTCCTCCTCCAATCCCCTCTCGGTGAAAAGCCCGTCATCGGCATCGACCCAGGCCTGCGTACTGGATGCAAATGCGCCTCCCTCGACGCAACTGGCCGCTACCTCTCCACCGTCACCATTTATCCCTCGCAAGGCGAACGCTCCGAAATGGAAGCGGCCGTCGAGATCTGCAAGCTCGTGTCTCGGTATGAGCCTACCGCCATCGCCATTGGCAATGGCACCGCAGGTCGAGAAACTGAGGCCTTTGTGCGGCAGACTCTCAAGCGCGCCAATCGCCCTGAAATCCTCGTCGTCAGCGTCAATGAATCCGGAGCAAGTGTCTATTCTGCCTCAGAGGTCGCTCGTGATGAATTCCCCGACCTCGACTTGACGATTCGTGGTGCCATCTCCATCGGCCGACGCCTCCAAGATCCCTTAGCTGAATTGGTCAAGATCGACCCCAAAGCCATCGGCGTGGGTCAATATCAACACGATGTGAATCAGACGCTACTCATTGGCAAGCTTGACGATGTCGTCGTCAGCTGCGTGAACCAAGTCGGGGTCGAGCTCAATACCGCCAGTGCGCCGTTACTCTCGCGCGTCGCTGGTGTCGGCCAAGCCCTCGCCAAGCGTATCGTCGAGCATCGCAATGCTAACGGCGCATTTGCTTCGCGTAGCGATTTGCTTAAAGTGGCAGGTTTTGGCGCTAAGACTTATGAGCAAGCGGCTGGCTTCCTACGCATTCGCAATGCGGCCCATCCACTTGACGCTTCGGGTGTCCATCCTGAGCGCTATCCCCTTGTCGAGCGCATGGCTCTGGATTTGGGCTGTACGCTTGAAAAGCTCGTTCAATCAGAATCCCTCCCTGATCAAATTAAGCTGACGAATTATCTCTCAGATGATGTGGGAATGCCCACGCTTAAAGATATTATCGCCGAGCTCAAAAAGCCCGGTCGAGATCCGCGTGCGACTTTCCAAAGACCCACCTTTAGAGATGATATTGTCGATGTCACCGACCTCAAGCCTGGCATGGCTCTCGAGGGCATCGTCACCAATGTGACCGCTTTCGGCGCATTTGTTGATATTGGGGTCCATCAAGACGGCCTCGTGCACATCTCTGAATTAGCCGATCACTATATCAAAGACCCCGCAGAGGTCGTCAAAGCTGGCGACCCAATCAAAGTCCGCGTCTTGACGGTTGACCCTGTTCGAAAACGAATCAGCCTAAGTGCCAAACAAAAGGCTCCCGCTGCTCGTCGCATCAAATCAACCTCAGGGCGCCATGAGAGAGCCCCCCAGGCGACCAAGCAGACTGCTGGATTTGTCAATAATCCGTTTGCTAATCTCTAACCTAGGGGCTCGCTGCGCTCGCCCGCATCAAGCATCAAGTATTGAGCTCGCTACGACAGGCGCGATGCTCCTGCCTTGTATACTTCAGACCCTCTAAAATTAAACAAGATCAATAAGCTTGATAAAAAGCACCCTACTATCCGACCTCAAAAGTCTCAGCTTGCCACATGTAGCAAGCTGGGACTTTTTTTATTGTGCACCCCTTAAAGGGAAATGGATGGCAATGATCTGTCGCCCTGTCTGATTGACGGTGTCAATGGCTTGGGTTTGACCAATCTGTCTACTAGGGTGGCATCAAATGGGTTACAAGGCATTCCTATTTTGAATTGCAAGGCAATCGCAAAATGGGTTGCAACCCTTTCGTCTTTTGGGTTGCAAGGCATTCCACTTTTAGGTTGCAACCCTTTTCTCTTTTAGATTGCAAGGCAATCGTCTTTTGGGTTGCAATGGGTTATGTGGCGGGTTAGCTGTGGTCTCGATCTCAGGTAGAGGGCATGGGGGGGGGGGCTGCTCTTTGCTCT
>CAYZIC010000019.1:0-12215 GCA_964478335.1 uncultured Lentisphaeraceae bacterium | reverse complement strand
GCTCTGACTATTACCCATTAAGATCGGACAAGAGCTTAAAACATTAAGCTTGCGAGCCCAAAATCGGTCGACTTTTCTTTTTTGCTACCATCTAACACTTTGATCTTGCTATCTTACCGTGGTTATGTTACTGTGTTATCCATTATAGATAGTGAAAGGATCAACCTGATGCAAACAAAATTTGAATGGGACATCGTGCTCAAGGGTGTCCAACAGGCCTTTGGTGCGAATCGTATCGATGAGGTGGCCCATGGCGCACTTGTGGACTATTGCCATGAACAGCAAGCTCTGATGGATCGGCCGTCGCGGATGCGGTCGGTGGGATATTGGGTGCTAGGGGGGCTCGGTACCCTGGCGACTTTGGGTGGCGTGATTGCGCTGCTCGCAACGAATTGGCGTTCAATCCCGCAGCAGGTCCAAATCGTGATTGGCCTGATCCCACTCGTGGTGGCGTGGGGTGTCTACTTTGTTGCAGAGAGACGCACCTGGTCAGTAAGTCCTGTCTGGCATGAGCTGCTCAGTATACTCTTTACTGGCGGGCTCATCACGGCGATTGCTATGACCGCGCGCATCTTGCAACTGCCCAGCGACCATCAAACCTTTTTCATCACGTTATTGATCCTCTTTGCTCCGCTGTGCTATTTGCTCAAAACGCGTCTCTTGGCGGTTGTCGTGAGCGTGCTCTATGTGGTGGCGCATACGTCTTTTAATAGGATCGGGGGAGAAATGCCCATGGGCTACTGGGCGGTGCTTGGCGGTGGGCCGCTTGTCTATGGGGCCTTTTATTACCACCAGCTCAATCGCCCCATTGGCTCGATGGCCGAGCAAGTCATTCACTGCCTGCTCAAGGCTTTCTTGGCGGTGATCTCCCTGATTACCCTCTTTTACACCGTCTGCTACGCACTCGATCTCGACGAGCCTTACCAGATGTTGGGTGTCTTTGGGGGGATTGCGGGGCTCTTTGCACTCAGTGCTTGGCGAGAAAAGGTGGGACTCTTTTTACTGCCGCCACCGATGCAGGCGGTCTATGCGGTAATCTTGATTGTGCCGGCTTTTGTGATGGGCACTACTGAGGCGTCAACGGCCCATGGGAGCCTATTCTTTGTCTCTTTGCTCCTCTCTGCTGGTCTATTTGCCGTCAAAAAGCCCTACCAAGCGCTCCTCGTCCTCTTGGCGATCTTGCCCGCGAGGCTCGGGGGGGGCTATGGCGAATTGATCATTGCGCTGGGGGTGACGGTGGCCTTGCTGGTGCAGAGTTTCCGCCAAAAGAGCCTCTTGCAGGCCAATGGAGCCTTTGTCATTGGCGCATTGAGCCTTTTCCTCTTTTTTGTGAGCAACAATGTCAACCTGACCACGCAGGGTATTCTGCTCATCATCACTGGCATTGGCATCACCTCTCTCAACCTCCTCTGGTCTCGCCTGACACAAGAATAGGAGCATCTAATGAAAAAATTACTGCTAATCATCGCAATCGTCGCCCAAATCCTCTGCATCGGTGGACTCATTCACCGCTGGCACCGTATCACAACCCAAGGTGAATGCGTCACCCTCGAGATCAAGCCATTCGATCCCAAGGACCTCTTCGCTGGACGCTATCTCGCCTTTGACTACGTCAGCAATCACGGGAATAATCGTGGTGCATTCTTGGGCGAAAAGGATCTCGGTAGCAAAAAAAACAAGACCTACCTGCCGATCCTCCCGCCCAAAGCCCCTGGACAGCCCCATGTCTTTGGTAAACTGCAGGCCTCCAAGCCCACCGACACACCCTATCTCGTGACGGACTATTTCTACCCCACCTACCTCGATCAAGAGGCCTGCGAAACCTACTGCGAGCTACTCGAAGACTCGGGTCTCTATCACATCCGTCTAAAGAACGTCAACCGCTTCTATCTCGACGATCGGTTTGGTTCTGATGATACCTACGAGGACCTGCTGCGTGGAGGCGATGCCTACGCGTCATACCGATCGATCTATGGCTATAACCGCAAGGACACCCCCAAGACCAAGTCCCTCTACACCGTCGAGCTACGCATCCTCGGCGACGCAGCCATCGTGACCAATGTCTTCATCGACGGGCACCCAATCGAAGAGGTCGCCCAGCGCATCAAGGAGAGCGGTCCACTTCCCGAGTCACCTGCGCAGCCTGCCACGCGTAAGCTTGCGAGCGCACCGATCAAGGTCGCCTGCATCGGCGATAGCATTACCGCGGGATACAAGCTGCAAAATGCCTCACGCGATAGCTACCCCGCCCAACTCCAAACCCTCCTCGGCGACGGCTATCAGGTTAAGAACTTCGGCCGATCTGGTAGTGGCGTTTACCTCTCAACCATGCGAGGCCCCCAAGAAAAACGCGCCTACCGCCACCACCAGCAGCACCGCGAAGCCCTCGCCTGGCAACCCGACATCCTCATTTGCAACCTCGGCATCAACGACCTGCAAGATTACGCAAAGCTCGGCGGTGAAACCTTTAGACAAGACTACCAAGCCTTGATCCAAGACTACCTCGCCCTCCCGACCAAACCCTCCATCTACCTCTGGGCCAAACTCGCCCCACTCGGCCCTAAAAATAAGTTCTACCGTTCGCCAGTCCCCTTCCTACTCCAGTACGACCTTGCCACCATTGCCCAAAGCCTTTCTGCCACCGCGATCGACATGCAGACACCCCTGGCCGCATCAATTTGGACAGACTTCCCCGATGACCTTCACCCTAATGCCACTGGCGCCGCCATCATCGCCAAGACGACAAAGGCAATCCTCACCGCCCCCAAGTGCTTTACACTCGCTTCCTATTGCGCCAGCGGCATGATTGTCGACACCACGATGGACAAGCCATTCCTCTTTCAAGGCACCGGCATCCCCGGCGAAAAGGTTACCTCCACCTTTGGCACCACCCACGTCTTGCCCAATGGCTCCTGGTCTATTCCCGCACGCGCCCCCATTCCCGCTACCCTCACCTTTACCAGCGGCAACCTGACACACTCCCTGACAAACGTCAAGGCCGGCAAGCTCATTCTCTGCGTAGGCCAATCCAATATGGCCCTCACCCTTGCCCAATGCGACGACGCCACAAGCGAAGTCACCGCCCTCTCCAAACAGACCATTTCCCTCTATACCCGAGACGGCAAATGGGCCCCGATTACACGGGGTAACGCCTTGGGCTATTCAGGTCTCGCCCTCATGGTTGGCCGCCGCTATGCCCAAAAATACAACACGCCAGTCGGCCTCGTCATGGTGGACTACGGCGGCGCACCCACCGAGTCATTCCTCCCCGAGCACCTCCTCGCCACCTACGATACCCTGCTCCCAGCCCTAACCAATCGCCGCCCCCTCAAGCAAAATACCGACTACGCCCCCGAATGGCCCCGCAAACGAGGCCTCCCAATCTTCGCCCCTAGTGCCATCTGGACGCATTCCCTAAAGGCTGTCTCCCACCTGCCCTATGCCGCCGTCATCCTCTATCAAGGAGAAAGCAACGCCTCCACTGCAGACCCCAAGGACGAACGCTCCCTACCCGTGCCCTACATGCGCCAAACCCTGCAAGCCATCACCCAGCTCCTCCAGACCATCGCCCCCACCAGCCCCATTGCCCTCGTCGAGCTACCCGGCAAGATGCAACGAGATTGGCAACCCTACCGCACCCTGCAAAACCAAATCGCCTCCCAAAAGGACCTCATCCTCATCAAAACACCCGACCTAGGCCTCCCCCACGACGTTCATCCCCGCGACAAAAAGCCCATCGCCCAACGCCTCATCGACAGGCTCTAGCCCTCGTGTTCGTCGCCTTAGGGATTTTTGAGGAGACTTGGTGAGAATCGTCATGCGCAACGACGGCTAGATACAAGAAAAGCCTCACACCGATAGGTATGAGGCTTTTTGAAATTGGCGGAGAGAGAGGGATTCGAACCCCCGACACCTTGCAGTGTGCATGATTTCGAGTCATGTGCATTCAACCGGACTCTGCCATCTCTCCTAAAACGTGCCATACCATATCAAAAACCACCTCAAATGTCAATCCCTAAAAGATGAAATGGTGGATTATTTGTTTTAAAGACGTGGGATTAGCGAGCTCGCCAAGACCAAGCATACGCATTGCATGAAAGAATAACCACGAATAAGAGCAATGGGAGCAATAGGCGTACTCATGCATCGCCCACTAGTTTCATTGATACGATAATGTATTTTTTGCAGTATTAAAAGATAAAGATGTCATATGATAGGCGCGATTTCCCAAATACCCCTTGCCACTTGGCAATAGAAATGACAATGATGTCTCATCAAAAGAAAGAGACACCGCTAAGGATCATGAAATTATGGGAAAATTGAGTCACTTGTTTGAATTTAATGTAGATGAAAAACAAAAGAACGGATGCGCTGTTATTTACTATCCGTATGCCACACGTCCACTCAACTGCAGGGCTCCGCATTTTTACTTGCCACATGCGTAAGCAACCTTTATCTTTTTTGACGATTAATGCATTTATGCCTTAAGCGCTCCCCAGAAATGACTTCTAATATGACAAACAAACCATTTGGTCTTTTTTAATAGAAATCTCTCGATACGTGGTAAGGTTAGTCAAAAAATCCTACCTAAGGTTACCCCCCCCACCCCTAGGTAGGTTGGTGACGACTCCTAGGTAGGGAGTGCTCGCCTCCCTAGCTCAATCGAGTAGACGAGGTATTTCATCCTCCTCTCACGCCTCCTGGTATGCGGTTTTGCGCACCGGGAGATCTATTCGTGCGGAGGTGCTGTTACTCGCTTTTATCCTTGCTTTTTGCCGAGGGTTGTGGTATGGTTGTCGCAAATGAAAGGATTGTTATGAGTCTATTTAAAGCAATTGATGTTTGTGATTTGTCAGTGGAGCCTTTTAAGGTTTTTGATAAGAAGTGGTTTGTCTTGACAGTTGGTGATGAGGCTGGTAGTAATAGTATGACGGTCTCTTGGGGCGCAATGGGGACATTTTGTGGGGCGCCAGCAGTGCATATCATGGTGCGTCCGAGTCGCTTTAGCTATCCGATCTTGGAGGAAAAGGGGACCTTTACCGTGAGTCAGTTGGCTCGGCCTAACTATGATGAGGCACTGATGGCACTGGGGAGGCGGTCTGGACGCGACTACCCCAATAAGGTCGCTGAGGCGGGTCTCTCGCTGGTTGATTTGGGTGCGGGTGCTCCTGGCTTGGCGGAGGCTGAGTTGGTGATACAGGGTGAGGTGATCTATCGTCAGGATATGGATCCTGAGGCGTTACCAGCTGACTTGCGGGAGAAGTGGTTCGATACGGGTGACTACCACCGGCTTTATGTGGGCAAGGTGACGGGTGTGTGGGTGAAAGCATGAGTCGCCCCTCGCTCCTCAAGCGCATTCGCTTTGACTTCTTGATTGGCATGATGCTGATGCTGCCGATCATCACGACGTTATGGGTGGTGAATTGGTTTATGGGCGTGGCGACGGCGTGGTTCCCTCGGGATATCTTGCCGGCCTTTTTTGAATCGATGCCTGCAGTAGAGGAGAAGGTGATTCAAATCTTGGCGCTCTTTTTGGCGGTCTGTCTATTTGTTTTAATTGGATGGTTTATCCAACGCTTTGTTGGCCGTAAACTCTTTCATTTAATGGATGCACTCTTGTCTCGGGTGCCGTTGATCAAGACGGTGTATGTCTTTTTGAGACAGGTGTGTGGCTGGTTGGCTAATCGTCACAATGAGGTCTTCCAAGAGGTGGTATTGTTGCAGTATCCTCGAGAGGGGATCTTTTCTCTTGGCTTTGTCATGTCGACTCTGCCGGCAGATGCGCAGCTGGCTCGTGAAATCCGCCAGATGCGAGGTTTGCCTGATGATGAGGCGATTGTGAACCTCTTTGTGGCAACGACCCCCAACCCAACCTCGGGGATTTATTTGATCGTGCCGCGCAGTGAATTGCGTCCAACGGGTCTAGATGTGGCGACGGCGGTTAATTTGGTGATGTCTGCTGGTGCGCTCTCAGAGGCTTCTGCCACGGCTAGTGATGATCCTCTGAGTGCCATTTTAAGAACATTTCATCCGCACGATACCGAAGGGAAGCACTAATCATGATTTACCTATGGGCTTGCTTAGGGGTGTGGCTCTTGCTCAATCTACTCTATTGGGTGTGGGTGCAGCTGGTTGCGCACTTTGAGGAAACCACTGAGAGTCCTCCTTTTGTCACGGGGGAGGGCGATGTGGGTATTGTTTTAGTCCATGGTTTTGCCGATTGTGGGATTACCTGGCATCGGGTGGCTGACGTGCTTGTGGTGCGGGGTTACAGAGTGAGCGTGGTGAATTATACCTTTGACCAAGACGAAAGTGCCTGGTTGGAGGCGGTGGAGGCGGCGTATGGCGCACTCAAGGCTGATTGCCGTCGGGTGTGGCTGGTGGGGCACTCGCTGGGCGGGGCGCTGACCTTTTTGACGCACCAGAAGTATCGAGCACTGGGGGAGTCGGTCGGGCTCTTTGTGTGGGCACCTTATTTCCAATCGCAGACTGAGCGCTTGATCCCGATCGGCTATTTGGTTGGGCTTTTTAGAGGGCTGATTTGGTCGACGCAGTGGATGCCGTCGGTCTTTCGCTCTCTGCGTCGGTGCAAGGGCGAGCCTCGTGGCCATTATCATGTGACGCACTTGATCTCGGCTTGTTCCTATTTGGCTGCTGGGCGCATTTCGCTTAGAGCCCGCCAGGCCGCTACACAGTGTGATGGAGGGGCTGGCATTGGGGTGATTTTACCCCACAATGATCGTGTGGTGGTATCGCAAGTCACTAGAACTTGTTTACCGCGTGCGACCTATTTTGAGGCTATTGATTCGCACTCAAGCCATGCGCTGACGTGTGCTGCGGATTGGCGGTCGAGCTGTGAGCAGATGATTGCGTTTATCGAGCGGCACTAGTACATCTTTTCGAATGTGCCGTGGTCGACCTTTTTGAGGGTGTGAAACCCAGCCGCTTTGGCGCGATCGTGCAGGTTGGACTGGCTGCGGCCGAGTGCTGGCGCGGCAATGACACGGGCAATGGGATTGCCACAGTGGGGGCAGGTGATGAGCTTAGGGTCGGCGATTCTTTGGATGATGTCAAAGCCATCCTTGCAATGGTCGCAGGATTGCTCGTGTGTTTTGGCTTGATATTGATAGGTCGGCATGATAAGGGCTCTCTTTAATTCAAGATGAGGGTAGGGGCACCTGTCTCTTGGGTCGCAATGTCAATGGTGATGTCGGGACGATTGATCTCACGAATAGTCGCAGACATGAGATTCTTGGCGAGGGCAGGATTGTTGCAATCGCCAGAAAGGTGCGCCAAAATCACATGCTTGAGTGCCGGAGAGGCAAATTGCGCAATAGCCTGACAGGCATCGCAGTTCTCTAAATGGCCAAACCGCCCATGAATGCGCCCAATGAGCTGTGAGACTCGCCCAGAATTGCGCAACATCTCATAGTCGTGGTTGGACTCGAGTACGATGGCTGTCGCACGAGAAATCGCACGTGCCACGGCAGTATTGATTTGGCCCAGATCGGTGGTGATCAAGAGTCTATTTTTGGCGGTGCTGATAGTATAGCCGACTGCCTCGGCGGCATCGTGCGGCACTCTAAAGGCATCAACCGTGAGCCCGTCGTCTAAGTCAAAGCTGGTGTCGGATTCAAAAATAACAAAGGTTGGGGGCTGTTTGCATCCACGCTCAATTGCTGCTGCGGTCGATTCGTTAGCATAGATCGGAATATCATATTTACGCGTAAACACATCAATTGCCGAAATGTGGTCGCTGTGGTCGTGGGTGATGAGGATGCCCGAGAGGGCTGCTGGATCATAACCGCGTGCACACAGACGGCTGCAGAGTGCCTTGCTACTGAGACCGGCATCAATTAAATAGGTCTTACCGCGGGACTCGAGTACCATGGCATTGCCTTTACTACCGCTAGCGAGAATGGTGAGAGATAGAGACATAATAGAGTAAGGATGGTGAATAAAAAAGGTACAGCGCAAAGCTGTACCTTGATCAATTAAGCAAAGAATTGATTAACGCGCAGCGATCATTTGACCCATGCCGTCAACGGTAACGCTGTGTCCAGCTGCATCGCTGAGGGTAAAGGTGCCATCGCTATTGCGAGCGAGATCAAAGCGCTTACCTTCGGGAGTCATGACCGTGGCAAGGCTATCGCTTTGGCGGGTGACGATTGTGCCGTCAGCTGCATGAAGGATGGGGTTACTACCTGTCCAGAATTCCATCGAGTTCAAAAACATCGCATCAACAAAGGTCGTCAAGGGGTAAATGAAGAGCGCGCTGACAATGAAGCAAAGTTCGTTGGTCCAGCGTTCGCTATAACCAGTTTGCCACTTGTAGACTGCGTGGGTCAATGCAAAGTTGCCCGTGCAACCTGTTGCGGTGATGAGGGTCAGTGCACAAAGTGCGCCGTAGAGTGCTTTTTTCATAGGTGTCCTTTCTATAAGTATAATCAATTTCGTGTGAAATCTCTTTAACTGCTTACTATAATAACAAAGCTGCTTTGTTGTGTAAAGGACAAATGTGATCATACTTGAGATAAAGTGGAGGCAATGCGGCTGTTTTGGGGCACTACGCTCTCATGGGCGCGTCGACGAGGATTTTAGCGCAATGTAAACCCTGTAAGCAGGCCTAGGCACAGCAGCTGCTCTAGATACAAAAAAAGCCACCTCGTAAGAGATGACTAATTAAGTGGTCGGAGCGGCGGGATTTGAACCCACGACCTTCTGCGCCCAAGGCAGACGCGCTACCAGACTGCGCTACACTCCGTCTTTAAAAGATGCGTGTACTATAGCAGATCTTCCCAAAAAAGGAAAGCACAAAATGCACAAATGGGGTGTTTTTTTGCAATGTGCGCTGTATATCAATTAGATATGCTATTATGGGCGTCTTGCGTCGCCACGATGGTTTGGGTTGTGGGGCTTAAATCTTGTCACAGGCAGCGGTCAGTGGACTTGGAGCGTTCTCGTTGATCGTCAGTCGTGAGAGTGCCAACCCCTTGGCAGACTTACCACAACGGCGAGCTCTCCCTAGGTTTGCGAGGGAATGGCCACTTCAAGCGATTGAATGATCTTGGCCGTGGCCTCGGCTGCAGAGCCAGAGATTGAGCATCCCGCCGCACGGATGTGCCCACCGCCGCCAAAAGGTTTGGCGATCAGTGTCGCATCATAGGGCGGACGCGTACGAATGCTGGCACGTGATTGGCCAGGGGATTCAGCAGGCTCGTAGACAAAGATCGCTACCCCAGCAGATAGGATGGAGCGAGGGATGTCAATGATGTCCTCAACGTCGGTCTTTTTGAGGCCTGTCTCACAAAAGTCTGCGTGGTTTAATGTGACCACAGCGACAAGACCATTACAGGCGGTACGGAGCGAATCGTAAGCTCGGCGCTTGAGGGTGATTGACTCTTGAGAGGCGTAGAGATAGATGATGTCATTGATGGTAGCGGTGTCGATGCCCTTGTCAAGTAAGGATGCCGCCATGCGCAATGTGCTGGGATGGGTACAAGAATAGGCAAAGCGTCCCGTGTCGGTGATCAATGCTACCCAGAGGCTCTCGGCAGACTCGCGGTCTAGATCGACTTGGGCAACCTGGGCATAGGTGTAGATTAATTCACCCGTTGAGCTAGCTTGTGAGTCGATGAAATGCGGTTCGCTGGGGGCTTGCCCATAGCAATGGTGGTCGATAATAAAAAGCGGCAAACTTTTTGCTAGTGCTTGAAACGCCTCCGGCATGCGAGATGGATTGGCGCAATCTAGCATCAAGAGCGCATCAAAATCCTCACTCTTGAGAGAAGATTCTGGCACATTGATTGGGGCGTAATTGAGGAGAAAGCGTGGTGGACCCACAGTCTCAGGGTCAATTGCAATGGTTGCGGTATGGCCTAGTTGCGTTAAGATTCGTGCCATCGCGACACAGGAGCCAATCGCATCGCCATCGGGAGAGACATGGCCTGTAATCGCAATTCTAGAAAAAGGAGCAAGCGCATTGAGGAGGCTCAATGCGCTTGTTTCATTGGTTGTAAGTCGGCCGCTCATGCTTACGCTTGGGTGCTTGCTGGGCGGACATCTAGCCAGGCCTTGATCGCCGCATTGGGCAATTCGATCTTGGTGATCTCTGCCAAGGTGTCGCCCTTAAGGGTCGGGATCATGGCGGATTCACCAACCTTTTTACCGATCACAGCCAGCGCCAAGCGGCTCTTGCAAGAGATGATATTGAGCGCTTCATCGCGGTCAAGGTCACCCAAGATGGTGTAGGTTTGGGTGTCTGAGCCCACCGTAAAGGTAACCGTCGTACCCGCCATCACTGCACCAGTTGTGGCATCGGCAAAGTCAGTCCCCTTTTGACGCTTGAGCGTTTGGGCGAGGTCGGATTGGCGAGAGAGCAATTGACGCTGCTGATCCTTGGCGGCGTGGTATTCAAAGTTTTCACGCAAGTCACCATAGCTACGTGCTGTTGCGATGTCTTGGGCGTTCTTCGGGAGGTCGACACGGGTCAATTGGTCGAGGGCTTGTTGAGCCTCTGCCAAGCTACGCCAGGAGGTGTGGTGCTCGACAATGACTGCTGCGGCCACTTGACGCTTAAACTTGGCCAACTCGGGATCGATCTTGATCATGCGGTTGATGATGTTGCGCTGTGAGGCGGTTTCCCAACCAAAGGCTGCTTGCACGCGCTGGAAGATGATTTGGCGCTCAAAGGCACTGAGGGTGGCGCAGACTTCTTCGAGCCACTTGACTGAATCAAAGAATGCCTGCAACGTATTGCGCATCTTGAGCGATTCGCCTGAGAGGCGCTGTTCAATTACGTGAATCGCCTGAATCATCAATTCGCTTAGGCAAGGAATCTTCCAGTTCTCTGAAATGGTTTTGCGGTTACGCAATGCCCAGACGAGTAGCGCCGGAACGGATTCAGATGCGGTCAAGTGCTTGGCGACCACGACCCCAGTATCCACGTCATCCTTGAGGACATCGAGAAACGCATTCAAGCAGACACCCGACATACTTGGCAAAGAGGTCAAGAGCATCTCCTTGGATGTGGGGCGATACTTGAGTAAGAATGTCACCATCTGCGCAATGTCGCGAGCTGGGAGACCCTTGGCGGCCACCAAATAGGTGAGATCGTCTTCATCAAGCAAGTAGTCGCACTGCTCGGTAATCTCTTCTTCACTGCTGTAGCCGAGCGCTTCCATCAAATTCATGATCTGGACATAGCGAGAGGGCTCGGCCTTGTAGGTGCCCAAAAGGGCAAAGTGGAGACGTGCAGAAAAGGCTGCTGCGTAGTCAGCGCTGAGTGCCTCACCCTTATGGCTGGTGATGTAGGTGGTGACATCGTCAAAAATGGTCTTGGGTACGCGGCAGGCCTTGAATTTCTTCAACCAGCTGTCGCCATAGTCTTCGACAGACTCAAGCAATACAACTGGCATGGTGCGCTTGGTTGGGATTTCGATTGGGCTGGTTTCGGATTTAGCTGATTGGCGAACCTTTTCCCAGAACTTTTTCCAGGCATCCTTGGCGATGATACCATTGTCCACGAGGATTTCTTCGATCTTGGTGACGACCGTGGGACCATAGCTCTTGAGAAAAAGACGCATCAAGTCGCCAGGCTTTTTGGCGGCCAGATCCAAGACCGCATCGCGATCGTGAAGCAAGCGAGTCATGATGTGATTCTCATCGGCAATGACGAGGCTTTGACCTGCGACGGCCAGGCTCATGATATGATCCTGCTTACCATTAAAGTCAATGGTGACCTTGCTGTAAAAGGTGTCAATCTTGACGACCTTACCAAAGCCCCAAGAGTTACTGCAAACATAGGCACCGGGCTTGATGTTGAGCAAGACGGTGATGCGCTTGATCAAATTCGAGATGGTCGCATCCATCAAGCTTACGTTTTCAAGAATCAGCTTCTCTTCTGCGGTGGTGGCCGTGCGACGAATCATTTCACGAATTTGGGCCTTGGTGATTGTCTTATAATCATCGGTATGCGCCACATAATCAGCTGCACAAGCTAGTGCTCCTGCAAAGTCGTGGCTCTCTACCACGCTTTCACATTTCTTGAGAAACTCAGATACGTCCATTTTGTCACCTTTTATTTGTAATGTTATTCGGCTGCAAATGCAAATGCCGATTTTGCCTTTAAAAACTGACATACTATAGCAGATTACGCTGAGAAATGAAAGAACTATTTTTACCCAAAGAGGCACTTTTCTTGATCAAATGCTCTA
>CAYZIC010000018.1:6621-36844 GCA_964478335.1 uncultured Lentisphaeraceae bacterium | reverse complement strand
TATCCTGTTGAGCAGATGTATCACTCACCTGCAGCCGGCCATCACCCGTCAAACCACCCGTTGGCCCAGTCGACATCAAGCCATTGATCTGGCCAAAGTTCATACACGCGCATTGTCGAGCTCCCCCTTAAGCTGGCTCAACCAAAGCTCATAGTTATCCGCCAATGGCGTCATGTTGTAAGCCTGAGAGTAAAACCACCCCTCCTTACACCGCGCGAGAGCCACAGGAAATTGCGCAGCACTCCCCCCCAAACATAAAGGTCATCTTAGCCAAAACAGCCGAATCCATGAGCAAGCGCCCCACCGCCGTCGATTCACGATCCGTGCGATTGGGCACCACACGCTCCATCGCATCCCAGTCATAACGCACCGACAAGTCGGGTTGGAAATCCCAATGGTAAAAAACCTTGTTCCCCGAAATAGGCCAACGATAGTAGGCCGACATAATCGACACCGCAGTCGCCACACACCCCACAGGCATCCCTTGAGGCACAAACATATTATAAGGATAATTTTGCTGCCAAGCATGACGCGTCAAAGGCCCAACCTGCTTAAAGTCTGCAGCCCGAGCCGTCACACCCATGAACCCCGCTTGCGGAGAAAGCAACGCCATCCAAACAGGAAACTCACGCCCCTTGGCAATTGCCGCAGTCTGCTCCTGCACCAAAAGATCACGTAGTGCCACCTGTGATTCATTCACACAGCTGTCAGCATAGTCTGCGCGTTGAGAAAACTCCAACACCGCATCCATGCACGATCACTACCCATCAACATATACCCTTGCGGTTCAAGATCGATCAAATAGATCGGTTGCGACACATCCTTAAAAGAAAGCGCCTCAACCGAGCCAATCTCATACGACTCGAACCCCGGCGAACGCTTCATCCACCGACTCGCCGCTTGACGAACCTCTACAGACGAAACCTCTCGTGCAAACGAGATGCACGCTAATGCGCTAAACAACAATGACAACAGTATCTTTTTCATAGCATTCCCTAAGTGTAACCATAAACAACTCATCAGAGACAACCAAACCGCACACCCAAAGGAAATGCTCATTTAATCTAAACTCCAACAGATCAACATCGCTCAAGAGCCCACTGCGCAGACTAGTTCCAGCAAACGCAACAGATGAATCGATTCACCAAATTAAAAGCAAGTAGCGTGCCAAAAGAGGAGGCCGAATCACCTTGCACTAATTTAAGTTTCGCAAGAGTGTGGCATAAATGGCGGCAGAAGTCAAGCCCAAAGGCGGCTGCATCGCCTAGTAAATAGTGAATGTTTCTTCTAGAATTAAAATTCTATGTTACTTAAGGCGTAAAAGAAAAGAATGCGGCATCACTTTGAGTGTTTTTACAAAAAAGAGGAGCTTCCTATGCGCTGTGACCTCTAAACGGCTCCAAGCCGTAATCTAGTCTAGCGCTGCTTGCTCGCCCATGGGAGGGGAAACAAAATGCACGGTGCTAGTCTGTCCATTAGCGACTAGCGTGAGTGTAGCTCTCCTACGCAAAAAGCCCCGCGGTGAGGCGGGGCTTTTTGCGTAGGTGCGAGCGAGCTCGCGATTAGTCTTCGATAACGATGCGGAAGCCTGCGTTGTAGACTTTGTGCCAGGGGGCGTAGCCGTAACGCCAGGCGCTGGATGCGCGGATTTGGCGTTGGTACCAGGAGCCGCCGCGGATGACGACTTTGCCGTCTGGGTTGGTGGCTGCGGGGTTGTAGGGGTACGGTGCCCAGGCGGATGAGGTCCATTCTGCGACGTTGCCGTGCATGTCGTAGAGGCCGAAGGCGTTGGGGAGGTAACTGCCAACTTTGGCGAGGTGGAGGACGTGGTCGTTGTAGCGGGGGTCCTTTTTCTCGAAGTCAAAGAAGGCGTTGGGGTTGTGCATGGGCTTGGGGTCGACGCCGGTGACTGCGAATTGCTTCAGGGTGATGTCGGCAAGGTTGGCGTGCTTGCTGAAGTCGGCATTGAAGTCGCCGTAGTTCATCGGGGTGTCGGTACCGGCGCGACAGGCGTATTCCCATTCAGCTTCGGTTGGGAGGCGAACGGTTTTGCCGGTCTTTTCTGAGAGCCATTTGCAGTAGGCGACGGCCATGTCGTTGGAGATGCGGATGGCGGGGAATTGTGGATCGCTCATGAAGTAGCCGCGACGGACTTGGTCTTTGTAGTGCATGTCGTAGACGGGGTCTTCATAGGTGGGATCGAATTCGCGCCATTGCTCAATGGTGACTTCCTTAGTGGCCATATAAAATGGCTTGTCGATGGTGACGACGGTGGCGGGTGCTTCGGCGGGGGTTTCTGTGAGGGAGCCCATGACGAATTTGCCTGCGGGGATCTTGACTGCGGTGATGGGCTTAGCGGTACCAACGGGGATGGAGGTGTATTGCTTGGAGCCTTGCTTTGCAGCGCCGTCAAAGGGCCAGCCGTCGAGCTTGGGCATGTGGTTGAGCTCAAGGGTCATGGCTGGGTGCTGGAAGCGAATGGTGCCGGGCTTGTAGGGGTTGAGGATGACTTCGGGGTCGAAGGTGAGGTTGGCGGTGAGGCGGTCGTAGTCTCGGCGCTTTTTGATCATGGCCTTGCTGGCGCCGCGTTCGGTCCAGGTACCAAAGTAGGGCACGTTGATATTGATCCAGGTATTGATGCGGTCCCATTGCTCAGCGGTGAGGGTGACGCCGTGGTGGCCCTTTTCGAGGATTTGCACGAGGTCGGAGGTGGAGGGGTGGAATTCGAGCGGGGTGAGGACGTGGTAGTCGCCTTCGGGGCCGTTACGGCGGACGTAGGGGTGGAGGTCGTCGTAGGAACCGGTGAATCCGTTGTAGCCGCTGCGGTACTTGAAGTTGGGGAGCTTCTGGCCGATGGCGTTTCTCTTATTGGGGTTGCCGTCGTGGCAGCCGACGCACTTGGCATCAAGGACGGGCTGGACTTCGCGATCAAAGGAAAAGCCGCGCTTGGCACCATACCAGGGCTTGGGCAATTGTGCGGGCTTGGTATTGGCGATGGTGTGGCGTGGGGGGGTGGCGAGGTTTTGGCTCTCGTGGCAGCCGATGCAGGTGAGGGTTTCTCCGGGCATTGCGGTCATCCATGAGCGGAATACTTGGAGTGCTCTGCCGTCTTTGTCAAGGGGGAGGACTGCGATCGGCATATTTGCGGGTGCCTCAAAGGTGCAGGAGCCGTCGGCTTCGACGTCAACTGTGCCGTGGATGATGCGGGGATCCCAGGGGCCTTCCATACCAATGGCGTAGTGGCCGCCGATATTACGGGGGGCGTACTCGTAGTTGTAAACGAGGAGCTTCTTGACAGTACCGCGGGGGACGTCTTTGAGGGTGTCCTGGCCGACGTAGACATCGATCATGTTGTAGGTGGCGGTTGTCTTATTGAGCTGAACGCGGTCAGGGATTTGTGGGGGGCGCTTTTGTGCCTTAAGTGGGATTGGCTCATAGAGGTTGCCGTCAGGGGCATCCCAGAGGGTGAGCATGTTGTCGTAGATGTCCACGAGGACAATCTTGAAGTTGTCACGGCCGTCGCGCTGCATGGAGGCCATCATGATTTCGTCATTGAGCGGACGGGGGTGGAGGAAGAAGGGCTTGACGTTGTCTACGAGTTGGTCTTTGGTGATATTCTCAATCTTCTTCCCGCGGAAGGGGAACTTGTGGACAGCGCCAGAGGTTTCGTGGCGGCCTTTTGCGGCGTCAAACATAACGAGCTCGCCTTTGCGGGCGACGCCGTGGTGGCCGGAAACGATACCAATGAATTTGGTCGATGATCCAGGGATATTTTGGTGATAGAAGATGCTATTTGGCCAGTATGAGTTGGAGCCGTAGAATTCTTTTTGGTCGGAGCCGTCGGGATTCATGGACATGAGGATACGGCTAAAGTAGTGGGCGGAGTCGGTGTATTCCCAGCGGAGGAAGACGACGCGGCCATTGGGGTAGACTTCGGGATTCCAGTTGCTGTCTTGGTCAAAGGTCAAGCGGCGCATGGATTTACGATCTGGGGCAATGAGGTACATGTTGCCGACGTAGTCGCCGCCATTGACGCAGGGAACGCCTTGGAACCCGGCGGATGCGGTGGTCATGATACGGCCGTCTGGGAGGTAGCAGCCGTCAAAGATGTCGAGCTGGCGGTCGTCATTGGGCATGACGTCAACAAAGTTGGTGCCGTCGATATTCATCTCATAGAGGCGCCACATGGACTTGGCGGTTTCTGGGCCTGAGGAGATGAGGACCTTTTTGGCGTCCCAGTCGAGGCAGATGTCGCCGAGGAATGAGGAGCTCTGCTTGATGAGGGTGGGCTTACCGGTCTCTTGGAGGAGGGGTGCGCGGTAGAGGCCGTTGTTGTAGCCGCGGAGGCGGCCATTGACGGCGCCGTGCCAGCCGCTATTGCCTTGCCAGTTGGCGAAGAGGCCTTGGGGGGTGCCGTGCTTGCGCTTGACGAAAAGGAGCTCGTCAAAGTCTACAGCGGGGTGCTGGAGGAGGATCATCTTTTGGACGTCGCGAATGTTTGCGAAGCATGCTTTGGGGTCGCCGCCGTCTTTGACGACAGTGGCAACTTGGGCTGCGATGGCGTCAATTTTGGCTTGAATGGTGGCTTTGTTTTTGTAGTTCTCTGGATACTTCTCGGAGTAGGCAGCGAGGGAGTCATTGAGTGAGGCAATGGTCTTGGCTGATTCGGAGAGGCGTTTGGCCAAGCGGGCATCTTCAATAGAAAGGAGCTTTTTGCCCGTGGGTGTGGCGGTATCAAGGGTAAATGTGGTATTATTGGGGGTGGGGCGTGCGCAGCTCTTGGTGTAGACGATATTACGCTTAGCATCGGCTACGGTGAGCATCATGTCGTTGAGACGGGTGTGGAAGGGTGCAGCGCGGTTCCAGACGACGATCTTGTCTGCTTGGACCTCATTGCCTAAATCCAATTCCCAAATAGGGTGGTCGTCAGGGTCGACGGTATGGGTAATGGTCTTGTGGTCGTAGTTATTGCTGGTATTGCCATCGATTGCGCGCTTGGCATCACCGCCCCAACCGGTGGAGGTTTGGTTGGCGCGGCCCTTGGGGGCGACGTTTTTACCATTGACAAAGACTTGCACCTCTGCCAATGAGAGAACTGCGGCATCTTTGGGGATTTGGACTTGGATATAGCGCGCGGGAACAGCAGCCCAAGCATGTACGGCGCAGCTCATTACAGCTGCGGAAAATAGCAGTTTATTCATCGGGGATTCTCCTTGTTTTCATTAAAGATGAGACAACTATAGCACACGATGCGCTATTTGTCTAGCTCAAATCGATGGGTTTCTTCGACTTTGTATACTTAAGAATGCACCTCGTTTGATTTTTCTGCACTTTGTACTTGCCTTTCTGCGATGAAATTGATACAGTACACATCATCAAGGGTAGGTGCTGATTTGCAGAGGTCTGTATAACGACGCGCTTGCCTGGTGTAATTGATGTGTTATCTATTAATAAAGGATTCCCCTCTCTATGAAGTCAACATTTTCTTTAGCGTTAGCGCTTTGTGCAACTGCAATCGTTGTCGTAGGTTGCAATGATAGCAGCAAGTCTCTTGAGCCAACCGCCCAAACCAAAGTCGATCCGGTCTCCGTCAAGCCTGTCGAAGCAGCCAAGCCTGTCGAAGCAGCCAAGCCCACTCGTGAAAAGCCCGCCACCTCTGGTGCAGTGGTCGGTAAGTGGACGATGGACTTTGAGGCTGCCAAGCAATTGGCTGCGGAGAAGGATTTGCCCCTATTCCTCAATTTTACGGGTAGCGATTGGTGTGGTTGGTGCAAAATGATGGATAAGGCGGTCTTCTCAACGAGTGAATGGCAAGCCTATGCTCAGGACAAGCTTGTCTTGGTGTGGCTTGATTTCCCTCAAGACAAGTCGCTCGTACCGGAGGCGCAAGCACCCCTCAACCAAGCGTTGGCACAACAGCTCGGCGTGCAGGGCTATCCCACCTACTTCATCTTGGCGCCGGATGGCAGCACGGTGATGGGGCAGTTGGGGGCGTCCCAAAACGCTAAGCCTCAAGATTTCATCGAGCAGGTTACCAAGATCTCTAAGCTGATCGGCATTGAAAACAAGCTCACTCCCGAACAGCTCAAGACCTACTCTGATGCTAAAAAGACGATCGAGGATGTCGCAGCGTGGGGTCAAGAGATCAACCAACAGATCAGCGACAAGTATCAAGCACTCTCGCAATTGCCCGATGGTCCTGCTAAGGTCGCGGCAACCAAGGCTCTCCAAGATTTCGCTGCCAAGGCTCAACAGGAAGGCGCCAGCAAGCAGCAGATCGTTGCGGATGCGGAGGCTAAAATCGAAGCAATCTTGAAGACGATTAAGTAACAGATTTGCCATCAAAAATAAAAGAGGCGTTCCCTAGTGGGGACGCCTCTTTTATTTTTGATGGCTGCGCCGCCTAGAATGTGAAATGTAGAATGTGGGACGGTCTGCGTAGTGATTGTATCACAGAGGCACAAAGGACACAGAGGCTCGCTGCGCTCGCAGTCAGCGTATGTGAGGGCGCCTGCGGTGGGCAAGTGGCGGGCATACTTGTTCGGTAGCCGGACGGGAACGTCTGGATCGGGGTTCTTAGGGGCAGACGGTCCCTAAGGCAGGAGCGTGAGCGCCCCAAGGCGGCGAGCTTACGAGCCTTTTGTGGGAGAAAAAAGCGCTGTCAAGTCGATCCGAAAGGGCTAAAATGCCCATTTTAAGGTACTTTTAGCTATTTTTTTTGATAAACAGGTGCTTTTGCTATTGAAAAATCGGCTAAATCGTGTATAGTATTAATCAAACGTGTGGATGGTCCACAGGTTATCAACCAAAATTAAGGAGTCCTCCAATGGCTACAAAGTGCGGAACGAAGAAAGCATGCGGCTGCAAGAAAGCCCCCGCAGCCCCTGCAAAACCTATGACCAAGGCAGAAATGATTGCTGCAGTTGCTGAAGCAGCTGGTTGCGAAAAGAAAACCGCAGATGCTGTCTACACAGCCATCCTCGGCGTCGTCGCTCAGCAAGCAACAACACCCGCAGGCTTCACCTTGCCTGGTTTGGGCAAAATCTCCGTCGCAGAACGCAGCGCTCGTATGGGTCGTAACCCTGCAACTGGCGAAACCATGGAAATCGCTGCTAAGAAGGTGCTTAAGTTCTCCTTCTCCAAGATCTGCAAAGACGCAGTTCTCGGTACGAAGTAAGCTTAGCGACCTCGATAAGCCATGCGTTTACTCCATGTAAGCGCATGGTTTTTTATAACCCTCTTTTAAATAAGGTTCATCATGTCCTCATCTCCCTGCGATGTCATCCTCGCATCAGCCTCTCCTCGCCGCAAAGTCTTACTTGAATCGGTAATCGGAGCGACCTTTAGCATTATCTCCTCTGATTGTGAAGAGGTGGTAACTGAGGATCCTATTGTCACCGCCAGTGAAAATGCCTTACGCAAATGGCATGCGGTCTACAAGACGCATCCTGATGCAATCTTGATTGCGGCCGACACGGTGATCTTTCATGAAGGCAAAGTCATCGGCAAGCCTCAAGATCATGAAGAGGCCATTGAGATGCTGATGAGCTTTTCGGGGAAGCGACACATGGTCTTTACTGCTGTGGTAATCAATCCGCCGCATGCGGACTTTCCCACAACGCTCATCAATGTATCGAGTGTGAAGTTTAAGCCGATCACACGCGCCGATGCCGTGCGCTATGCCAACCATATCAATTCTCTCGATCGGGCTGGTGCATACGATATCAATGAGGATGGTGATTGGTTGATCGACTCCTACATCGGCTCTTACTCCAATATCATGGGATTACCCCATAAAACAGTCCAGGGTTGGTTTAGCCGCCACGCTCCAGCAATGCTCGTCTAGCGAGGTGCCGCAGTGCACAGGCTCCCTCTAAGGGTCACGAATGATTCACTCACGCTCGCGGGTCTGCCTGATTAACTCCCAATTCCCAACTCCCAACTCCCAACTCCCAACTCCCAACTCCCACAAGCGGCGGAGCCGCTAATCAGGCCTAATCATGACACAGAGACCTCCAGCACGAACACGCTTTGGCTACTTGGTGGCGGTGTGTCTTTTGGCGCTTTGTCCGGGGCCGGATAATCTGATGGTTATGACGGTGTCGATTCGCGATGGGCTCAGTGTGGGGGTGCTCTTTATCCTCGGTCTCATGACGGGGGTTGTGGTGCATATTGTACTAGCAGCGGTGGGATTTGGCCAGATAATCACGGCTCATCCACGCCTCTATCGTGGGGTTTTGCTACTGGGAGCCGGCTACCTCTTTTGGCTCAGTTGGTGCGCATGGAGTCAACCTGTGCAGGTGCTCTCAGACACTGCTCAGCTGACACCGCAACTCTCGCCGGGTATGGTCTACATCAAAGGGTGCGGGATGAGCTTGCTCAATCCTAAACTCATTCTCTTTTTCCTTGCCTTTTTTCCTAGCTTTGTACCTCAAGATTGTCGCCATCCGATGGGTTACTTCTTGCTGCTTGGTGCAGGATTTATCTGCTGCTCTGGGCTTATTTTTACGCTTCTGGCCTGTCTGTGTCTGCCGATTCAATCGCTTCTCATCATTCACCCCGCGCTCTGGCAGTGGGTCGGGCCTCTGAGTGCAGGGGTCATCGCCTTGCTCGGGATCTACGCCTTGTCGCTAGCGTGTCGGGCCTCCGTGCCCTCTTCTCACTCTCCTCATTAAGGATCTCTCTCATGACAAACACTCCCTCCCCTCTCTCTCTCTCTGGCATCGTCGATTTGGCAAGTGCGTACTACGGTTCGGCGATTCTCTTTGCAATGCTGCAGCATGACCTCTTTACGCAAATTGCAGTGTCTGATGATCCGACCAGCGAATCGCTCGCTCAGTCAAGCCACCTCTCACAGCGTGGGATCTCGCTGCTCCTCGATGGAGCTGTTGCGGTCGGCTTATTAACCAAGGAGGGGGGGCGTTATCTCTTGACACCTGCGAGTGAGATTTCGCTTGTGGCAGGCGCACCGCATGATTTGACCCGCGCAATCGCCTACAATCGCGATGTCTATGGCGCCTGGGGCCAGCTCGCCCAATTCGTCCAAACGGGTGCACCGGTCGAGCCACCTAGCTTACACTTGGGCGACGATGCTGTGCGCACTCGGCGCTTTGCCTACTCGATGCATGGGCGCGCCATGGGCATCGGTAAATCGGTTATTCCAGCGCTGGATTTGCCTCCGCACAGCAAAATTCTCGACCTCGCTGGGGGGCCTGGCACCTATGCCATGCTCATGGCGCAGACAGATCCCACGATCACGTGCGACACCTATGATTTGCCAGCCATCTCCGCAGTGGCGCAAGAGATCACCTCCCCGGTGGCTAATCAGGTCACCTGTCATGCGGGCGACTACCACGTCGACACCTATCCAGAGGCGACCTATGATGTGGTCTCGATCTTTGGGGCGCTCCATCAAGAATCTCCAACAATGATCGTCGACATCCTCACTCGAGCACGCCGGGCTCTCAAGCCTGGTGGCCGTATCTACATCCTCGACCTCATGACGCATGCCGACCACACGACGCCGCCATTCTCGGCGCTCTTTGCGGTCAATATGGCTCTCACCACAGACAATGGATGGGTTTTCTCTGATCAGGAAATCTCCCAATGGCTCCAAGAAGCGGGCTTTGCTGCGCCCTCAATCACGCCCCTCCCACCGCCGATGCCTCACTGGATTGCTTGCGCTAGCACGCAACCTTAATGGTCTCAATGGCACTTTGATGAGAGATTCTGGTCAATATTGATCAGGAGAGGCACTTTTTTGCCTTTAGTTGGCTCTTTGACCTTGCTTTTAGTAGGGGGTCTGTGCTATCATCCATTCATCCAAAAGGATTTGTGCAGTTGTTTAATATTTTATTAGTGTTTACTTTGTAGGAAGATGATATGGCAGCCCAACTACTCGATGGCAAAAAGCTCGCAAGCGAAATGCGTGACGAGCTCAAACAAAAAACCGCTCAATTAATCACCCAAACAGGCGTGCAGCCTGGTCTCGGCGTGATCCTCGTTGGCGAAGATCCCGCCTCGCAATCCTACGTATTGGCAAAAGAGCGCGCCTGTGCCGAGGCTGGTATGCTCTCTCTGGACATTCGCCTGCCAGCATCCACGACCCAAGCCGAGCTCCTCGCTCAGGTCGATGCGCTTAACCACAACCCTGCAATTCATGGTATCTTGGTGCAATTGCCTCTCCCCAAGCACCTCGATGAACAAGCCGTGATTGCTGCGATTGCGCCAGACAAAGATGTCGATGGCTTTACGCCTATCAATATCGGTAGAATGTGCATCGAGCAAACGTGCTTTATCCCTTGCACGCCTCATGGTATCTTAAAGATGCTCGAGCGCGCAGCCATCGACACCCGCGGCAAGCATGCCGTCGTCATTGGTCGCAGTAATATCGTGGGCCGGCCAATCGCGACGCTCTTGTCTCAAAAGCGCACCTGCGGCAATGCCACAGTAACCATCTGCCACAGTGCGACACCAGACATGCAATCCTTTACCCGTCAAGCTGATATCATTGTCGTAGCCACTGGTTGCCCCCACACTCTCACCGCAGAGATGGTCAAACCTGACGTCGTCATCATCGATGTCGGGGTCAATCGTGTGGCAGACCCAACCGCACCCCGCGGCTATCGTCTCTGTGGCGATGCGGACTTTGATGCGCTACTGCCTATTGCAAGCCACATCACCCCTGTCCCTGGCGGTGTAGGCCCCATGACGATCACCATGCTACTCGAAAACACCTACCTGTCAGCATGCCGATTTGCTGGCGTGGCGGACCATTCCGCCTAGCGGCTAGCGCCGGCAAAAAGGATTGACTTATGGAAATCATCGGTTCATTACCTTTTGAGCGATTCCCCAATGGTAAGCTCAGGTCTCGCATCGGCACAATCTTCTTAAAGACACCTGGTCTGGTAACGCAGTCTGGAGTCCATGCCATGCAGCGCATGGCTTGGATCGCCCACCTCAATGATAAGCGTGCTAGCGAGGGCCTGCCCCCTCTCACGCCTGAGGAGGAAGCGGACGAAATCAAGCAGTCTGTCGATTTGCTTTTTAATGATCAGTATGTCTTGATTCGACCAGTGCCAACGGATATGGCAACGGCCATTCGTGGCGATATCGCCCTCCAATCTATCGTCTCGAAGCGCAAAATCCGCTATCTTAATATTCAAAATGAACAGGTCCGTAATACGCTACGCAAGCGTGGAGAAGCCTGGCGCATGAGCCCTGTGCCGCGTGATGCAGATGAGATCATCAATCAGATCCAATCATCCCGCACGGCGATCTCGGGTTTGCCAATCTACTACTACAATCAGCTCAAAGGTACACGCTACATCACAGCCCAAAACTTTGCAGACCTCTCAGATTTGCCCTTTGACCAGCTCCTCTTTCACCTCAAAGAGATCCAGCACAACCTCCAAGCACGCAACCGCTTTGCTAATCCAGAGGTAGCGATCTTTCCGCCAGAAATCCCCGTGGGCAAAGAGGTGCAACAATTCTTTAAAATCGACTTTGACACCCTCAGCGAAAAAGATACTCGACGACTCCATGCAGCATTTGCTGCTGGGTTTCTCAAGCTGATCCCACGAGCTCTACGTGATGAATCGCTCGAAAATGGCGACTGGGTCAAGGAAATGGCCCGTTGTGTCGTGCATGACAATGACGACACAGGCCTGAGCGCAATCATCGAGAGCTTGTCGCCGGAGTTTTTCATGCAGATCGAATGGCTCCCCGGTGGCGAGATTAACCGCGGCGAGTTGATTTTTGACCCCATTTACGATGAGCTCGAATCCTATACGGGAGACAAGGCCGACCCCAACTATGTCGCCCTCGCCAAGCTCTGCGACCCACGCGCGAGGGGTATCCTGCTCAACTATTTGCGCGAGTATGGCAAAATTGAATACGTCAACATCGGCCGGACGAGACGCTCCCTCTCCCTGCGCAAGCATCAAGGACCTCGAGCCTTTGTCTACATTGTCGAGCTCAAAGAGGAGAACGCCCCCGAGCCGATTGTCAAGATCATCCGCATCCAACGCTGGACTTCTCTGTCCCTGCTCCAAGATGGCAAGGCATTGCTCAATGCGATGATTGAGGCAGACGACTATACCGACTATGTGATGGATCGACGCTTGGGCGCTCGCCAACTCGGGATGCGCCTCCCCCCACGCATGACCTCCCACTCCTTTAGAGAGCCCTATGCTTTTGAGGGCGGGGATACTTTTTATGTGCGCACCAGCTATTTTGAGCGCGACTACATCAAGGGGCGCGCCTCGGCCAAAATCCCAGCGTCGACCTTTAATAATCCCAGCTTTGCAGTGAGGTTTTTCCTCCTGTTGGGTCAAGCTGCCGCAGCCAATATCGTGGTGGGGCGTGCGACGCTTGAGGAACCACCCCGCACCATCTTTGACGATGGGGACGAGATTGTCATTTTGGACAAGTTTAGCATGCCCAGTGATCTGATCCTCTCCGAGCCAACGGGTGCATTTGCTAACTACACGCGCCCCTACACAGAGGATGCGCCAGCCTATGCTCAGGCATTGCTCAAGCGCCAAACCTACGTCTCCAACTACGAGGAGTGTGTTGAGGTATTTTTGCGGGGCTTTGAGAAGCGCCTTTCGCAGATCCTGCAAGAGTACCGATCAAGTAAAATCGCCTTTGACACCCTCTTTAGAGACCGCCCCAATAATCCTGGAGGCAGCATGGCTTACCGATGGGAGTGCATCCTCAGTCGTCTCAATCATGCCGATATCAACCAAATCACACAAGCCATCCGTCAAGCAGCCCTTGCAGAAAGATCCTAATCGCCATGTCCTCATCATCTACGCGCCGCGAAGCGGCCTTTATCCTCACCCAGTGGAAAACCCAGGGGATCTTTCCCAATCGCCTCCTGGTGGACAATGACGAGCGTGGCTTTGTCATGGATCTACTGTACACGACCTTGCGCCATGCGAATAGTTGTGAATGGTTTCTCAAGCAGAGCGTCAAGCAGATGCCATCTGGTGATCTCTGGGCGCTCTTGATGATCGGCTGCGCGCAGCTCTATTACATGCAAGACGTCCCCAATCACGCTGCGGTCTTTGAGACGGTCAACGCCGCCAAAACGATCAGTCCGGCAGCCGCACGCTTTGTCAACGCCGTCTTGCAAACGCTCATCCGTAACCACGATGCGCTCTTTGATCAACTCAAGACTAAACCGCTCAACCTACGCATGGGCTACCCTGCAGCCTTGATCAATGGCTGGCTCAGCCGCTGGGACGAAACCAAAACCGCCGCCATCTGTGAGGCGGGCAATCAGCCCGCCCAGACGGTTTTGCGGCCACTCAAAGTGGGGCTCATTCCTGAAAACACCACGCCCCACCCTATTGACCCCATGCGGAGCTTTATTCTCAAGCGCGGCATCTCCCCCAGTGCTCACCCCAGTATCATCGATGGCTCATGTGTCATCCAGGATCCCGCCACACAAGGTGCGATTGACCTCTTGGATTTGGCCGACCCATCGATCATGCGCATCTGGGATGTCTGCGCTGCCCCTGGTGGTAAGACCGCCCAAATCGTTGCCCAGCTCCCAGCCGCAACTCAGCCCTTTATCTTAGCAAGCGACCGCCACCAAGATCGCCTCGATACGCTCAAAGACACCCTCACACGCTGCCACATGGCTGACCGAGTCTCCACCATGCAACTCGATGCCATGGACTTAACCCAGGCCTCTGACAAAGCCTCGTTGGAGCAGCCTTTTGACCGCATCTTAGTCGATGCGCCCTGCTCAAATAGTGGCGTATTAGGTCGCCGAGCAGACGCTAGATGGCGCTGGTCCAACAAACGCCTCAGCCAGCGCATCGCAGACCAGAGAGCCATTCTCGATGCCGTTGCCCCGCTGCTCGCCAAAGGCGGCAAGTTGGTCTACTCCACCTGCAGTATTGAGCAAACAGAAAATGAGCTCCAAGTCAAAACATTTTTGGATCGCCACCCAGACTTTAGCTTTGTGGCGTCTATTTTTCACACCCCAGACCAAGGCTGCGACGGCGCTTTTGCTGCATGCCTGACTCGTAATTAAGGACTCCACTCATGATCATTGATCACATTGACAATGCTGACGCCTACTGCGTCCTACACCCCAAGTTTAAAAAAGCCTTTGACTTCCTCAAAGACCCCGCCACAGCCACCTTGCCTGCGGGTAAGGTCGTGATCGATGGCGATGATGTCTTTGCCAATATCC
This sequence comes from uncultured Lentisphaeraceae bacterium, assembly GCA_964478335.1. Taxonomy (GTDB): domain Bacteria; phylum Verrucomicrobiota; class Kiritimatiellia; order RFP12; family DVOR01; genus CAYZIC01. The sequence continues at coordinate 22,635 of CAYZIC010000018.1, read as the reverse complement.
AAGACTACACCACGCGCAAACCTGCAGATTGCAGACTCGAGGCGCATCGCAAGTACATCGACATCCAATTCCTCTTTAAGGGCAATGAAGCCATCGGCTACACCTCTCTCAAAGATAGCCTCGTCGTGACAGAGCCCTATAGCGAAGCAAATGACATCCTCTTCTTTGAGGGTATCGGCACACCCATCCCCTTTGAATCTGGTCACTTCTTTATCCTCTATCCACAAGATGCCCACGCACCGGGTCAAGAAACGATTCCTGGCGACGTGCGCAAGGTCATCATCAAGATTAAGTGCTAACCAGCGAGCGCACCAGCATGGATAGACTCGGCCTCATCGTCAACTTCACCAAGCCCCACGCCCAAGAAACCGTCGTGCGCTTGGCTCACCTCGCAACCCAAATCGGTATCACCTTGATGGCCGCCCCAGAGGTTTGCGCCCTCGATCAGTCGATCCAACCATGGCACAATCCACAAGCCGTGATCTCATTAGGTGGGGATGGCTCTCTGCTCTCGGTGGCACACCGCCTAGACAAAGATGACCTCCCCATTATCGGCTTTAACATCGGCACCCTGGGCTACTTGACTGCGGTCAACGAAGCGGACTTTGAGCGTGCGCTGACGGCATTGGCGAGCGACCACTACCACATTCATCCCCGCTCGACCCTGTCGGCGAGGATCATTCGTGCAGGTTGCGACAACGACCAGGTCGTGCTCACCGATGCGCTCAATGATGTCGTGATCTCACGCACCAATACGCCCCACGCAGTCGACCTCACCCTCTCACTCAATGGACAGCCCATCACAACCTATTCCTGTGACGGGATTGTCGTCTCTACCCCTACTGGCAGTACGGCCTATTCGCTGGCTGTCGGAGGCCCAATCTTGATCTCAGGTAGTCATGCCACCGTCATCACGACCATTGCCGCTCACGCACTCACCGCGCGCCCCATTGTCGTGCCCAATGACACCCCCATCACCATTGCGCTCAACGCCGAAGACGAATGCTGCACCGTCTCCTCCGATGGTCAGCAAAGCTTTATCCTCTATCCTGGTGACGAAGTCCACATCTCCCATTCATCCCACAGCGTCCCCCTCATCGTCCTCGACGGCGATGATCCCTTTACCCTGCTCTCCAAGAAGCTCGGCTGGGGTAAATCCTTTAATCGATAATACCATGCCTACACCTCCAGAAAATCGCAAGCTCGGCCCCCAACCCCTCGCCGCCCTCCTCACCGCAAAAGGCCTCACCCACACAGACCTCGTCGAGGCGAGCCCCACCCCAATCACCCACAAGCTCATCGCCCGCGCAGAAAAGGGCCGCTGGTTGACCCCGCACTCGCGCAATCTTGTCCTCACGGCCTACACGATCGCAGCAAAAAGCCCCGCATCTCTGGCGGACTTATTCAACTATTAACCCTGGATCCATTCTATTGCCTAAGTAAAGATCCCATTTTCCTCTATTTTTACTGTGCATTATCTGCTTTTGCACTTGCCAAACGCCCAAACCTATGCTATTCTTAGTGACATATTTATTGCAAATGCTCACTCTTTCGATTCAATCATCTATTTGATAAGGATTACTATCATGACCAAAACGTTCGCTAAAAGTGCCTGTTTTTCACTTGCATTGGCTCTCCTCGCTTTGACTGGTTGCGCCAACAACATCCGCCAAGAAGCCGTCACTCGCCTCCGTGCTGATCCGGCGTTGGACTCATTTATCACCACCAAAATGGTTGCGATCACTTATCAAGACGCAAACAGCGTGCAGGCTCAGGCAACCATCCAAAACAACTCCAACCAGTTTCGTCGTATCAAAACTCAATTTGCTTGGCTCAACAAAGATGGCAGCGAGCACCAAGCTAATAGCTGGGTGATCTTTAACATCTTCCCCAATGAGACCTACACCCTTGATGCGGTCTCCCCTGATGCTCAAACGCGCGACTTCCTCTTTAAGATCTCCCCTGATGCAGACTTTGACGTTGATACATTTAACCGCGAAAACAACAAGCAAGCTGAGCCGCTCAAGAAAAAGACCGACATCAAGTTCATTGATCGCAAGCACGCAAAGAAGAATACCTTTGTGGTAAAGCCCAAACAGTCAGCTCCCGTTACCGCAGAGCCTGCCACTGCAGAGCCTGCCAAACCTGCACCCGCCGCAACGCCCGCAGAGCCTGAAATCAAAATCGAAACGATCAAAGCAGAATCTGCTCCCGTCGAAGTAAAACCTGCGAAATAGAGGCCGTTCGCCATAAAAAAAGATCTCCCTTGGCTACAATTGCCAAAGGAGATCTTTTTTTAGGCTCTTGTGCTATTTTATGGGTAAAATGACGACTGCATCGCTATTGTGGCGTTGTCGAGTCGTGCGGGATCTTTTGGCGAGGCTACAATGGAGACACTTTTTCTCCGACAAGAGGGATGCCCTGTCTACAGTCTCAAAACAGTCTCCCCCTCGTTGTTTTACGAGGCGTATCCGAGTGCCACTCTACTCAAAAGCCCCGCTGCGAAGCGGGGCTTTTGAGTAGAGTGGTGAGATGGGCTAGCCTTTGAGGAGGCTTTCACAGAGCTGCCAGCATTCGTATTGTTGGCGGGGAATGTGAAAGAGGCCTTTGTAAAGGTTGCCTTTGATCTCGCTGCAGACGCGTCCGTCGCGAGAGAGGTAGCCATACCAGGAGCCGTGCTCTGAATCAGGGAAGTGGCTGTAGGTCCAGTCGTGGATTTGGGTGTGCCACTGGGCGTATTTCTCATCTTTGGTGAGGCTGTAGGCCATGAGGGTGGCGATGATGGCTTCATTTTGAGGCCACCAAAACTTCATATCTTGCCAGTATTCGCTGATGGGATGATTGAAGATATCCCTGTAGTAGAGAATGCCGCCGTAGGTTTGGTCGTAGCCGCGCTCCCAGGAGTAATCGAGCATGCGCAGGCCGAGGTCGATGTAGTCTTGACGGTTGCGGATGCGGCCTTCATTCATAATAAACCAGGCGCCCTCGATGGCATGTCCGGGGTTATTGGTGCGGGCATCGATGTGGTCGATAATTGATCCATCAGGAGCGGTAGTTTCCATGACGGCGCGGATGTCGTCCTTGACGTGGTAGGTGGCGATATCGGCGATGGCTTGATCAATGAGGGCGTCGGCGTTGGGCAGGTTGATGCTTTCGCGGAGGCGCTGGCAGGTTGCGATATTGATCATGGGATGGCCGAGGCCACGGCTGGGACGAGTATCGGTGAATTTGGCGGGAGAGTCGACGTGATCGCAGTAAATCTGGTAGGTATCCCGAGCCAATTGGGCGTAGGCTTCGTCACCAGTGGCACGAGCGTATTCGCCGCAGGCGATACACATGAATGATTCACTATAGGCGTAACGGCGCTTGCGAATGGGCTGGCCGTCTTGGGTGACGTGGAAGTACATGCGACCATCTTGGTCGTAGCCGTATTGCTTGAGGAATTCAAGTGTACGGCGGGTCATTTCAAGCCATTCGGGGCGTTGCTCGACGTGGTTGTAGAGGAAGCCGAGAGTCCAGGCGAAGCGGCCTTGTTGCCAGATGCCCTTATCGGTGTCGATAAGGGTGCCAGTACGGTCGAGGCCTGTCATGATGCCACCAAACTGGAGATCAAAACCGTGCTTCGTCCAAAAGGGGACTTCGTCTAGGAGCAGGCCGTCGCGATAGGTATCACGGAGCTGCTCGAGGCGCTGTTTGGTTAGGGGCATGGGGTTAGTCCTTGAGGATTTGGGTGAGGCGGGTGCAACAGTCGGCCTTGGCGGTGTCGCTCAACGTATTGAGTGGCGGACGCACGATACCCATATCGAGGCCGTGGACAGCCATCATGGCTTTACCACCAGCTACGCCGCCGTATTGCACGAGGATGTCAACGATCTTGCAGACCTTGGCCATGCCTTTGGCGACGGCATCGTGGTTGCCGGCTTTATAGTCGTCCCAGATCGTGTAGTAGAGAGGGGCGCAGTAGTTGTAGGTGGAGCCGATGGCAGATTGAGCACCGCAGGCAAGGGCACCTGCGAACCATTCGTCAATGCCCCAAGTAATGTCGTACTTGCCGTCGAGGGCGCGTTGGCAGCGTTGAAACATATAGAGGTCGGGGTAGTTGAATTTAATCCCGGCGAGTTGGGGAATTTTGCCGTCGGCCTCGTAGAGGAATTGCTCCATGTCAAAGGTCACGCCAGACATACTGGTATGGTAGTAGTAAAAAGGCAATGCGGGGGCGGCGCTGATGACGCTATTGATGTAGTCAATGAGGCCAGCAATGGAGCCGGGCTTGAAAAAGTTAGGGGGGACGATGGAGGTGGCATCGAGGCCGATTTCTTGGGCGTAGGCGGCGAGCTCACGGGCATCGCTGATGGCGAGGGCTCCTACGTGGCAGATGATGAAAAGCTTGCCTTTGCCGTAGTCGGCCCAGGCTTTCATGACCGATTTGCGTTCGGCGACGGAGCAACAGATGCCTTCGCCAGTGGTGCCGCAAATGTAGGCACCGACGACGCCTTGCTTAACGAGGGTGTCGATTTGGCCGGGGATCTGGGTGAGGTTGACTGCGCCATCAGCACTAAAGGGTGTGTGGGGGGCAGCGATGAGTCCTTGGAGTTTTTTCATGTGTGGGAAACCTTTCATGAGGCGAAGCCTCAAGTGTACAGTAATCTGTGAACAGTGATCAGTGGGTAGAGGATTGTAAATTGTGAATCGTGGATAGTGAATGTGAAATGGTTTAGTCGATGCGGTCTGGCATTTCGAAATAGGTGAGGCCGCGGGTGGGTTTGCGATTGGGCAGGATGGCACTGATGGCCAATGCGACAATGACGCAAACCACTAGGCCAATGCCACCAAAGACAAAGGGATGGGGACGCACGGCCATGGGCAAGAAGCCAAGTGCCAGAGTGACAGCGTAGTTGGAGATGAGACCAACAAGGGCGGCTTTACCACCGACTCGGGGCATGAAAACGCCCATGAGGAAGAGTGCAGAGAGACCAGAGGTGAGCATCCCAATAAAGTTATTGAAGACATCAAAGAGACTGCGATTGGGCACGCCTGAGAGGATCAATGCTGCACCTGTGCCGAGCACACCAACAATCAGCACCCAACGACGCCCACAGCGGACTTGTTCGTCGCTGGTCATGCATGGCTTGAAGCGCAAGAAAAAGTCCGTGGTGATGGAGGTCGCAGCGCTATTGATATTGGTGGAAAGGGTGGAGACAGTCGCAGCAAAGATAGCGGCAATGATGAGGCCTGCTATGAGAGGGTGCAACTCCATCGCCATATAAAGCGGAAAGACCGAATCGGACTTACTCATGGTGATGTCCATAAGGGCGGGGTTGGTCTTGTAGTGGGTGTAGAGTGCGGTGCCAATCATGTAAAAGATGATGCTCGCACCAACGGACATAAGCCCATTGAACCAAATGGAGTTGGCGGCGGCCTTTTCGTTGGTCGTGGTGATGTATCGCTGAACGACACATTGATCCGAAGTGTAAGAGGATAGGTTGGAAACCAAGCCCATGATGACAACCACCCAGAAGGTGGGTTCTTGGAAAAGCCAACGGAAATCAAGCAACTGGAGCTTGCCATCAGCCGAGGCGATGGCGTAAAATCCCTCAAGTCCGCCCTCGGTCGTCCAGAGCAGGAGACCCAAAACTGCGACTGCCCCAAAGAGCAAGATAATGCCTTGGACGAAGTCGCTCCAGATGACGGCATCGACGCCGCCAACGAGGCAGTATAGGGTCGTGGAGATACCGCAGAGCAAGATACAGATACGTACGTCAATGCCCGTGACGGCATTGAGCGCAATGGCGGGCAAGAGGGTCACAACTGCCACGCGGCAGAGCATGAAGATGTTAAAAACGAGTGCGCCAAAGAGACGTGTGCCGAGGTTAAAGCGAGCCTCGAGGTATTCGTAGGCACTGGTGATTTTGAGTCGGCAGAAAAAGGGCAAGTAAAACTTGACGACGATTGGCACGAGAGCCAAGATAAGCACGACCATGGGGAAGTAACGCCAGTCGGCAATAAAGGTCATCGTGGGGATGGAGATAAAGGTAATTGAGCTGAGCATCGTGGCAAAGATACTCATACCAGCAACGACCCAGGGGATCGATTTGCCACCTCGGAAATAGGTGTCGGCGGTCTTTTCTTTGAGTGCGAAGTAAAGGGCCATCAAGCCCATGATTAGGAAGTAGACAACAATGACGGTCCAGCTAAGCCAGGAGAACGACCAATTGCTACGCAAGCTAGCACCATCAAATTGGGCAATACGGTGGCCGGGTTTGTCTTCTCCGCCATAGAGCAGGAGGACCTTTTCGGTCTTTAACTCGCTGATGCGGTGGTCGATAATGGCAGCGGCTGCGCCGCAACGGGCTGGTTGACCGTCAGGCAACTGGCCATAGGCAGCCCAGGCACCAGTAACGGTGTGGTAAGTGTAGAGGGTGCGATTCCACTTAAAGGCTGGGGCGTCTTGGAGCATGAAAGCTTTGAGCTCGGCTGGGGTCATGCGGTTGGCACGGTTCCATTGTTCTCCATTGTAACCGCCAACCAAGAGGATGTGCTGGTCTCCAACGGGCAAAAAGGCTGCACCAATCGTTGCGACGGGGGCGGGGGTGAGCTTGATCCAGTCGCCCTTGGCAGCGACGAGGCCAAAGCCATCGGTCAGGGCAATCTGCTTACCATCACCGCCGATGCCGGTGCCACCAAAGACGATCAAAACAGGTTGCTTTTGGTCGCCATTTTGCATAGCTGCGACGGCCTGGGCGCGTGCTGGACCGGGTAAATCAGCGAGTTGCGTCCAGCGATCGTCGGCGACATCATAGCGCCAAACGGCTTTGCTCATCTGTCCATCCACAAGTCCTCCAATGATGTAGACTGAGTCTTTCCAAACGGCACTCGCAGCCATGGAGATAGATTGCTTGGCGGGGAAATCGGCAACGGGCTTATAGATCAGCTTGCCCGCCACATCAATTGACGCGATAAAGGCATCCTTGCTCGCAACGCCCCCCACGCAAAAGAGCCCGTCCTTAACGGATGCGCTCATACCCTCTGCAAGGCCAGTGGGCAAAGGGGTGGAGGCAAGCCAGTTTTGGGACTTTTGATTGTAGATATAGCTCTCGGTGCGGAGCTGCTTTTTACCACCTAGGGCTGGGGATTGATCAAAAGAGCTCCCCCCAATCACAACAAACTGGTCACCGATCATGCCAGAAAAGGGTCTTGCTACGGCAAAGGTCTCAATCGGAGCATAGCTTTGCCAGATAAAATCATTCGGTGCGTGTGGTGCGCTGCTAGCATGGGCCCGGATAGTCACGGTACTGACTAAGACTGCGGCGGTCAATGCGAGGATGTGGTTGATTAAGCCCATGTGATATTCTCCTTGTAAATAGGGTGTCCAATAAAGATGATTAAAGTAACACATTTACCTCAATAAAGCAAGCATGAAGAGTCATTGAAAACGGATAGTTAATGGCGAGCAAGCTCCCCACCTGCGACCATTTAAAGTGCGGAGCCTCCGCTATTTGACAATCCTAAAGGCAGGCCTTGGCTTGGCCTCTGGTCTAAGCAGCTCTGGATCGGGGATGAATGCCGAGGCAGGGGCGACGATATCGTCTGCGGTATCAGGCAATCCATCTGGCCCAGCCGAACGGATGTCTGGCACGATGGCTTTATTTTTGAGCTGAGCAGGATCGACACGAAAGATGTATTCATTTTTCCAGCCGTCTTTAAAGACCCAATTGATATAAGGTCCATCCCAGGTATGCACGGTCGAAATGGGACGACGGGCGAGATCCATGGGGCGTTCGGGCCATTGACCGGTGTGGTAGTAGTAAAGTCCTGAGGCGATGGCCATGACTTCGACTTCTCTAATCGCTTTGGCAAAACGGTTATCGAAACGCTTACTGGTGTCGGATTTATTGGTCAAAAGCACACCGAGCAGTATCATGATCGCCAAAATCCCACCGATGACTTTGGGGGATTTAAAGATTGACGGATCAACGGTGCCAAGCTGCTGCTCGAGGGTGCGTTTTTGGTAGTCGCGGCGGATGGATTCTTTGATGTGCTTGCGCCTACGGTAATCAACAGTAGCGGCGGTGGGTACCTCCAAGGTGGCCGCTTGGGGCTTGCTGACAGGTGCGCTTGCTGGAGACTCGCTCATGACAGGGGGACTCCCATGCGCTGGTAGGCTTTGGGGAGGGCTATGCGGCCTTTGGGGGTGCGGTCAATGTAGCCTTCTTGAATCAAGTAGGGCTCGTAGACTTCCTCAATCGTGTCGGATTCTTCCCCGACGGCAACAGCTATGGTACCGAGGCCAACGGGACCGCCATTAAACTTGCCAATCATCGTTTCGAGGATACGGATATCCATTTCGTCGAGACCAGCAGGGTCGATTTCGAGCAGGGAAAGAGCTTGATCTGCGACGGGGGCTGTGATGCGGTTATCGGCACGCACTTGGGCATAGTCTCGGACGCGACGCAGGAGATTATTGGCAATGCGAGGAGTACCACGGCTACGGCGAGCAACCTCAAGAGCCCCCTCAGGCTCGATCTCAACATGGAGCGTCTTAGCCGAACGCGTCACAATGCCAGAGAGATCTTGATGATTGTAGTAGTCGAGTCGATTTTGGAGGCCAAACCGGCTACGCAACGGGGCGGAGAGCAAACCACTGCGCGTCGTAGCCCCCACGAGCGTAAAGCGAGGCAATTCGAGGCGCACGCTACGGGCATTGGCTCCCTGATCAATCATAATATCAATCACAAAGTCCTCCATCGCAGAATAGAGGTATTCCTCAACGGTGCGCTGCATGCGGTGAATTTCGTCGATAAAGAGGATGTCGCCCGGCTCGAGGCTGGTGAGCAGGCCTGCTAGGTCGCCAGGTTTGTCAATCACAGGGCCAGAGGTCGCTTTGACATGCACCCCCATCGCCTCGCCTAATATATAGGCCAAGGTCGTCTTGCCTAGACCGGGTGGTCCAGAGAGCAAGACGTGGTCGAGCTGTTCGCCACGCTGCTTAGCGGCTTCTACCGCAAGCATGAGACGATCACGCACCTTTTGCTGACCACGAAAATCACTAAAGGCGGTCGGCCGAAGCGTGTTGTCATAGGATACGTTGCGTTGATTCATCTCTTCTGAAGGTCGTGTATTCATGTCCAACAAACTACCATAGACCGCACTAAAAATCAAGCCTAAAGTCGCTTGAGAATCTGTGGAATCTACCATTATCGAGCGTTCTTTCTAGAAAGTTGCGAAAAAAAGCTCTTCCTCCTGTGAATAGGCTTGACTTTTGCCCGCTTGTATAATAGAGTATAGGACGTCTTAAAGATACAAAAACCCTTTAATCATTAATATTGGAGTATTCACTATGGCTGAAACAGTCTCATTGCAAGCACAGCAAAAGGCTCAAACGCTTTGCAGCAAGTCTTTATCCGCACTCGAACGTGGCAACCTTGATATTGCCATCAACTTGTCCAAGCAAGCCCTGGCACTCTATGCTAGCTCAGAGCAGGCTCGCCGCCTCTACCACCAAGCACGTATGCGTAAATTTAAGTCCGAGAAAAAGGGCACCATGAGCCTCAAAATGGGTGAGGTGTTTGCCTTGGGCAAGATTGTCAAGATCCAATCGCTCTCCAAATCTGGCAAATATGACGATGCTCTCATCTTGGCCGAAGAGCTCCTCGATGGCAACCCCACAAGCCCGAAATTCAACGAGGTCTACTTTGATGTTGCGCAACGCTCCACTCACCCTGAAGCACTCTTGGTCGCCATGGAAATCCTCCACGAGGCTTGCCCCAATGACCTCGATATCACTCGCAAAATGGGCGATGCGTACATGAAAGCTGGTGTCTACGATAAAGCGAGCGACTGCTACAAAAAGATCTCCGCTGCCAACCCTGCCGACCTCAACCTCCAAAAGCTCGTCAAGGATGCGGATGCTAAGAATACCATGACTGCTGGCGGCTGGGAACAAAACGCCGGCAAGCAAGGTGGCTACATTGACTTGATTCGTAACAAGGAGCAGGCCAAAAAGCTCGACACCGCCAATAAAGCTGTCGTCACGGGCGACGATGCTGATGCCATGATCACCGAGCTCAGAAACAAGATCAAGCGCGAGCCCAAGAATATCAACTTTTACCGTGGTTTGGCACGTGTCTACACGCAAAACAAGCGCTTTACAGAGGCACTCAACGTCTTGCGCGAAGCCAAGGTCGTCAACCCATCTGACCCAGAATTGGACCGCATCCTCTCAGCAACCGAGGTGCAGAATTTTGACGCACGCATCCTGGCTCTCAAAAATGATGGCAAGCAAGATGAGGCCGATGCGCTCACCGCAGAGAAAAACCAATTTGTCTTTGACGATTTGCTCACCCGCGCCGAACAATACCCCAACGACCTGCGCTTGCGCTATGAATTGGGTATTCAATACTTCACCTACGAAGCTTACGAAGAGGCCATTCAGCAATTCCAGCTCTCTCAAAAGAGCCCCAAGGACCGCCTCGAATCCCTCTACTATTTGGCTTGTTGCTTTAATAAGATGGGCAAACCTGACATGGCTATCATGCAGCTCGAAACGGCCAACTCACAGCTCCAAGTCATGGACGACCTCAAAAAACGCGTCATGTATATGCTCGGCTGGATCTCCGAAGAAAGCGGTAAATACGACAAGGCATTCACATTCTATAAGGATGTCTACGCCTCTGATGTGGGCTTTAAGGATATCTCCGAGCGCATGGAGCACGTCTACGCATTGCGTAGCGGGAATGAATAAAGATGCGCATCTATCTTGTTCGGCACGGTCACTACCAATCCTCCGACCGCGGCTGGTCTGAGGATCCCCTGCTCTCAACACGGGGCGCCGAACAAGCCCAAAGCGTAGGTCGCTATCTATTAGCGACCCACGCTTTACCCACCACCATCATCTGTAGCCCACTGGCACGGGCCGTCGACACCGCCGAAAGGATCATGGGTGAGCTTAGCGCGCACCCATTGCCATTTATAATCACCCCCCACTTCACCCCGAGCGCCACCGCAATCGAGATGTTTGCCGAGCTACTGAGCTATGCGCCAGACTCTCTGCTTGTCGTGGGGCACCTGCCCTCTATTGAAGGGTTGGCCCTTGAGCTCTGCGGAGCGTGCCCACTTGGCTTTGACCACTGCACGCTCATGGTGATCGACTACGACACTAACCTCTATCGAGGCACCTTAATTGAGGCACGCTCAGTCGAGTCAATGACCGACGATCTTGCGTACCGGAGTCAATAATATCTATGTCCTCTTCTCGTGAATCTCTCTCCTCTAGTCTCGGCTTCCTACTCGTCTCAGCAGGGTGTGCTGTTGGTCTCGGCAACGTCTGGCGCTTCCCCTATGTGGTCGGCGAAAATGGTGGGGCACTCTTTTTAATCGTCTACATCATCTGCTTACTCCTAATTGGTTTTCCCTTAATGACGATGGAGTTTGCCATTGGTCGAGCAGCCAAGCATAGTGTGGTCAAGGCCTACGATGCCCTCAATCCCAAGCCTGGCATCTTTCGTGCGATTAGACTCTTTCAAATGGCGGCGAACTGGGCGCTGTTGATGTTTTACACGACCGTGGCTGGTTGGATGCTCGCCTATACTCAAAAATCCCTCACCAGTCAGGTGCTCTTTTCTCATTCGACCGACCTAGCCAATCTCTTTAATGAATTCTTATCATCGCCCCTGTCTCAGGTCTTTTGGATGACCGCGACGATTGTCATCGGCTTTATTATCTGCTTGGTTGGCTTGCGCAATGGTGTCGAGCGTAGCACCAAATGGATGATGGGCTTGCTCTTTATCATCCTCATCGGGCTGGCGATTTACTGCCTACAGTTACCTGGCGCAGAAAAGGGTCTCGCCTTTTATCTTAAACCAGACTGGGCGATTTTACACAATCATCAACAGCTCGGCAGCCTCAGCCTAGCAACCATGGCGCAGGCCTTTTTCACGCTCAGCATTGGCATTGGCTCGATGATGATCTTTGGTAGCTACACCTCCCGTAGACACCGCCTCTCAGGCGAAGTGCTCAAAATCGTCCTCATCGACCTGCTCATTGCATTTACCTCTGGGCTGATCATCTTTACCGCATGCGGGGCGTTTAATATCACGCCCAATGCGGGCCCAGAATTGATCTTCATCACACTGCCACGTGTCTTTGCTGAAATGCAATTAGGGCGCTTGGTGGGGGCGACGTTCTTTGTCTTGCTCTCCCTTGCTGCAATCACCACGATCATCGCCGTCATGGAGAATCTCGTTGCCATGCTCATGGAGTGGCTCACCCTCTCTCGCCGCAAAGCCGTCTGCATCACCGCACCCATCCTCTGGCTCCTCTCGCTCCCCTGTGCATTAAGTGGCTACCTCGGACTAGGGAGTACCATCCTCACGTGGGAAGATTTCTTCGTATCGACTCTCGCTCTTCCACTTGGCGGGGGTGCCATCTTAATCTTTTGTACGCATAAACGTTTTTGGGGATGGGATCACTGTATGGCTGAGGTCAACACGGGCGACGGTTTGCTCTTCCCGAGCTGGCTCAAGCACTACGTCCGCTGGATTCTCCCTCTGTTGGTGTTGTTTATCTTTGCGATTCAGCTCATTGACTTCTTTGCATAAAGGCCCCCATTATGGTTTACTGGATCAACAATCCCTTTGACAATCTCCCTGGCGAAGGCCTCCGCGCACTCCGCTATAGCTTGCTCTGCCAAGCCTTGGTCAAAGCTGGCCACGAAGTCGTCTTTTGGAGCAGTGATTTTAGCCATGTTTACAAACGCAAACGCACGCTTCCGAGCGATTATCATGCACCAGAAGGCTTTGAGGTGCGCCTAATCCCCAGCCTCCCCTACTCGACGAATATCTGCTTAGCACGCATTCGTAGCCACTGCGCCTACGCCAAAACCTGGCGCCGCCTAGCCGAAGAGGCCGTCGAGGCTGGCGAGCTCAAGCAGCCAGACCTCATCCTCACCTCCATCCCCCCGATCTCAACAGCCAAGACCGCCCGATACTTCCGCAAAAAGTGGGGGTGCAAGATTGTCATCGACATCATGGATGCCTGGCCTGAAACCTTTTACCGCCTCCTGCCCGTGCCCCAATCCTGGCGCACCCCTATCGGCAAGTGGGCCTTTTTGCCCATGCGCCTGGCCACCCGCCGTGCCTACCTACAAGCTGACGCCATCTCCGCTGTCGGGCGCACCTACCTCAACCTCGCCCGCAAATACGGCGCAAAGTGCCCCATGCACCTCTGCTATCATGGTATCTCTAGACTCAATAATGGCGCCTACAGATACACACTCGATCCTTCCGAGCCCATGCGTCTAATCTACGTCGGCAATATGGGTAAATCATACGACCTCGAAACCCTCATCCAAGCCGTCCAAGAGCTCAAAGACGCAGGTGTCAACCTCCGCCTCGACCTCGCCGGCAAAGGCCCCAAAGAGCACGCCCTGCGCCAACTCGCCGACCAAGCACCCTACATCAACGTCTTCGGCTATCTCAATGACGAAGACCTCGGCCAGCTCCTCGCAGACTCGGACATCGGCGTCATCCCCATGTTTGCCGATAGCTATGTCGCCGTCCCCTACAAGCTCGCAGACTACACCGCAGCGGGTCTGCCAATCATCAATTCCCTCGACGGGGAATCCCGCCACATGATCGACATGTACCAAGCGGGCACCTACTACCAAGTCAAATCCGTCGAATCGCTCAAACAAGCCATCATGCGCTATGCCACACGCCGCAGCCTCATCGCACAAGAGAGCACTGCCTCAGTGCGCATCGCTAAAGAGCGCTTCATGTCCGACCTCATCTATCCCGAGTTCGTCACCTTTTTAGCCTCCATCACCGGCACCACCCGCAGCTAGGAGATCACCATGGATATGCCCCAAACCCTTTTCGCCAACCTCCTCAAGCAGACAGGCCTGCTCACGCCCTTTCAAATCGACACCCTCCTTCATGCCGACCTCTCTGATGGTCTAGGCATCGGTGGTGCGGTCAACCGACTCGAAATGGTCAAGGAGGAGACATTCCTCCGCAAAATTGGAGAGCTCCTCGGCATGGACTATGCCGACCTCGCCGATGCCAAGCCCACTGACGAAGTCCTCTCTGCCCTCCCCACGCGCGCCGTTTCTCAATACAAAGCATTCCCATTTGAATGCACCGACGGTGAGCTCCACGTTGCCATTTTCGACCCATTTAACACCATCTCTGCTGATGGCATACGCCTTGCCAGCACCAAGCCGGTCAAGCTCTACCTCTGCACCTTCGAGGAAATCGACAAGAATATCAAAAAGTTTTACGGCGTTGGCGCAGATGCCATCGAGCGACTCATCAAAGAGGGCCGCTACGAAGTCGACACCGAGGCCAACATCTCTAAAATCGACGTCGGTGAAATGGGGCAGGAGGCCTCCATCGTCCACTTCGTCAACCAGATCATCGCCGAAGCTGACCGCCAAGGTGCCACTGATATTCACATCGAGCCAATGGAAGACGAGCTTCGCATCCGTTACCGCATCGACGGCATGCTCCATAAAGTCGACGTCCCTCCCCAGCTTAATCGCCTCAAAGCTGCCGTCATCTCTCGTCTCAAAGTCATGGCCAACCTCGACATCGCCGAGAAGCGCCTCCCCATGGACGGCCGTATCGGCATCCGCCTCAACAACGATGACATCGACATCCGTGTCTCCACATGCCCCACCGCCTATGGCGAAAGCATCAGCTTGCGTCTCCTCCAAAAGGCTGGTAACTTTGTGCAGCTCTCTGATCTTGGCATGAGCCCGCGCGACCTAGAGGTCACCAACAAGCTCATCAAGCGCCCCAACGGCATCATCCTCGTCACTGGACCGACAGGCTCGGGTAAGTCCACCTCGCTCTACGCCTTCCTCAACGAGATCAACAAGATCAACGTCCGTATCATGACCGCAGAGGACCCGATCGAATACGAAATGGCCGGCATTAATCAAGTCCTCGTCCGCTCAGACATCGGCCTCACCTTTGCCCGCGCACTCAGAGCATTTCTCCGCCAAGATCCAGACATCATCATGGTCGGCGAAATCCGCGACGGCGAAACAGCCGAAATCGCAATCAATGCCTCCCTCACCGGTCACTTAGTTTTTAGCACCCTCCACACCAATGACTCCGCAGGCGCCTTTGCCCGACTCATCGATATGGGCGCAGAGCCTTTTCTCGTCGCCTCCGCCGTTGCAGGCGTCCTCGCACAGCGCCTCGCCAGACGCCTCTGCCCCCATTGCCACAAAGAGATCCCTCTAGACATGAAGCTCTGGGATCAGCCATTCGCCCCCAGCCAAGACTACGTCTACAGCCCTGCTGGTTGCGACCTCTGCAACCACACCGGCTACAAAGGCCGCGGTGCGCTATTTGAGCTCCTTGAAGTCTCAGAAGCCATCGAGTCACACATCATCGCCAGACATCCATCCTCTGATATTCAACACGCAGCCATGCAAGAAGGTCTCACCACCCTCCGACACGACGGATGGAGAAAAGCATTCTCTGGATTCACCTCCGTCGAAGAAATCATGCGCGTCACAGAAGATGCCCGCTAGTGCCTAGTAGCTAGTGGCTAGTGGCTAGTGGCGCAGGGAGCCTGCGTCCACAGGCTGCGTGTCGCTCCCGATAGTTGCTGATTGCTCAAAAGCGGCTCATTGCCGCTTTCTGGGCAAGCGATCGTGCGCAGTTCGCTGTACGCCCCCAGCCAACCCTGAGCCATCCATACCCCTTAGCGACCCATTAGCTGCGTCAACGACGACTCCAAAAAGCATTTCTCATTCAAAAAGACATCGACCAAGTAAAAAAGTAGCATTTTTATGAAAATTCCGCTTGCTTTTTGACAGCCATTTGTGATATATTGCGCCCTGTTGTTTTGAAACGCCCCCATCGTCTATCGGTTAGGACATTAGGTTTTCATCCTAGCAAGAGGAGTTCGACTCTCCTTGGGGGTGCCATTTCGGCACAAAGCGCGCTAAAGCCCCCATCGTCTATCGGTTAGGACATTAGGTTTTCATCCTAGCAAGAGGAGTTC
>CAYZIC010000018.1:0-6521 GCA_964478335.1 uncultured Lentisphaeraceae bacterium | reverse complement strand
GACTCTCCTTGGGGGTGCCATTTCAAAGAGGCTGCCAGTGGGCAGTCTTTTTTTGTGCCCAACTACCGCTTGCAGGACTGTCAGGCTCGCAAGCTCGCAGTCTGCGTTGGCGAGATGCCTCCCACAGAGATACAGAGAGCGCAGAGCATTACAGCGTAAGAGATGAGCACCTGCGGCGCGTGAGTAGGCCAGTGCGCTCGCAGGGGCGGGAGGCGAGCCCTGGGGCCCGCGTTTATAAGAATAAACGCATCAATATACAAAAAACCTGACTGCCCGCCGCAAGCGCCCGTGTCCTCTCTGCGCTCTCCGCCTCTCAGCGGGAGCCCCCACGCAATCCTGACGCTGCCCGCCGTCCTGCGATGCAGTCGCCATTTTACCCATTAAAATAGAAGGCGATCCAATAAAGTATGGACAATTCAGTGCCAAGCCTTCAAAGGAGCGAGAAAGTTGGGCTTTAGGTCAACTTTGTGCTTGAATAATCAAGGCCAATGACGTATACTATGCATCAATGATTTTAACCGTTGATAGATTCGTAAAAGCTACGAACGCGGAGTTAAGATTAAAACTAGGAGATTATAATGATCGTAACAACGAAGCTTCTCTTCAAGCACGCCTATGGCAAATACGCAATCGGCGCATACAATATTAATAACATGGAACAAGCCATGGGTCTTTTCCGTGGTGCCATGCAGAGCAAGGCTCCTTTCATCATCCAACTCTCAAAGGGTGCTCGTGACTACACCGATAAATTGATGCTCGAATCAGTTATCCGTGCAGCAGACAAAATTTTCCCTGATGCAATCTTTGCAGTGCACTTGGATCACGGCGATGAAGCTACCTGCATGGACTGCATCGAATCTGGCTTCTACAGCTCTGTCATGATCGACGCTTCCTCGGAATCTTTCGAAAAGAATGCAGAAATCACCAAGCGCGTCGTTGACGCAGCTCACGCTAAAGGCCTCGTTGTCGAAGCTGAATTGGGTAAGCTCGGTGGCGTGGAAGAACACGTCGCTGTTGATGAAAAGGATGCTTGTTTGACCGATCCTAAGGACGTTGAGCGCTTCGTCGCTGCAACCAACTGCGACTCTTTGGCTTGCGCAATCGGCACCTCTCACGGTGCTTTCAAGTTCACCGGCAATCAAGGCCTCCGCTTTGATGTCTTGGCTGACATCCAAAAGACCGTCCCAGGTTTCCCTCTCGTCATGCACGGCTCAAGCTCCGTCCCTCAAGACGAAGTTGCTCGTATCAACGCAGCTGGCGGTAACCTCAAGGGCGCTAAGGGCGTCGATGACAATCAATTCAAGCGCGCTGCTGAATTGGGCGTCACCAAGATCAACATCGACACCGACGGCCGCTTGGTCTGGTGCCGTGTCCACCGCGAAATCTTCCGCGATAAGCCCGAGGTCTTCGACCTCCGCCCCGCTGGCAAGATCTTCATGAGCGAATACGCAAACTTCATTGCTGCAAAGAATGAAAAGCTCGGTTCCGCTGGTCAACTCGACGACCTCCGCGAATTCTGCAAGAAGAACGCTTAATTAAGTGTCCCCCAAACAAAGAGATCTGGCAACGGATCTCTTTGTTTGTCTCTACGATTTTATAGTATTTAAGTGGGTTCGCCGCTTAAACCATTGATGCAAAAGAACCGTAGGTCGTTTAGCCTTAACGATCTACATATGAGGAGATTAACATGGCTAAGTACATCATGGTTGATGGTAACGAAGCAACCGCAAAGGTCGCCTTTGCATGCTCAGAAGTTGCCGCAATCTACCCGATTACCCCATCCTCGCCGATGGGTGAATTCGCAGACGAATGGTCTGCACACAAACAAAAGAACCTCTGGGGCACCGTTCCCCACATTGTCGAGCTTCAATCCGAAGGCGGCGCCGCTGGTGCTGTCCACGGTGCGTTGACCACAGGTTCATTGACCACGACCTTTACGGCATCTCAAGGCTTGCTCTTGATGATTCCTAACATGTATAAGATCGCTGGCGAATTGACCCCTGCAGTCTTCCACGTCACAGCACGTGCGTTGGCCATGCAAGGCCTCTCCATCTTTGGTGACCACGGTGACGTTATGGCTTGCCGCCAAACCGGTTTTGCGATGCTCGCATCCAACTCCGTGCAAGAATGCGGCGACATGGCACTCGTTTCCCACGCGGCCACTCTCGAATCCAAGATCCCCTTCATGCACTTCTTTGACGGTTTCCGTACCTCTCACGAAGTCCAAAAGATCGAAGAGATCCCGACCGAAACCATTCGCGCAATGATCAACGAAGATCAAGTGAATGAATTCCGTGCTCGCGGTCTCTCCCCTGAGCGCCCCGAAATGCGCGGTACCGCTCAAAACCCTGACGTTTACTTCCAAGGCCGTGAAACGGTCAACAAGTACTACAACGCCATCCCCGCAATCGTCCAAGCCAAGATGGATGAATTGGCCAAGCTCACCGGCCGCCAATACAAGCTCTTTGACTATGTCGGTGCTCCTGATGCTGACCGCATCATCGTCATCATCGGCTCGGGCGCTGAAACCGTCGAAGAAACCATCGAAGAGCTCATCGCAGAAGGCCAAAAGGTCGGCTTGATCAAGGTCCGCTTGTTCCGTCCTTTCGACTACACCGCTTTTGCTAAGGCAATCCCCTCTACCGTCAAGGCCATCACGGTCCTCGACCGTACTAAGGAACCCGGCTCCGTTGGCGAACCACTCTACACCGACGTGCGTACCGCAATCGGCGAAGCCATGCAAGAAAAGATCGTTACCTTTAACTACCCCAAGACCTATGGCGGCCGCTATGGTTTGGGCTCTAAGGAATTCACCCCCGCAATGGTCAAGGCTGTCTACGACAATATGTCCGCAGAAAAGCCCCAAAACCACTTTGCTGTCGGTATCAACGACGACGTCACGGGTGCTTCGATCGAAATCAAGCCCTTCATCCTCGCTGCTGAGGACCGCACAGAATGCATGTTCTTCGGCTTGGGCTCTGACGGTACCGTCGGCGCAAACAAGAACTCCATCAAAGTCATCGGTAACAACACCGACAACTACGCCCAAGGCTACTTCGTTTATGACTCCAAGAAGGCAGGCGGCTTGACCGTTTCTCACCTTCGCTTTGGGCCTAAATTGATCCGCAGCCCCTACCTCTGCACCAAGGCTGACTTCATTGCTTGCCATAACTTCTCATTCCTTGAAAAGTACGACATGCTCTCGGCAGCTAAGCCCGGCGCAACCTTCCTCTTGCAATCCGAATACGACGCAGCCACCGTCTGGAATCACCTTCCCGATGAAGTCGCTCAAGTCATCATTGACAAGCAGCTCAAGTTCTACGTCGTCAACGCCGTCAAGGTTGCTCAAGCCCTCGGTCTCGGTGGCCGCACCAACACGATCATGCAGACAGCATTCTTCGTCATCTCCGGTATCATCCCCGCAGACAAGGCAATCGAATTGCTCAAGGCCGCTGCAAAGAAGGCATACGGTAAGAAGGGCGACGACGTCGTCAAGCTCAACTGGGATGCAATCGACGCTGCACAAAATGCCATCGAGCAAGTCATCGTGCCTGCAGCACCTGCTGGCAAGATCACCAAGCCTGCAACAGTCGTAGCCACCGCCCCTGAATTCATCAAGGATGTCACCGCAGTCATGATGCGCCAAGAGGGTGATAACCTCCCCGTCTCCGCAATTCCTGACGATGGTACCTGGCCGACCGCCACCACCCAATTCGAAAAGCGCAACATCGCAGTCAACATCCCCACGTGGAATGCCGACACCTGTATCCAGTGCAACAAGTGCTCCACCGTCTGCCCTCACGCAGCAATCCGCGCCAAGGCATACGATCCTGCTGAGCTCGCTGGTGCACCTGAGACATTCAAGTCCGCCGATGCTAAGCCGCCTTTCAAGGGTAAGAAGTTCACCATTCAGATCGCTCCTGAAGACTGCACTGGCTGTGGCCTCTGCTCCAAGGTGTGCCCTGAAGTCAAGGGTGCTAAGGCACTCACCATGACCCACTACGACCAAGATACACTCCGCAAGCCCGAAGCTGCTAACTGGGACTTCTTCTTGAATCTCCCCGAAACAGACCTCGCTGGGGTGCCTTTCAACGCCAAGACCGTTCAAATGAAGCGTCCGCTCTTTGAATTCTCCGGCGCTTGTGCCGGTTGCGGTGAAACGCCCTACATCAAGTTGCTCACCCAAATCTGCGGTGACCACCTCTCCATCGCCAACGCTACGGGTTGTTCCTCCATCTACGGCGGCAACTTGCCCACGACACCTTATTGTAAGAATGCCGACGGCAAGGGCCCTGCATGGTCCAACTCCCTCTTCGAAGACAACGCCGAATTCGGCCTTGGTATGGTCATGACCCGCGATAAGCAAAAGTCCTTCGCAGGCGAATTGATCACCCAAATCCTCGAAGCTGGCAAGGCCTCCCCTGAATTCACCGCGTTGCTCACCGCAACCGCTGAGGCAGCCAACAACCAAAAGACCGACGAAGACATCGCCGCACAACGCGCTCGCGTTGCTCAAATCAAGGAAAAGGTCGCAAACTGCCCCGCTCCTTGTGAAGCAGCCAAAAAGCTCGCCACCGTCGCTGACTTCCTCGTCCGCCGTTCCGTCTGGATCATCGGTGGTGACGGTTGGGCATACGACATCGGTTACGGCGGTCTCGACCACGTCCTCGCCACTGGCCGCAACGTCAAGATCCTCGTCTTGGATACCGAAGTCTACTCCAATACCGGTGGTCAAGCATCCAAGTCCACACCTCTGGGTGCTGTGGCTAAGTTCGCTGCTGGCGGTAAGCCCTCGATGAAGAAGGATCTCGCTGCAATCTCCATGACTTACAAAAACATCTACGTAGCCCAAGTCTCCCTTGGTGCTAACCCAGATGCAGCTGTCAAGGCATTCAAGGAAGCAGAAGAATACGACGGTCCCGCACTCATCATCGCTTACGCCCACTGTATCGCACACGGCATTAACCTCTCCAACGGCCTCAACCACCAAAAGATGGCCGTCGAGTCTGGTCACTTCCCCTTGTTCCGCTACAACCCACAAGCGATCGAAGCAGGCAAGAACCCCTTGACCCTCGATTCCAAGGATCCCACCCAATCCTTCGTCGAAGTTGCAAAGACAGAGAACCGCTTCAAGCAGCTCAGCCGCAACAACCCCGAAGAAGCCGGTGAAATCCTCGCCAAGGCCGAAGAGCTCTACAAGCGCAAGTTTGAGTACCTCAAGGCCGTTGCCGCCATGGATCAATTCTAAGCCTAACCCTTAGAATCTCAAAAAAGCCTCGCTACCAAGCGAGGCTTTTTTTGTGACTAGAGGATTGGGGATTGGGGATTGGGGATTGGGAGCATACTGCGCGCTGCGCTTGCCTTTTTGCGGCTGGTACCGCTAGGTTTGAGCTCGCTACGACCGCAGTCAGCGTAGGCGAGATGTCTCCCGCAGAGATACAGAGAGCGCAGAGCATTATGGCGTAAGAGATGAGTGCCTGCGGCGAGTAAGTAGGCCAGTGCACGCGCAGGGGCGGGGGGCGAGCCCAGGGGCCCGCGTTTAAGAATAAACGCATCAATATACAAAAAACGCTGACCGCGCGCCGCGGAAGCGGTGTCGGCTGATCACTGCCACACCTCTAGCAATCCTAGCGAGTACTGCTCGCCCTGCAGAGGCTTGTTGAGTTCCGGTCTATTTAGGTTAGACCGGTCGGGGATCTTAGGGTGGGAGGCGACCCTCGCCCAGTCAGACCCCATCACAGGCCTAGAGGAGTGGGGAGCGGGTGGGGTGGTTGGCGGGTGCGCCGAATAGCTCGACGGGAGGCTTGATTCATCTCTACTGGGTTTAAGTTAATCTGCTTATCGTTTCTTAAACGAGTTAGTGTACTTTTCCTCTCTTATTCGATAAAACTCAGCTGTTTTCTGATATTCGAATAGGCTTTCGAGGTTGGTGTCATTAAACGTTGGATTGCTAAAATGGTCAAGCGTGATCGAGCCTTTGTTATCTTCCCAAGATCCAAAAAAGAGTCTACCATAAATCTTTGAATAATGGCCGCCAATGAATCGCCCCTCCTTGTCAACCCTAGATCGTGTCCGGACAACCAAATACTGCGTATCTGTAAGATCTACATCGATCCAGTGTTTTGTCTTTTGATCCCTTTTGGTATTGTAATGTAACGCTGTCAAATAGGGACGATTGGGATCTGCATGGTAGCATGAGTGAAACTCACTCCAAGAATCCTTTTCTTCGAGATATGCACCATCAAACGGTCTCACAAATCGGATGCGCAGATCAGCCTTGAAGTCATCGCTGAGGCGTTTCCCTTGAATTGCCAGGTTTAGCTCAAAGTCGACAAATTCACCACGTCCATAAGGTTTGACCCAATCGCTTTTTAACAGATCAAAACCAATCCATTGATTTAATTGAGGCACATCAAATGAGGCAGACCTCTTTGGTTTGATCATCTTAACCGTTTTTTTAATCGGCTTGAGGACGACCTTGTAGGTCTTGCCATAGGGCTGCCACTTGCCATCTTTCACAC
>CAYZIC010000017.1:0-37247 GCA_964478335.1 uncultured Lentisphaeraceae bacterium | reverse complement strand
GACTTCTTCTGCGCAGAGAGGCAGTGAGCGGTTCCGCCTCGATAATGTGGAATGGAGAATGTGGCATATAGAGTGAGGCAAAGTCTCGCTAGTAGCAGGTAGAGTTGGTAAAATAGGGTCGCTAAGTCATGCTCTATTCTCGGTTAGACTGGTCGGGAGTATGGGGTGGGGGCGACATTCGCCCAGACGGCCATCACAGAGCGGTCGCAAGGATGAGAAAGGGATGATTTGCGCCGACACCTAAGCATCGGGTGCAGATCGGGCTATTATACAGCCAAGTCGAGGCTCAAGCTGAGGCTAAGCAAATCGCCCGTTATCGCTCTGCAAAGCGGGGCGACGCTCTACCTACTTAGCAATCAAACTCTAGACTCGTACTAGATCGAGCATTGGAGGCGCTACTATGGAAGTGCTTTTCTCCCACAAAAAGGGCACTAAAGCAAAACGAGTAAGCAAGCTCGAAGAGCGCAGTGGCGAGATTGAGCCTGGCAAGTACGCAGTATTTGAGCGACCGAGGCTAGATGACTGGTCGATCAAGACCGCATCTTACCTAAACTCAATTGGGTGACGACCTTTATCCTCGCCACTACAGTTGCTATGCGCCTACCTTTTATACTTCAGCCCCGTTAAAATGAAACAAGAGCCCTTAAAACTGCGATGCAATCACCCTTGTGCCCGACCAAATAAGATTATTTTTGCCCGACTCGAAACAATGATGCGTTTTTATCGATCTGTAAGCCTTTTTGGCTTGCATTTTGCCTCTTTATTTACTATATTAAAGACATTCAAAGGATTTTAATCATAAACGATCTTTATAGTGGGGTTTTTATTATGGATTTAACAAGCACTGGTCACGCAGATGAGCCGTTGGCGGTATCCCCCAAGCGCTCGCGCCTTAAAACACTCATGTTTGCCTGTCTCGGTTTAGTCGGGATACTCTTCGCCTTAGTCGCACTAGTCCCATCCATTTTGTCGATGGGAGTGATTCGTAACAGCGTCATGTCAATTGTCAATCAGGCAATTGCGCCTGCGAAGGTCTCTATTGAGGATTGGGATTTTGCTTGGTTTGGTAAGCAAACGGTTTCAGGCATCAGCTACCAATCGCTCGATCAGGGGATTGATGCATCGGTCAAGCAGGTCGAGCTCAGTAGCTTATGGCAACTATTGCCTCTGGGCAAGCTCTCGGCAGTCTGCCACGTCGAGCAGCCGATCGTTGCCGTGACACTCCCCGAGCAAGCCACCTCAACCCCACCAAGTGCTCAAGCGGGCATTCCCCCACGTGTACAAGCGGCGCCCCCCACCCTGGATCAAGCAAACGCTACATCCGAGACGCAAACAGCTCCAACAGAGGTGTGGTTGCCTAAAGATTTGGCGCTCAACATCCAAATCACCAATGGTCAGCTTAAGTTTGGTGCGAAGCAAGCCCAACTCGTTCGCGATCTCACAATCGCAATCAAAACAGACCATCTAGATGATCCTTTGGTCTTTGATTTAGCCCTACTCTTGCCTGGACAAGGGACGAATGGCCTCACCATCGGAGCCAAGGCGGCACCGATTCGCCAACTGGCCAATCAGCACTTTGAGACGCTGGGGAACTACTCGGTCGATTTGCAGATGGATTCACTGGAGGCGATTAAGCAAGTCATGTGTGAGCTCACGGGTATGGAGTCGATGCCTTTGCCTGATGGATCAATCTCCCTAAAAGCTAACTTAGCCGCCCAATCGCCCAACCAAGTCGACCTGTCTCTCACGTCTCTCACGCCATGGACTCAAATTAAGCTCAATGCTCAAGGTGACAGCGCTCAGGCATCAGGGGCATCGACCTTCTCAATGCACGTCGCGATTGCTCAATTCCTCTCAGACTTTAAGCAATTCTTGCCCACAGAGTTAACAGCCGTGCAAGATGGCAAGCTCACGATCCAAGGCCAAGCGAATCTCACCGCAGAGCAGAGTGACATCCGCCTCGCAGCAGCCACCGATCGCCTTACGATCCAAACGCCCACGACGCTCCGCAAACTGGCGCCAGAATTCATCCTCTCTGCGACGCTCAACCATGAGGACTGGACGCAATCAGTCGTGAAGAGTCTCCTCCTTAAATTTCCTGGCGTGGACTTGCAGGCCAAGGGCTCCATTCATGATATCCAAGGTGCTCTGCATGCGGATATCCCACAGGTTTTGGCCGTTTGCAGAGACTTTGTCAAAGACCTCCCCGAGATTAAGGGTGTGGCGGATTTGCGCATGCGATCCAAAGACAATAAACTCTCGCTCGATGGTACATTTCTAGCGCCTCAAGAGCGTCATACCCTGACAGCATCGACGACGCTGTCAGAAGATTTCAAGCACTTAATCGACATTCAATGCACCCTCTTGCTCAATGATGCCTTAACCTGCTCGCTCACGGCGCCTCAAATCACCCCCAGCCCTCTCAAGATCAACAACCTCCAAGTCAAAACGCAGGCGCATTTTAAGCCGCTGATCGCCTTAGCTAAGCACTATGCGCCACAAGCCGACCTCGCAGCACTCCAGTCTCTCGAGGGGACGTTATTTTTCAATGCGTCTGCAGCAGGCACCCGTGATAAAATCACAAGCCTATTTAATGCCAGTATGCAGCAGGTGGCATTTGACAGCTCCACGTGGGCAATCGCTGAGCCAGAAATCCTCAAGCTCGGTGGCGAGGTGGCATTTACTGGTGCTGATGCCCGCATCACACTCTCCAATTTTGATCTCATCACACCTCCAGCGACGATCACGATCCCCTACTTGTCCATCGACCTCAATACCCCAGCCCCCTTGGCAACCCTCCAAAGCAAAATCACAGGCGTGATCTTGCCCAACTATTTCGTCGACACTTGGCGCAAAGTGCCAGCCGATACGCCAAAGCAAACCATTGATGGCGTGATCAATCTCGACTGCACGACCGAGGTCGATCAACATTTCTTACCCAAGACACAGGTACACCTCTTTGCAAAAGCCATCAAGGTCAACGCCACCTCCCCTGATGCGATCTCTGCGCCATTTGACCTAGCCATCTCCCTTAGCTCGCCAGAACCTCAGGCGATTGCCCTCGAACAATTCGCCCTTAAATCACCCTATCTGCGTACCCATGCAACTGGACAATTAACCGATTTGGCCCAAACGGCCCACCTCAAACTGGCTGGAGACCTCACGGTCGACTTTAATCAACTCTCCACCCTCCCCCAATTGATCAAGCTCAAAGACTTGGCCGTGATCAAGGGCTGCAATACGCATCCATTCACTCTTGATGCTCCGCTTGCTGGTGGTGCCGCAAATCTGCTATCAACGCTCACCGCCAATGCGGCGGTGTCATTTGACTCAATCGAATCGCCCGCCATTGATATCGGCAAAGGGGAATTTGCCGTTTCGGTCAGCCAAGGCGTAGCCGCTCTCCGCAATCGTATCCCAATCAATCAAGGCGCAATCAACCTCAATGCGGATGTCCTCTTGACCCAAGTCCCCATGGTCGTACAAATCCCCGAAGATACGGCCCTCTTGGATCAAGTCAACATCACACAAAAAATGGCTGACTTTGGTCTTGGATACATCAACCCCTTATTGACTCAAACGCTCGCCCCGCACGGTGCGCTATCTCTCCTGTGCAAGCAAGCCGCCATCCCATTGACAGACAATGCCCTCGAATTGCTATTAGCCAAAATGACCTTGACCACACAAGACGTTTCCCTCGGGGTCACTGGTACGCTCAAACAACTGCTCACTGCGTGCAAGCGTGACGATGCTCAAATCGACGTCGATGCTAAAGCTATCGACATCACAATCCAAGATGGATTGCTACACTCCAAGGACTTTACTATCAAGGTCAAGGGACACCCCATCAATTGTACGGGCACAACCCGCCTCCTCACCAAACAGGTCGACTTCGTGGCCAATGTCCCCATTGCGCTCTTTTATAAGAAGGCTAAAAATCACGACCGGACGATCCCTGTGACCATCTCTGGAACCGTAGACAACCCCCACTTAAATCAAAGCGAGCTCATCTCCGAAGTTGCCAACGTCGTGAAAGACGAGCTCAAAACTAAGGCAACTGACAAGATCAAAGAAGCACTACACAAAAAAGGATTCTCAAAGAAACTCAACCGCTTCTTTAACTAAATTATGGTTACATCGTGGAAAATTAAACCCCGCAGCACGTGCTGTGCAATCTGTCATGCACCATTTCAGGCGGGTGACAAAGGGGGGTCATTGCTCCAAGCATCACCCCAAGAAGACAGCCTCGACCGCATCGACTTGTGTAGCACATGCTATAAACAAAAGCATGATGCGCCCTTTGGCGCATGGCAATTTATCGTTGCAAAAGAGTCCACCACGACCGCCAACAATGAGCCCATCGCTAAGCAACGAGCCGAAACAATTTTAACGCACCTACTGGAAAATAACACCCCCAAAGATCGCCCCGTCATCTACGTCCTGTCCCTCATGCTTGAGCGCAGTAAGCGCTTAATTGAGCGCACGGTGACAACCGATCAAGAGGGGAATAAGGTGCGTATTTATGAACACCGTACAACAGGCGCGACCTTTGCCATCATTGACCCGCAAGTCAATTTAAACAAGCTCGCCGAAATACAACAACAGGTGATTGCTTTTTTGGACAATAAGCAGCCCCACCCACACAGAGGAGAACCGATGAAACTTGACCCCACCCAAATGAAAGACTGGCAAGTTGCCGAAGCTGCCGAAGCCACCATGCGCCCCATCCAAGATGTCGCCAACGACCTCAACTTGCAGGATTCTGAATTCATCCCTTATGGCACTGGCTATGGTAAAATTGACGCTCAAGCCGTACTCAAGCGCACAGCAGGGCAGAAACAAGGCTACTACGTCGACGTCACGGCAATCACCCCTACCCCATTGGGCGAAGGCAAAACGACCACCACGATCGGTCTCCTCGAGGGACTCGGTAAGCTCGGCAAACGCTGCGTCGGCACGATTCGTCAGCCAAGTGGCGGGCCGACCTTTAATATCAAAGGCTCTGCTGCTGGCGGCGGTTTGGCACAAGTCATCCCATTGGCGCCCTTTTCTCTCGGCCTGACTGGCGACTTTGACAACATCACCAACGCCAACAATCTCTGCATGGTCGCCCTCTCTGCACGTATGCAGCACGAGCGTAACTACGATGATGAGCGCTTGGCAACCATTCCCCTCAAACGCCTTGATATCGACCCTGAGCGCGTACAAATGAAGTGGGCAATTGACTTTTGTGCACAAGCACTGCGCAATATCCGCATCGGCATGGGCGAAGGCAAGATGAATGGCTACGAAATGGACTCAGGCTTTTACATCACCGTGGCCTCTGAGGTCATGGCGATCTTGGCTGTCGCTGCAGACCTCAAGGATTTGCGTGAGCGTATCGGTCGCATGATCGTGGCCTACGATCGTCAAGGCCAAGCCGTCACCGCTGACGATCTTGAAGTTGCTGGTGCAATGACAGCCTGGCTCGTGCGCGCCATGAACCCAACCCTCATGCAAACCATCGAGGGGCAACCAGTTCTCGTCCATGCGGGGCCTTTCGCCAATATCGCCCTCGGTCAAAGCTCGGTCATTGCCGATAAGGTCGGCTGTGCATTGAGCGACTATGTCGTCACGGAGAGCGGCTTTGCGGCGGATATGGGCTACGAGAAATTCTGGAATATCAAGTGCCGTTGCTCGGGGCTTAAGCCTGACTGCGTCGTCTTAGTGTCCACGATCCGTGCACTCAAGCGCCATGGTGGTGCTCCTGATGTCAAGCCTGGGCGCCCTCTGGATCCGGCTTACACCACAGAAGCACTCGACCTACTCGAAGCTGGTTGCAAGACAAACCTCTTGGCGCATATCGACATCATCCGCAAGTCGGGCATCACCCCAGTCGTCTGCCTCAACCACTTCTACACCGATACTGATGCTGAGGTGGCCTTGGTCAAGCAGATTGTCATTAGTGCGGGCGCTCGCTTTGCGCTCTCCAAGCACTGGGAAAAGGGCGGAGACGGTGCCATCGAATTGGCTCAAGAGGTCATCGCAGCTTGTCAAGATCCTCGCGACTTCCACTTCCTCACTGATTTGGATTTGACATTGACCGAGCGTATTGAAGCATTAGTCAAGGAGGTCTATGGTGGCGAAGGTGTCGATTTCGAACCAGCTGCATTGAGCAAATTGCAAGCATTTGAGGCCAATCCAACAACCGCCCATTTGCCAATCTGCATGGCCAAGACTCAATACAGTCTCTCTGATGATGCGACTAAGATTGGTCGACCCACGGGATGGAGATTGCAGGTCCAAGACATCTTGATCTATCAAGGTGCTGGATTTATTGTCCCTGTCTCGGGTAAGATCATGCTCTTGCCAGGTACGGGATCTAATCCTGCCTATCGTCGCATTGATGTCGATACGGAGACTGGCATCATCAAGGGTCTATTCTAATTCACAATCATCCACCTCGGAGGTTCTATTATGTGCCCATTAGATATCGTCACTACCAAAAAGCAACTTCGCGACATTTATCGTCTGCGCAGAGATGAAGTCACCCAAGAAACGCGCATCAATGCGGGGAGGAGAATCATTGAGGCGCTGTTCTTTGAGAAGACGCTCAATCTAATGGAGCGCTTTAATACCTTTGCATCATTTGTCAGCACGCCTAAGGAAATCAATACCGAGTTTGTCGGTCAAGCTTTGACCGCAAAAAACAAGGTTCTCTGCTTGCCCAAGTGGGATGAATTTCAAAAGCGCTACATTTTTTGCCAGTTGACACCTGATAATCCTCTTGAGGTGGGCCCCTTTAACATCTGGGAGCCGACCAATCGCACCCACTTCCCCAGCTCGGATATTGAGGCTGTCTTTGTGCCAGGCTTGGCCTTTGACCACCTCGGTAATCGTCTCGGATATGGCGGGGGCAACTTTGACCAGCTCATGGCTCGTCTTAGACCATCGACTCTCAAAATTGCCCTCTGCTTTGATTGTCAGCTCTCCAGCACCACACTCCCCACTGAGCCCCACGATTTACGCGTGGACTACATCGTCACAGAGCGGCATTTGGTTGACTGCCGACTGAATCTAAACCAAGAGAGAATGGGTAAATCATGGCAAATGAAACACTAAAAATCGCCATCATTGGTGGCGGCCACGCAGGCGTAGAAGCAGCCTCATGGATCGCATCGGATACATGCGAGGTCTCCATTTTCTCTAATGAAAAAGACCTGCCTTACTTTAGACCTCGTCTTGTCGGGGTGGCCTTTGGTCAAGAAGAGCCCGACGCAATCTCGATCAAGAAGCCCATTTTTTACGAAACCCGCGGTATCGATCTGCGATTGGACACGCCAGCAATGGTTGACTTTGATACCAAGACGGTCAATGGAGAATCCTTTGACGGGATCATCATGGCAACGGGTGCCTCTGCTCGCCAGCTCTCACTCCCTACTGCCAAGCCCTTAACCCTCTGGTCGCTCGATGATGCCCGCACAATCCGCGCACAAGTCCAACCGGGTAAAACGATTCACATCATCGGCGGTGGCGTGCTTGGCCTAGAGTCGGCTATTCGCGCACAGCTCGCAGGGCTATCGGTCCATCTCTACGAGATCTGCCCGCACTTGGTCTCGGGTCTACTGGGCGATGCGGGTGAAGCGGCACTCATCTACGCTCTTGAAGCCCGCGGTATCTCCCTCCACCTCGGACAAGCACTACCTGAATTTGCAGAGGATGACTTTATCTTGTGCTCAATTGGGGCTGCACCTAAGATCCCCTTCAAAACCGACCCCACGCTCAAGATTGCACCCGGATGCTTTGCTGCTGGCGATGTGGCTCTCCCCACGGGCGAGCGCCCGACATCATCTGTGCGCAAGGCGATCCAGCAAGCCCACTTAGCAGCTGACAACCTCCTCGCAGACCTCAAAGGCGAGCCTCTCGAATCATGGACAAATCCGATCTTCCCGCTATTTATGAAGGTTGACACGGTTGAATTCCACCTCTACGGCAAGTTCTGTTATCCAGACTTACTTGAAACGCGCTTAGACGACGGACAAGATCCACTCATCTACCAAGCTTGCCTCTCCTACCACAATCGCCCACTTGCGGTCCGTATGGTCGGTACGCGTGCCAAGTTTAACGACTGGTCAACAGAGATCTTTAAAGTGATCACTGCTCACCAGCTGTAGCCACACAAGGACGCCCCGTGCCCACCCCCATCCTTTATCACATCCAATATGTGAGTGACACACTCTACTTCTGGGGGGAGTCTCAGCAAAATCAACACGCAGCAAAGGGCGACTATCCCTTTGCTGTCGATGAGCAGACTCTGCGCACGGCATGCGGACCTCTCTTCGTCACCTGGGCCGTTACGCCGGCTCTATCTGGTCATCGCGCCACCTTACTTTTACCCGTTGATGACCAAGAGGCTCCTTTACCCTCTCGGGCATTCTTTTGCACCACGCCGCCTGATCGCTTGCCGCAGATTAGCCACTTAGTGCCCTTTAGTGTCCCAGCTCTTCGCTGTGAGGGGATCTTTTTGTTACAGCTTTTTCAAGCTATCAATCTCAAAATCTTTCGCCAAGCAGCCAATGATCTGGTCTTAATCGCGCGCCTACTCCCCTTAGCTGCGACCATGATTGCTCAAGGCCACGTCATTCCAGGGAGAAAGGGCTGGGTACCCCTACTCTCACACCATTCGATCAGCCAGCTCGAGCGCTACGTTATTCCACCGGCGGTCAC
Source organism: uncultured Lentisphaeraceae bacterium (assembly GCA_964478335.1). Lineage (GTDB taxonomy): Bacteria > Verrucomicrobiota > Kiritimatiellia > RFP12 > DVOR01 > CAYZIC01. The sequence goes on along the minus strand of CAYZIC010000017.1, from coordinate 28,541 downwards.
CCCGCACCCTGTACAAGATCGACTGGCGATCTTTACCCACATTTTGCATGCGCTCATGATGCGCGCATCGTCCACGCTATTGACTCGCGTCCATGCTAAAAAAGCCCGCTTCATCTCACCAGACGACCACTGGGCATCAAGCCTCTTAGCGGAGGAAACGCCCCCCCTTACACCCTCGCCTGAATTAAGTGACACCATTCAGCGCTGGGCGGCACCTGTCATGCAAAACCCCTTTAGTGAGCCTTTGACCATCCGTCTCTTTGCACCAGCAACTGCGACAGATACTCTCTGGCACATGACCCTAGCCATTGGCTCCGACGAAAAGGCCATCCACACGCACGCTGGCCTAACGCTCCTCGGCCAGGCGGCACTCCTCGCCCCCACGCTCAACCACTACCAATCGTTAACTGCGGATGAAGCTTTTCACTTTGTCCACCATGAGCTCCCCACCCTCGTCGCTGCGGGATTTGAGGTCATCCCGCCAGACAACCTCATTTTAGGCAAGATCGATGTCGTGCCTGAAATCCCAGAGCTCCCCAAGAGCCTCACCCCGAGTGCATCGGTCTCAGTTAAGTGGACGCTCCAAGTCGGCGGTCAGGTTATTCCTATCTGGCAAGTCAAAGCAATCATCGAGGCCGACGAACCCTTTGTTTATATCAATGGTCACTGGATCGAGGTCGACCTCAAGCAATTACGAGCGACCTACGCCGCGCTCATGCGAGAATCGGAAACCATCCTCACCCTAAGCACGCTTGCCAAACGCTACCTCGCAGATGATCGCACGTGGATTACCTCTCCGCAAATGAATGCGTTTTTGCGTTCTTTCAACCCTGGTAGCTTTACGTTGAAGGAGGGGCAGCCTCCAGGCCTCGAGGGAGATTTACGCCCATACCAACGCATTGGTGCCAATTGGCTGACCTATGCCCGCCTCTGGGACATGGGAGTCTGTTTAGCGGACGACATGGGCTTGGGTAAGACGATACAGACCATTGCCCACCTCTTAACGGCTCCCTCGCCGACCTTAATCGTGGCACCTCTATCGGTATTGCCCAATTGGCAACAAGAGCTCCAACGCTTCGCACCATCTTTGCGCGTCTATCTACATCACGGTCCCCATCGATTGTCCAACCAAAGCTTCGCTGAGCATGCCACCCACAATTGCGATGTCGTCTTGACGGGCTATGCGCAGCTCGACCGCGATTATCTCTCACTGCGCAAAGTCCACTGGCAAACCATCGTCCTCGACGAAGCGCAACAAATCAAAAATGCCCTCACGCGCCAATCTCAAGTTGCGCGCACGCTCCGCGCACATCATCGCATCGCTTTGACTGGTACACCAATCGAGAATTCACCCCTTGATCTGTGGTCGATCATGGACTTCCTCAATCCTGGTCTCCTCGGGGATCGACGGGATTTTATCCAAGCGGACTACACCCCTGATCAACTCAAACGTAAAGTCGCCCCCTATCTCCTGCGGCGACTTAAATCTGACAAAAATATCATCAACGAGCTCCCGCCCAAGATCTTCTCTGACCACTTTACGCCTCTATCTGCTGAGCAAATCCAAGCCTACGATCAGACCCTCTCGCAATTTAAACACGACCTCGCCAACAAAGATCGTGAAAACCGCCGAGGCTGTGTATTGGCCATATTGACCCAGCTCAAGCAAATCTGCGACCACCCGCTCTTGTCAACTGCCCCGCACAATGGCACCATCCCAGATGCTTTACTAACGGCGCACTCTGGCAAAATTGATCGACTTGACGAGCTCCTAAACACCATTATGGCAACGGGTGAATCGGTCCTCATCTTTACACAATATGCTCGTATGGGCAGGATTTTGCAAGCACACTTGCAAAATAAATACCTCATCGATGTGCCATTCCTCCATGGCGCACAAACCACTCGCCAGCGCCAAATGCAAATTGATGCCTTTAAAGCAGCCTCTGGTGCCAGTATCTTTATCCTCTCACTCAAAGCTGGTGGCCTCGGCCTCAACCTCACACAAGCATCACATGTCATCCATTTCGACCGCTGGTGGAATCCGGCCGTTGAAAATCAAGCCACTGACCGTGCACACCGTATCGGCCAAAAGAAACGCGTCGTCGTCCACCACCTCGTCACACCAGGCACCCTCGAAGAACGCATCGCCCAAATCTTATCCGCCAAGCAGACTCTAGCCAATAGCGTCATCACCCCGACAATTTTGACCAAATTGCTCAACCTCAGCGATGAGCAATTGACAGAGCTACTCGCTCGAGACTAACGCAGTCCCGCAATTGGCGACTGGCAAGACTCCTAGCCTCGTGCCCTGTTACGTATCTCTACGACGGCGAGCACGCACCGCGGGACAAAAAAGGCTAGCAGATGGGGCATGAGTGAGTAAGCGTGCCATGCTAGCTCAGCAAAGCACCCCGTTAACCAATCTTCGCCTACCACACACCTAATGGTCGACCTATTGCCTTGCAACCCATTTTACGATTACATTGCAACCCATTTTACGATTGCATTGCAACCCATTTCACGATTGCATTGCAACCTATTTCACGATTGCATTGCAACCCATTTCACGATTGCATTGCAACCCATTTCACGATTGCATTGCAACCCATTTTATGTCACCTTAGGATGACGATCGACACAGGAGCGGCGCAAGCTGCTCCTCTACATTCTACATTCTACATTCCACATTCTGCATTCTAGCGGCGCAGCCGCTCCGCCGCAGGCCGTTCTAGCCGTTAAAATTAAACAAGCGCCACAAATCACACGCATTCCTAGCTAGCGCCTATATTGGGCTTGACTTTTAGACTCACTTGGGGTATCATAGGGCACATTATAGTTGTGTTAATTAAGGAATCATATAATGTACATTAAGAGACGTTCTTTTTTGCACCTCCTAGGAGGGCTGTGTGTAGTTGCTCATCAAAGCGATCTTTTTGCCATGCAAAGAGCCATCAACAAGCCTCACCCCCCTAATGTTATCTTCATTTTATCTGACGATTTGGGGTATGGCGACCTCGGGGTGACCTTTCAAAACAATCGTAAAGCAGCAGCGCGTTTGGCGACACCAACACTCGATCGCCTTGCGGACCAAGGGATGCTGCTCACCGACCACTATGCCGCAGCACCCGTCTGCGCACCAAGTAGAGCCTCTCTGATCACTGGTAAAAGCCAAGCTATCTGTACCCTGCGCAACAATCAATTTGACCGTCCGATCGAACGCACCCTCACCCTACCGATGATCTTTAAGGCTGCCAATTACAAGACCTACGCCCTTGGCAAATGGGGCATGGCGGGCGGAGGAGAGTCTAACCAACCGATCATCGCAGCTCCTCGCCAAGTCGGATTTGACCATTCTTTTGTCTACATGGATCACCTCGATGGTCACACTTACTACCATGCAGAAAAAGACCGCCCGATTCTCGAAGATGACATCGTCGTCCCCAACAGCATTCAGCGCTTCCGCTATGATACCGATCTACTCACCGCTCGGGCTGAAAAATACATTGAGGATCACTGCAAATCTCACCCTAACAAACCATTCTTTATCTTTTTAGCCTACACCACCATTCATGGCTCGTACAATCGTGCTAATACGCAGATTAATGGAACGCCTTTTCATGTGCCGGGGCGCCCATTCTCCCCCATACAGGGTCAATGGCCCCTACCTGAGGAGGAGCAAACAAAGGCCAACACTTGGCTCGACCCAGAGTTTAGCAAGCAAAACGGTTTTACCACCATTCCGATGCAGCGCTACGCCACGACCCTAAAACGTCTCGATGACTGCCTCGGAGACTTGATGGCATTCTTAAAGAAGCACAATCTGGATAACGACAAAACCATGATCGTCTTTACCAGCGACAATGGCCCTGCTGCTGAAAACTCCGCTAACCCTAAGTTTTTTGACTCTTGGGGCCCCTTTAGAGGCTTTAAACGCTGGATCACCGAAGGGGGAGTTCGCGTGCCCACCATCGTCCACTATCCAGGCACCGTGCCTGGAGGCACGATCTCCAAGTCCCCCTCGCAATCCCAATGCTGGATGCCAACCTTTGCCCACCTACTACAATTAGAAATCCCCATGCACTCAGATGGACGATCGATCTTACCAACCCTCATTGCTCCACAACTGTCAGCGAATCCACAGCTTATCTACTCCGAATACACCAACTCTGCCTATGGGCTCGGACAGCAGCAAATGTTCCGAGAAGGAGACTACGTTGTCGTCCGCCAGCAAATCAAGTCCGAAGCCGACCCCGTCAAGCTCTACAACATCGCCAAGGATCCCAAGCAGCAGCACGACCTACTCTCAGGCAATCCATCTGCCGAGATGGTCGCCTTAGGCAAGCGCCTCAAGCACGCCATGCACAACTGCCGTATTCCCGTGGCCGCATCCTTGGCGGCCTGTGGCACTCAGGGCTTTACCGATGGCCCGCGCCCCTACGACAACGCTCCATACTACGCAACAAAGCCCATTCCACAAGCGGTATCATGGTTCGCTACGGACAAACAACCACCCTGGACACCTAACTTTAACTTCATCGCAGAGACAAGTGCCTTTAAGCCCCAATCCAGCCGCCCTCAAACGCCCTATGTCGGGCTCAAGATGCAGGGAGCACTCCATGTTGACTCCACGCAGCCGGTGACCATTCAAGTTACCACCTCTGGGTCGTGCCATTTGGTCCTGCACGAGGCGCGTATTTTGCAGTATGAAAAGCCCGGCACCTACGCCATCACCCTCCCGCTAGAAAAGGGCAACCACCCCTACCAGCTTCATGCCGTCGTGCCACAAGCTGGCAAGGTCTCCATTTCTCTCAACCAGCGCACCATTCACGCCATTTAATAGGATCATCATGCACAAGTCACTTCTCATCACCCTCCTCACATCCGCCTCTTTGATGAGTGGATGCATCTCTCACCCCAAGGATTCTCAACCCGCCGCCCTACCGGCTGCCCCCCAGTGGACACTCGCTTGGCAAGAAGAATTCGAGCAAGCTGGCCTCCCCAATGATCAATCTTGGCAATACGAGGTCGGCTTTATCCGCAATAGCGAGCTACAATACTACACCCATGCAGATCTAGACAACTGCTTTATTAGGGATGGCAAGCTCAACCTTGTCGCCAAGCACGAGACGATCACCAACCCAGACTACGCCCCCCAGGCCAAGCACAAAACCCCTCGCTACACCCGAGAAACCGCTGCCGTCACCTCTGCCTCAATCAATACCCTTGACAAAGTTGCCTTTGGTTATGGCAAGATTGAGATCCGCGCCAAGCTCCCCCAAGGTCAAGGCGTCTGGCCCGCTCTCTGGATGATGGGGATCAACTGCGCCCAGCGCAACTGGCCTGACTGCGGCGAAATCGATATCATGGAGTTTGTCTGGGGCACGCCCAAGACCATCTATGGTACCTGCCACTGGAAACGCAACCAGCCCTTGCCCAATGGCTCGATCCACACCTCCACCGGAGGCACCATCACCTGCAACACCCTCAAAGATCAATGGCATCTCTACACCATCATCAGAACGCCCGAAAAGATTGACTTTTTCTTTGACAATCAAAAATACTACACCTTTGATTGCTCCAAAGCAAATCGTCCCGATGGATCCAATCCCTTTAGAGAGCCCATGTATCTGCTTATAAACCTCGCAATTGGTGGCGCGTGGGGCGGGGCCCTCGATCCCAAAACCCTTCCAGCGACCTACCAAGTAGACTATGTCCGCTATTATACCCCCACGCAAATCGACTCAGCAACAACGACTAAGTAGGTCAATGTGACTCTTGGGAGATTTGGAGTGGGCTCAGCAACTACGCAACCGCCTCTAAAACGGCAACACCAGCTCCCTAAACTGTCACAAGAGCCACAAAGAGGGCTAAAAGAGGACAAAATACACGCTTTTTAGCATTTTCTTCTTTTCTATTTCCCTCCACTATGCTATAATCACACTGTTTTAATGAGAGGAATATAACTATGATAGATTGCCGCTGCGTAAAAGTTTCAGATAAAGTTTCATATGGTGACGGTAGCCTCGCCTTTATGGCAGGCCCCTGCGTCATCGAATCCCACGACTCGTGCATGGAGCTAGCCAAATCCTTGGTCGAGCTCACCACCAAGCTCAATGTCCCCTACATCTTTAAGGCTTCATTTGATAAAGCGAATCGCACCTCGATGAATGCTTACCGAGGACCAGGTATTGAAGCCGGTCTCGAAACCCTCAAAGAGATCAAAGAGACCTTTAATGTACCAATCGTAACAGACATCCACGAGCCTGATCAATGCGAACGTGTCGCCGAAGTCGCCGACGTCTTGCAGATCCCGGCATTCTTGTGCCGCCAAACAGACCTTGTCGTCGCAGCCGCCCAAACAGGTCGCGTTGTCGCCATTAAAAAGGGGCAATTCTTGGCACCCGAAGACATGGTCAATGTCATCCGCAAAGTTGAGGCTCAGGGCAACAATAAGATACTCTTAACTGAGCGCGGTGCTAGCTTTGGCTACCACAATCTCGTGGCCGATATGCGCAGCCTCTTGATCATGCGTGAGCTCGGTTACCCAGTCATCTTTGATGCCACTCACAGCGTACAGCGCCCAGGTGGCTTGGGGGCAGGATCGGGTGGTGATGGACGCTGGGCTCCTGCTTTGGCGCGTGCGGCTGTCGCAACTGGTGTCGATGGGATCTTTATCGAAACCCATTTCAACCCGCCTGAAGCACTCTCCGACTCGGCAAATGCGATCGCATTTAGTGCCCTAGAGGAGCTCATCATCAAGCTCAAAAAGATTCATACCATTACACAGGATCTCTAATCTTGAACAGCCTCACCTATTCTTTGATTGCATACGTATTATGTATGGGTAGCCTCTTTGCTGAGTTACCCGACATGCGCAATTTGCCAATTGAGCAGATCGAGGCATGGGCTGACAAACACGCACAAGCAACCAACCTGATGCGCTTTGACTACCTCAAAACCCTCAATGCGGATTCTCTGCGTTTTACCAACCCCGCATCTTGGCTCGTCCTTCCCATCAAATCGTATCCAGATGGCAAGCCCAAAAACATCATTCAGGCCAAACAGGCCCATCTAACCGCAGATACCATGATGGTCAAAGCCTCCTGGGTCACCCTACTAGAATTAGACCCCGAGGGCAAACCCATTGCGGAAATGTGGGCCGAGCACATCATCTTTGATCGTACCAAGATGCTCGGTTACGCCTCGGGCCTCATCTTTGCCACCTATAAGGGAGACACCATCATTGGGCAAGAGGCGCTAATTGATGCCAACACCAAGCAGACAATGATCACTCAAGGCGCCGCTCTCTTTACAGACAAGGCCAAAAGCACCAGCGGCAAAACGACACTCTTTTAAGACAAGGACTCTCCTATGACAGCGTACTCCAGCAAAAGTCTCCTCATCGTAGCAATTATTGCAACCACCCTTTCCTCCTGGGCGGCTACAAACACTCTGACCAAAGCCCCCCAAAAATCCGCCAAGCAGACTCAATCTGAGGATGGCAAGCTCTTACAAGTCGAATCCATCGTCCTTGAAAATGCTCGCCTCAAGACGATTCAGCGCAAAGAGGCTGCAGACAAGCTCGCCAAAGATCAAACCACAGCCATTGTTAAAATGCGTGAAGCCGAGCTCAAAGAGCAACAAGCCCTCCAAAAAGAGGTTCTCGAATCTGGCAAAGCCCCCATCAAAAAGCCCCTTGTCAAAAAGATCAACCAGGCCACGCGCACCACGGCTGACAAGATGTCCTTTAACTACCAAGAAGGTGTCGCCACGCTCATTGACAATGTCGTCGTCACAGATCCGAGATTCACGCTTAATGCGGACAAAGCTTTTGTCTTTTTCGACAAAGACACCTCGACTCTCGCTCAGCTCGTCGTATTAGGCAATGTCACCGTCGTCAGCGAAGCTCGCACCGCAATCTGTGACAAGGCTGTCTATACTAAAAAGGATGCCACGCTCGTCTTAGTTGGCCATGCCTCTTTAAGCAACATGGATGACAAAGGTCAACACTCCACCGTCAAAGGCGATAAAATTACCATTTGGACAGAAGAGCAACGCGTCGAAGTTTACCCCAGACCGACCCTAACGATCCCTGTCGACGCCAGCAAAAAGTCGGATGTGAAGTCCCTACTCTAATCTAACCACTGTCGAGAAAAGAGCTCCCTATGCCTGTTGATATTTTTAATCGCGAAATCAAACCCGCCGAACCCGCTGATATTGAGGCAACGGGTCTGTGCAAAATCTACGGCACACGCACCGTGGTCAAAAACGTCTCCCTGCGAGCATCATGCGGTGAGATTGTCGGACTACTTGGCCCCAATGGCGCTGGCAAAACAACCACATTTTACATGGTCGTTGGTCTCGTCAAGCCAAACTCTGGCAAAGTCTTATTCAAAGGACAAGATGTCACAAAGATGCCCGTTTACCAGCGTGCTCGTATCGGTCTGGGCTACTTAGCCCAAGAGGCTTCCATCTTTCGCAAGCTCTCCGTGCAAGACAACGTCATGGCTATCCTAGAGACCATGCCCATGAGCAAGCAAGCCCGTAAAGAGCGCTGCGCTGAGCTACTCGAGTCCCTTGGCTTGACAAAAGTCGCCACGCAGTATGCCTATACCCTCAGCGGCGGTGAGCGTCGCAAGCTTGAGATTGCCCGAGCCCTCGTAAGAGAGCCGTCCATATTAATGCTAGACGAGCCTTTTAGCGGTGTCGACCCGCTTGCGGTCATTGATATCCAAAATATCTGCCGCAATCTCAAAGCTCAAGGCCTAGGGGTCATCATTACCGACCACAACGTCCGCGAAACCCTCTCCATTGTTGACCGAGCCTATCTCGTCTACGATGGCAATATCTTGACTCAAGGATCAAGTGATGACCTCATCAACGATCCTCAAGCTCGTAAATTTTATCTAGGAGATGAATTCCGTATGTAGTGATACGGTCTCGTACTCTTGGCAACAAAAAAACAGCAGGTGCACGTCATCTGTAAATAAAACGAAAGGTAGGTCTATTATGACTATTGAAGTTATTGCACGCCACAAGAAAATTTCCGAATTTTTCCGTACCTATGCGGAACAACGCGCCCAAAAGCTTGGCGAAAAGTTCCCCAAGGTCGAGCACGTCTCAATCATTCTTGATTTCCAGAGCAACTTCTGCTCCGCCCACGTCGTCGCCCAGCGCCAAGACGAACAATTCGTCGCCAAAGTTGAGTCCGATGCATCAATCAAGAGTGCCACAGACAGCGCCGTGGCTAAAGTTGAGCGTCAAATCCGCCGTAAGCGCCAAATGATCTCCCAGATCCCTGTGCGCGAAGGTGCCCTTGCCGCAGAAGCTGCCAAGTAATCACCCATCCGGGGGCAGACCCAAAGGTTTGCCCCCATATCCCATCCTCGACCATGCCTAGATCTGCTGCTATACCACGTATCACCACCGTCTCGAACTACTTCGAGCGCGGCCGCGAGGTATTAAAACTCTCCGCAATCACCCCAATAGATGGTCATCAGCGCCCACTAACCTCTGCGCAAATCAATTCAGCAGACCTCGCTTTGACTGGATTCATTGAGGAATTCCCCGCACAAATGTTGCAATATGTAGGCCATCAAGCCTGTGCATACCTCAATTCGCTCCCTTTAGAAGTCCAAATCGAGCGCTGGTATAAGCTCTTTGAGCAACAAGTTCCCGCTGTGGTATTATCGAGCGAATTAACCAACCTCGAAACAATCGTTGAGCTAGCCGACCAATTTGAGGTGGCACTATTTAAGACAGCTCAGCAAGAAACACTTTTTTATCGACTTTCCTCCATCATTCTCTACGAATTGACCTGCCCCCAGAAAATACTCCACGGCACTTTGGTTGACGTAGGTGGCATAGGCGTGCTCCTCATGGGCGACTCTGGCATCGGCAAGAGTGAAACGGCTCTTGGACTCATTCGTCATGGTTGCGCACTGATCTCAGACGACTATACCATTATTCAAGATGACGGCACAGGATGCTTGATCGGACAATCGCCAACATCGACTCACGGATTTATTGAGATCAGAGGCCTAGGAGTCCTCAATGTTCCAACCCTATTTGGCATTGGTGCCATTCGGGACAGGATCGAGCTCGACCTCATCATCAAGCTGAAACACTTCTCTGCTGTCGAATCCCCCGAGAGAATGGGTCTCGACACACAAACAGAATCAATCCTTGGCGTTAACATCACCTGCCATACAATCCCCGTTATCGCAGGTAAAGACTTCGTCAATATTGTTGAAACCGCAGTTGCTGAGTTAAAAACGCGCCGAAAAGGTCAATGCGATGCCGCACTCCTAGAATCGCGATTAAAGTTTAGAAACCTACAAATGAAAGAGGCTTATCATGGCTGATACGATTGTTAAAGATCTCACGCTCATCAATAAATATGGTATGCACGTGCGTCCTGCAGGACTCTTTGCTAATCATGTTTCACAATTTGCATCCGACATCACCGTTGAGAAAGACGGCATCCAAGTCCCTGGCAAGAGCATTATGGCGCTCATGGGTCTCGAAGTCGCTTGCGGCAATACTATTCGCGTTTCGGCTACGGGCGAGGATGCTCAAGCTGCAATCGACGACCTTACCGACTTGATCGCACGCAAGTTTGACCTGCCTGACGAATAGCCCCCACCCTACTCGAGATGAACGCACGATGTTAGATCAAGCATCCCAATCTACCTGCTATCAGGGGCTGGCCGCCTCCGAGGGGCTTACCTTTGCTCCAGTCGTTCGATTTGAGGCGCTGACCAACCAGCGGCCAGCTCCTTATGCAATTGCCCAAGTCGCCCTCCATGCCGAGGTGGCTAGACTCTACACTGCCCTCAATCGAGCTCGCCAAGAAATTGACGAGCTCATGACCAAAACAAAGTCAGCCACCACCCAGACTGAGGCGGGCATCTTTGACGCACACATCATGATGATCGAGGATGACTTCTTCATCGATACCATCATCAAGCGCTTTCGCAAAGAGAAAATCAACATCGCCACCCTCGTCTATGATGCCTTTCAGCAAATCATCGACACCATGGCAGATGCCACTGATGCCTACATGAGAGAACGCGTTGCCGACCTTTACGATGTACGACACCGTCTAATCTCCTTGCTACAAGGAGATCATTGCCAGCGCCATATCCCAAAAATAACCCGTCCATCAATTGTCATCGCAGACAATATAACTCCATCTGATGCTGTTGCTCTGCCTTTGGATTATATTCGGGGTATGGCCACCGAGCACGGTAGCCTCACTGCCCACGTCACTGTCCTCGCCAGAGCACTCGGCATCCCGGCGATCGTTGGCATTGGACAATCTCTTGATGCCATCCAGACCGGTGACGAAGTCGCACTCAATGGCTTTGACGGCGAGCTCTGGCATCTCCCATCTGCCGCCTGCAAAGTCTGCCTACTTGCCGCCACACAGGAAAAACGCACCGCCATCGATGTGCGCAAGCGCTTGGTCAATCAACCTGCCATCACTCCGGATGGAGTCCGCATTCACCTATCTGCCAATACCGACCACAGCATCGGCTTTGCTCACATCGGCGACCACGGCGCTGAGGGCATCGGACTATACCGCTCTGAATATCTCTGGATTACCGCGGGGAAAGAGCCTACCGAGGACGAACAGTACCAAGCCTATTCCGAGGTCTTACGTTCTGCCAATGGCAAACCCGTAACCATCCGAGTTTTAGATATTGGGGGGGACAAGCTCGTCTCCAGTACCAGCCCACAAGCCGCAGAGGCAAACCCATTCTTAGGCAATCGCTCCATCCGCTATCTATTGACCAACAAAGCGACCTTCCGCAGTCAAATCCGTGCCATCTTGCGTGCGGCTATTGCTGGCGACTGCCGCATGATGTACCCGATGATCTCCACTGTACAAGAGCTCCTCGACTGCAATGCTTTTGTTGCACAGTGCAAAGAGGAGCTCCGCCACGATGGCATCCCATTCAAAGACCTAGTCCCCATTGGCCTCATGATCGAAGTCCCTGCTGCTGTCGTTCTAGCGCCTGTCCTCGCTAAACACGTCGATTTTTTCTCCATCGGGTCCAATGATCTCGTGCAGTATACCTTTGCCGCAGACCGCGGCAACGAATCCATCTCCTATCTCTATCAGCCCTTCAGCCCCGTAATTCTCCACCTCGTTTACCTAATCGTGACCGCAGCCAAACGCTACGGCAAACCAGTCTGCGTCTGCGGAGAAATGGCCTCCAATCCTGTCGGAGCTCTCTTACTCATCGGTCTAGGCATTCGCGAGCTGAGTATGTCGGCAAACCTCATTCCCCGTATTAAAGAGCTCATCTGTCGCATCTCCTACTACGACATGCAGCGCCTCATCGATACGATCAAACGCCAAGCACTCAATTCTCCAGAGCGTGTCATCACCCTCGCCACAGAGCTCATCACCCACTACGCTCCAGATGTCATCAAATAGGAAACTGAGCCTCCTATTTTAACCATTTAAGGAGCATAAACTCGCACACCGCTCTCAAGTACACTTGTACACCATTCGCACCTTCCAAAAGGAAGCTCCCTCTATCCGACATGCCACATTTTAGAGCCGCAACCGCTACATCCCTTGCAATCCTGACAATTATTAGCATGCATTAGTTGAGCTTTTTGTAACGTAGGCCCTTAAAACGGAGGCAAAGCCGCCCCCCAAGTGCCAAAGGCGCAATATTCACACGCTTTTGGGCTTGACTTTTGATTGCTACTTGTGATATAGTGTCGATTGTTTTGGTAGTCTTATCCTCTTTATCATTATTTACGGATAAGCTCAAAACGGGCCGGAATGGTGGAATGGCAGACACAGCGGACTTAAAATCCGCAGACTTTAACGGTCGTAGGGGTTCGACTCCCCTTTCCGGCACCATTTTTTTGATTTGATAGATGAAGAGCCTGATTCCATCAAGGGGCATTGCTTCGGGGTCTGGTCAGTCAGTTCCCCTCTCAATCGCAATCTCCTTTTGATCACCATCGGCTTTGACCAAGATGACAAGGAGTATTTATGTCTCAAGAAGATAAATCCAACCAATCCCCAGAATCTCCCGTTTGTGATGCAGCAAAAGAAACGTGCACAGCCACAGCAGCAACCTCCGTCCCCCCCGAATCTCCTATCTCTGAAGAATCCCCTGCCACGGCTGAGGAAATCCCAGCTGATGCACTAATCGATGCTGAGGCGCGCGCTCAAAAGGCTGAGGCTGAAGCGGCCGCACTCAAAGATCGCTACATTCGCTTGATGGCGGACTTTGATAATATGCGCAAGCGTCATGTTCGTGAACTCGATGAAATGATTGTGCGTGCGAATGAACGCCTCCTCAAAGAGTTGATGCCCATTGAGGACAACCTCGAGCTGGCGTTGCAAAATGCACCTGAGGGCGAATCAACCTTTGTCGATGGTGTGCGCATGATCGACACGCAATTCCGCAAGGCTCTCGAACAGTCCGGTGCAGTGGCGATCGATGCTGTAGGTGAGCCATTTGACCCCAATTTCCACGAGGCACTACAAATGATGCCTAATGAGTCTGTCCCAGCAAATCACGTCTTTAGCCAATTCCGCAAAGGCTGGAAGCTCGGATCTAAGGTGATCCGTCCTGCGCAGGTCTTAGTCTCGGCTGGTGCATCTGCTCAAGCTGAATAAGGAATCACACCATGGCTACAAAAAAAGACTACTACGAGATTCTTGGCGTTGCCAAAAGCGCCTCACCTGATGAAATCAAAAAAGCCTACCGTAAGCTGGCGATGAAATATCACCCCGACCGTAATCCGGGTGACAAAGAGGCCGAGCAGCACTTCCGTGATGCCTCTGAGGCTTATGAAGTCCTGAGCAATGAGGACAAGCGCCATATGTATGACCAATATGGCCATGCGGGTATGAAGGGCGGCGGATTTGGTGGTGGCGGCTTCGCTCAAAATGCCGACCTCAATGACATCCTCAACCAATTCTTTGGTGGTGGCGGTGGTGGCTTCGGCGGATTTGGTGGCGGTGGCGGTGGTTTTGGTGGTTTTGGTGGGCGTCAGCGCCGCGCGGATCCCAATGCGCCTCGTCAAGGTGAGGATGTCGAAATCAAGCTCACGATCGATTTCGAAGAGGCCATCTTTGGTTCTAAGCGAGAAATCACCCTCTCGATCAATGACACCTGTGAATCTTGTAAGGGCTCTGGCGCAGAGGCTGGCTCTAGCCGTGAAACCTGTAGCAACTGCCGCGGTTCGGGTGTGGTCCAATCTCAATCGGGTATCTTTGGCATGATGATGCAAGACACTTGCCCCAATTGCCACGGTACAGGATCGATCATCAAAAAGCCCTGTAAAAAATGCCACGGCAAGGGCTTGGTCTCTGCTCGCAAGAGTTTCACTGTTGCCATCCCTGCTGGCGTCGATAGCGGTATGCGTATCCGCTTGGCTGGACAAGGCAATGGCGGCACCAATGGCGGACCGCGTGGCGATGCCTACATCCACTTCTCGGTGCGCGACAGTGACCTTTTCGAACGCGAAGGCAACGACCTGATCTGCAAGATGGCGCTTTCTCCAGCCTTGATGGCATTAGGTGGCGAGACCAAGATCGTGACGCCTCAGGGAGAGGCCAACCTCAAGATCCCAGCAGGGACAGCCAATGGTAAAGTATTCCGTCTGCGTGGTCACGGTGTGCCTAGCGTAAATGGTCGTCACCCTACGGGAGACCTGCACATCATCGTTTTTGCCGAGACGCCACAAGACCTCTCCTCCAAAGCTAAAGAGGCACTCAAGACCTTTATAGCGGAGACCGAGGGCAAGAGCCACGTCTTCCCAGATAGTGCAGCCCAGCGCAAACTCGCCGATCGCTTCGCCTCTCGTCGTGAAACCTTGACCGAAAAGAAGAAATAATCCGACCAACCGGAGGCGAATCGCTCAACAAGCGCATTCGCCTCTTTTTTAGAACAAAAAGGCCCCCTTCTCATGCACGCTGACACCCTTGACCTCACTTCTCTCACCGCCGTCTCCGCCATCGATGGGCGTTATGGCTCTATCACGGCTCCATTGCGCACGATCTTCTCTGAATTCGGCTTCATCATGCGTCGCGTTCAGGTGGAAATCGCCTGGTTGATCGCCCTCTGCGACGAACCCAACCTCCCCGAAGCCCCCGCACTCAGCGCGAGCCAGCGAGCCCAGTTGCAAGCGATTGCCGACAACTTTGATTTGACTGCAGCTGCGCGCGTCAAGGAGATCGAGGCCGTCACTCGCCATGATGTCAAGGCAGTTGAGTACTACATTCGTGAAAATCTCCCAGCCGATTTGGCCTCCCTCTCAGAATTCATCCACTTCGCCTGTACCTCCGAGGATATCAACAATATGGCCCATTCGTTGATGATTCGGGATGCTCGTGCTGTTTTGCTCGCTAAGCAAGAGGCCTTTTTGGTTGCTTTGACCCAATTCTCCACCGACCACATCGCATTGCCCATGTTGGCTCGCACCCATGGACAAACGGCGAGCCCCACCACGCTGGGCAAAGAAATGGCCATCTACGTCTACCGTTTGACCCGCCAACGCGACCAACTCCAAGCCCTCGTCTTGCCTGGCAAGATGAATGGTGCCGTGGGCAACTACAATGCCCACATGAGTGCCTGCCCAGCAGTTGACTGGCCCGCATTTAGTGCACGCGTCATTGCCTCCTTTGGTCTAGCCCAAAATCCCTACACCACCCAAATCGAATCTCACGACATCATGGCAGAATGCTTTGACATCATGCAGCGCTGGAATGCCATCTTGATGGACTTTGACCGTGACATCTGGAGCTACGTCTCGCGCCACTATTTGACTCAAAAGGTCGTCGCTGGCGAGGTCGGTTCATCAACCATGCCACACAAAGTCAACCCCATCGACTTTGAGAATAGCGAGGGCAACGTCGGCTTAGCCAATGCCCTACTGAGCCATTTGGCGCGCAAGCTCACCGTCTCTCGAATGCAGCGCGATTTGACTGATTCAACGGCAATCCGTAGCATTGGTACAGCCTTTGGCTATACGCTCATTGCCATCGCATCGGCCACCCGAGGCCTCTCGCGCATCTCGCCCAATGAGATGGTCCTCGCACAAGATCTCGACCACGCATGGGAAGTCCTCGCAGAGCCCATCCAAACGGTGATGCGTCGCTACGGCGTGCCAGAAGCATACGAAAAGCTCAAAGCCCTCACCCGTGGCCAAGCCATGGATCAGGCCAAGATTGAGGCCTTCATTCAAACGCTTGACATCCCACAAGCAGACAAAGATCGCCTTGCCCAATTGACCCCGGCATCCTACATTGGACTCGCCGATAAAATGGCCCTCTAGGGACAATCGATGCGCGTCTTAGCAATTGACACCTCTTTGCGCAGTAGTGGTGTAGCCATAGTGGAATCACAAGGCTATTCGCGTAAACCGATCTACTATGGAGTGATTAAAAATCCCCCCAAGGTCCCCCTATCCCAAGCCCTCGTCGAAATCCGCAAGCAGATCACAGCCCTCATCGATCAGTATGAGCCAGACTGCGTCGCCGTCGAGGGGGTCTTTGCCTTTAAGAATATCAAGACAATCCTCATCCTCTGCCATGCGCGAGGGGTCGCAATCGAGGCTGCCACATCAAAAGGCCTCTCCGTCTACGAATATCCCCCCACCGACATCAAAAAGGCTATCACGGGATCTGGACGCGCTGAAAAAATCCACGTTCAACAAATGGTCGCCAAAATGCTCGCACTCTCTGAGATCCCCCAAAACGACGCAGCAGACGCCCTAGCCATTGCCCTAACCCATATCTCACGCAATAGCTACGTGCGTCCCCAAGACACCCCCACGCTCTAGGTAGGGCTCGTCTTTGGAGTATGGATGTTGGGAGGGGCGTTTAAAGACAAACGCACCACTAATCAAAAATTCCCAACTTGCGAATTGTCTCAAGTTGGGAATTCTCTACACCAGAGACCTTCGTCTCCACCGGGCTGCCGCTCCTGTTCTCTATTCACTGCGCCGCAGTAAACAACGGGTCCGCAGCATCAAGGATGTCCCGCATCGTCTGAATATGCATGAGATTGCCTCGAACCTTAGAGGAGCCTGGCAGGCCTTTGAGATAGCGGAAAAGATGCGTGCGAAAGACAACCGCCAGGAGGTGTTCATCGCCATGGCAATAGGCCAACTGTAGCTCGACATGCTTATGAAAGACCTCCCGTAAGGATTCGATAGAGCGAGGCTTGGGATTTGCTTGAGTGAGCGATTGGAAGATCCACGGATTGCCTAATGCACCACGCGCAATGAGTAGCGCATCAACGCCCGTAGCCTGCATCTTTAGCGCATCTTGATAGGTCAAGATTGAGCCATTGCCGTAGATTGGGATCTTGGCTTTGGATTTGACTGCCGCAAGCGTTTCTAGATCTGTGGGGCCAGAGTGCCCCTGTGACGTGTAGCGCGCATGAATCGCCAACGCCGAGACACCAGCATCCTGAACAGCCTCAAGAATCTCAAAGATCCGCACATCATGCGGATTTGGCCCAAGGCGAGTTTTGACTGTGACAGGAAGGCCATTGGATGCCTCGACCATGGATCGAGCAATGGTGCCAATTTTAGCTGGATCATGAATCAATGCCGATCCTGCGCCTAGCTTGGTAATCCGCGGCACTGGGCATCCGGCATTGAGGTCGATCCCTTCAAAACGATTCAGTGCAGCAACGCGAGCAGTTGCCTCGCCCAAAGACTCAGGCGTGTGTCCATAGAGATGGGCATAAACGTGTTTTTCTTGTGACAGGGTTTCGAGCAAGTGCCAAGTCTTGACACCATCACGAATCAATCCATCGGCATTCACCATCTCTGTATAGGTGCGCTGTGCACCAAAGTCTTCACTCAAAACGCGCATCGGCGGTTCTGTAAAGCTAGCCATAGGTGCCAAAAATAGGGGGCAAGTCAGTGCTGGCATGGTTAGAGCTCTGTCTCAGCAGCAATTGATACTGAGGCCTGACCAGAGGCTGATTCAAGCTCTTCGATACGACGCAAAAGGTGGCGCTGGATCGACTTACTCTCTTCCTTATCCTGCTCGCGCAGAGAACGCTCCGCCTTGAGATCAGCCTCGGCTTTGAGAAGAGATTCTTCTAATCGCAGAGAGTCGCGAGTTTGGCGTTGGGCTTGGGCGATCTGCGCATTGAAATCTCGTTCGCGCGCCTCCATTGCCACTAAGCGCCTCTCCAATTCAGAGCGTTGATCAAGAGCTTGGGTGAGGAGTGATTCTTGCTTGTGCAAACGCGTCTCAAGCTCTGCGTTGTTGTTGAAAAATGTCATCGACACCGGATCGAGCTGACGCAAGGCATGGTGGCGCATTTGCTCAGGGGAGAATTGAATAAGCTGCCGCAGAGCCAACAGGCGCTGATCAATAGCCTCACGCCGTTGGCGGATGATCGCTTGCACCGCCTGATAGGCATCGCGCTCTTGGTCGGCCATCTGCGTGAGCATCTCATACTCTTGGGTTAAAATAGCATAAATCGTCGAATCGCTCACAGTCGTCTGCACGATCGGCTCTCTTGCAGGCGGTGGCTGATTGCTAATCGCAGCGATACGCTGATTTAACGCTAAATTTTGCTCTTGGAGTGTTATGAATTGCAGCTCAAGGTCTGCGAGTTTTTCTGTTAGCGTCTGGATCATCAGCTCTTCTTGCGGAGGGGGATTTTCCACGATACCTTCAGACTCTTCAGACACCACTGGCTCATCAGGCTCCTGACATACCACATCCGTCATCTCGCATTCTGGAGACTCAGGCTCTCCAGATTCCTCACATTCGAGCGCAAAGATCTCAACATCTGAGCGCAAGTGTGGCTGAGGCAGGACAGCGGCTTGTTCGTCTGGGTTTTGCGGGGCAAAGATCTCATCGTGGGTAGGTTCATCCTCTGGGGACTGCTCTGGATCGATTGAGATTTGCGTATCGTCTGGGAAGCTACCAGACTCGATGAGTTTGATAGCGACTTCGTAATGGATTGGGCCATAGGGGGGCTGAGACGCAGAGGTGAGATACCACATCATCTCGAGGTCGACCAAGTTTGACGCAGGAGACCAATTGACACGATCGAGTGAAAGCAACGACTCAGGTGTTAGGGTGCCATTTTCAGCCCACTTAACAAGTGTTGCGGTATTGATGGAATTGTAAACGGTCTTTGCGGAGACTTTGACAAACCACCGCCGTGTATCTTTTTCACTCATGATCTCATCCCTTTTACTTGGGCTACTGATGTGGGGTCTCGAGTTCGCTCAAGTGTGCCGTGAGGGCGGCGACTTGAGACTGCAGATTCGTCAACTGTATCGACTTGACGGTCATCTCGTTGCGCAGGTCGTCGCGTTCAATTTCGGCGACCATTGCACGAACTTTATAGGCGTCAATCTCTGCTTCAGCTACGCGTGCTCGTGCTTGCCAATCGTGCATGGTTACCTCCGTCATTAATTGTCGGAAATAGCTGCAAAAGCTTGTTCGAGGTCTGCGATGATATCATCAACGTGCTCGATCCCGACTGACAATCTGACCATACTCGGGCTAATGCCTGCATCATGCAATTGCTGATCGGTCAGCTGACGGTGTGTCATGCTTGCCGGATGCAAAACGCAAGTACGTGCATCCGCGACGTGTACAACGATCGCAGCGAGCTTGAGAGCATTCATCAAGCGCATGGCGACCTCTCGGCCACCTTTGACCTCAAATGAGATCACACCAGAGGCACCCTTTGGTAGATACTTCTGCGCCATAGCATAGTAGGGACTCGATGGCAAACCAGGATAATTTACCGATGCGATGGCATCATGACTTTCGAGGAACTTCGCAACCTTGAGAGCATTTTCACAATGGCGATCCATACGCAAGGGGAGCGTTTCGATGCCCACGTGGGTTAGAAATGCATTCATGGGTGCGGCTTGTGCGCCAATATCACGCATGAGCTGAGCGCGCGCCTTGACGATATAGGCAGCCTTGCCAAAGGCCTCGGTGTAAACCAAGCCATGGTAAGATGGATCTGGCGTGCAGAGCTCGGGGAAACGCCCAGACGCAGCCCAATCAAAGTTACCACTGTCGACAATGACACCACCCGTAGCCATCGCATGACCATCAAGGTATTTAGTGGAGGCGTGGATCACAATATCACAACCAAATTCAAATGGGCGGCAGAGGTAAGGCGTTGGAAAGGTGTTGTCCACAATCAAAGGCACACCATTCTTGTGAGCCAAGGTCGCAATACGCTCAATGTCAAAGACTGAGAGTGCTGGGTTAGCGATCGTTTCACCAAAAACGAGCTTAGTCGTGGGCTTAAAGAGCGTTTGAATCTCCTCGTCACTGGCCATGGGATCAAAGAACGAGAAATCGATACCCATTCTACGCAGAGTGATGTTAAAGAGATTATAGGTACCGCCATAGATAGAGCTTGAGCAGACGACATGGTCACCTGGCGAACAGAGATTGAGGATCGCAAGAGTGGAGGCCGATTGACCAGAGGCCGTGACCATCGCAGCAATACCACCCTCGAGCGCAGTAATGCGTTGTTCGAGTCCGTCGAGCGTCGGGTTACTCAACCGGGTATAAAAGTGACCGCCAACCTTGAGGTCAAAAAGATCAGCAACGTGCTCACTGCTGTCAAACTTAAAGGTGGTGCTTTGAATGATGGGGAGCACACGAGGATCGCCATTCTTGGCATCCCAACCGGCTTGGACACATTTTGTTTCAAACTTCATAGGATAGACTCCGTTATTATAGTTTTTTTGATCATTCGACGATTGATGAGATTGTTTGGAGGGCTTGCTCGAGGTCTGCGATAATGTCATCAACATGCTCGATGCCGACTGAGAGACGCACCATATTAGGGCTAATGCCCACAGCGTGCAACTGCTGATCGGTGAGCTGTCGGTGAGTCATACTTGCCGGGTGCAAGACACAAGTACGGGCATCTGCGACGTGGACGACAATACCAATAAGCGTGAAAGCATTCATCAGCTTCATGGCAGCATCTCTACCACCTTTTATATCAAAAGAGACCACACCAGCAGCTCCTCTAGGCAGATACTTCTGCGCCAAAGCATAGCAGCGATTGGAGGGCAAGCCTGGATAATTGACAGACTCAATGGCAGGGTGCGCTTCTAAGAATCGCGCCACAGCGAAGGCATTATTACAATGTCTCGCCATACGTAGAGGGAGGGTTTCGATCCCCACATGGGTGAGAAAGGCACTCATGGGTGCGGCTTGTGCGCCAATATCACGCATGAGCTGAGCGCGCGCCTTGACGATATAGGCAGCCTTGCCAAAGGCCTCGGTGTAAACCAAGCCATGGTAAGATGGATCTGGCGTGCAGAGCTCGGGGAAACGCCCAGACGCAGCCCAATCAAAGTTACCACTGTCGACGATTGCCCCACCCACGGCTAACGCATGCCCATCGAGGTATTTTGTCGTAGCATGGATGACAATGTCACAGCCGTAATCAATTGGTTTGCAGACATAAGGAGTCGTTAATGAATTATCAATCATTAGCGGCACATCATTTTTGTGGGCCAATGTCGCAATGCGCTCAATGTCAAAGACCGAGAGTGCAGGGTTGGAGATCGTTTCACCAAAGATGAGCTTTGTCATGGGCTTAAAGAGCTTTTGAATCTCCTCGTCACTGTCCATAGGATCAAAGAACGAAAAATCGATACCCATTCTGCGCAAGGTGACGTTAAAGAGATTGTAGGTACCGCCATAGATAGCACTAGAGCAGACGACATGGTCTCCAGGCGAGCAGAGGTTGAGCACCGCGAGGGAGAGAGCCGACTGCCCAGAAGCAGTGACCATTGCAGCAAGGCCGCCCTCAATTGCAGCGATACGCTGCTCAAGCCCATCGAGCGTCGGGTTGCTCAAGCGAGTATAGAAGTGACCACCGACCTTGAGGT
This sequence comes from uncultured Lentisphaeraceae bacterium, assembly GCA_964478335.1. GTDB lineage: Bacteria > Verrucomicrobiota > Kiritimatiellia > RFP12 > DVOR01 > CAYZIC01. Next base: position 6,644 of record CAYZIC010000017.1, on the reverse strand, counting down.
CAAAGAGATCAGCGACATGCTCGCTACTGTCAAACTTAAAGGTGGTACTCTGAATAATCGGCAAGACCCGGGGATCGCCATTCTTGGCATCCCAACCAACTTGCACACATTGTGTTTCAAACTTCATCTAGTATCGTCTCCTTTTCGTGTAACGGGCAACCAGACAGCGTTTTTTAAGCGAGTGATGCTCCTGTCGAGGCATTGCCCACGAGCTTAGCATAGCGCGCCAACCAACCTGAGACATTGCGAGCAGGCCATGGTTGAGCCTGTGTGCGGCGAGCAGCGAGCTCATCATCGGTCAATTGGACATTGATTGAATTGTTAGGGATATCGATCGCAATGAGGTCGCCATCTTGAATGAGACCGATTTCGCCACCCTCTGCAGCTTCTGGAGAGACATGCCCAATGCAAGCACCATGAGTCGCCCCAGAGAAACGTCCATCAGTGATCAAAGCCACGCTTTCACCGAGGCCAGCACCAATGATATAGGCGGTAGGTGCGAGCATTTCTTGCATACCCGGTCCACCTTTGGGGCCTTCGCCACGGATCACGACCACATGACCAGACTGCACCTTGCCAGCGAGAATACCCTCACAGGCCTCTTCTTGAGAATTAAAGCAGATAGCCTTACCTGTAAAGACCATCATCGAGGCATAGACACCCGCACGCTTAACGATCGCCCCCTGTTTAGCGATATTACCATGGAGGACCGAGAGGCCGCCATCTTGGCTATAGACCGTATCAAGCGTACGAATAACCGCATCATTCTGAGGCATGCCTGACGCTGCGATTTCGCCGATAGTCTTACCAGAGACCGTCTTGGCATCGGTGTGCAAGAGCGCAGCATCCTTTTCGAGCATACGCTTGAGGATCGCAGGTATACCACCAGCGGCATTCACATCCTGCATATGGTAGCCACACGATGGCGCCACCTTGCAGATATTGGGCGTACGCTTGGAGATCATGTCGATGCGCTTAAGATCGTAAGCGATCCCAGCTTGGTGAGCGAATGCCAGCGTGTGCAAGACTGTATTAGTGCTACCGCCCATTGCCATATCCAAGGCAAAGGCGTTATCAATGGCATCAGGCGTGACGATATCGAGCGGACGGGGGCCTTCGGCCTTAGCCATTTCCACAATGCGACGAGCTGCGGTGCGCCAAATCGTTTCACGGGCAGGATCAATGGCAGGCACCGTGCCATTACCAGGCAAGGCCATACCGAGCACTTCGCAGAGACAATTCATCGAGTTTGCGGTAAACATACCCGAGCAAGAACCGCATCCCGGGCAGGAAGTCGATTCGATTGATTCGAGCTGCGCCTCAGTGAGTTTGCCATTCTTATACTCTGCGACCGCCTCAAAGACCGTATTCAAGTCAGAGTCTTTGCCCGTGACAGGATTTTTACCCGCCATCATCGGCCCACCGCTAGCAAAGATCGTAGGGATATTCACACGCAAAGCCCCCAAAAGCATCCCTGGCACGATCTTATCACAGTTAGGGATACAGATCATCGCATCAAAACAATGCGCACGCAGCATGGTTTCGACCGAGTCCGCGATCAATTCACGGCTTGGCAGAGACATTTTCATACCACTGTGGCTCATGGCAATGCCATCGCAAACAGCAATCGTGTCAAATTCAAATGGCACACCGCCCGCAGCAATGATTTCCTCACGGATCAACTGCCCGACCTTGCGCAAATGGCAATGTCCCGGCACGACATCCGTCGCAGAATTGCAAATTGCAATAAAGGGCTTCTTAAAGTCTTCACCCTTGACCCCAGCAGCTCTCAAGAGACTACGGTGAGGGGCGCGTTGATATCCAGATTTGATAGTGTCACTATTCATGATCAATTCCTTTGCTAGCATACAAAATGGCCTCCTACGACGAGAGGCCACGCACTGGTAATGTGATAGATTGAGTACTTGGTGGCCGATTAGGCGGTATAGTCGATCTCTTTGGCTTCACTCCAAAGACGCTCGATGTCATAGTATTCGCGCGCTTCTGGTGCGAATACATGCACGATGACCGAAAAGCAATCCAAGAGGACCCAGCCACTCTCAGGATCGCCCGAAACGCGGTTCCCCTTTTCGCCGAGCTCTCTCAAGCGAGCCTGCACATCGCGCAAGAGGCCATTGAGGTGTGGGGCAGAATTGCCCGTCGCGATGACGCAATAGTCCGTCACCGATGAAATGCCCCGCACGTCCAATACGCGGATATCCTCCGCTTTGGACAAGTTGAGCTCCTTGGCGATTTCGATTGCTAATGATTCTTTATTTTCCATTGTTTACCTCTCTATAGTAAATCTTCTCTTGTCGGAGATAGTTTTCGACTGCACGGGGTATATAGTACATGATATTTTCATTTCGTGCAAGCATCTTACGCAGCTCAGTGGAAGAAATCGGCGATTTTAGGGCTGAAATGTGGTATTTTAGTAATTTTGGACTATAGGGTGTGGCAATTTTCTCCACGCCAAGCCGATCAAAAACGATAAATTCACAGCAAGTCAAGAGCCTATCGGGATCCTTCCATCTGGAAAAATTCCCCACCGAGTCCATCCCCATGATAAAGAAAAAATCCACCTGCGGATTGCGTGCCTTAAGCGCAGTCATCGTGTCGACGGTGTAGGAGATGCCACCCGCCTCCACCTCGTAGCGTTCTAAGCGCAAGTACCGGTGAGCAGCAATCGCCAGCTCGACCATGTGGCAGCGTTGCCGAGCCGATGCGCAAGCGCCCTGCGGTTTGAGAGCCTGCTGGGCACACGGCATCAGCCACACCTCATCCAGTGCACACGATTCGCGCGCCAAGCGAGCCAATTCTAGATGCGCAGTATGGATTGGGTCAAACGACCCCCCAAGGATACCGATGCGCCTACGAGCCATTACCGCGCCTCGTCCAGCATCGCCTCACCGATATTTGCACAATCTTCCTTAAAGCGACGATAGCTGTTGATCATATCGAGCACCACGACCGAGGACAATGGATCAAGGCTGTGTTCCTTATCCCCCAAGCGCATCATCTGCGCATGGCGGATCTCCTTAATCATCGCCGAGATTGCAGCCTCGTCTGACTGAGCATGCGCCAACACCTGCGGGGCGAATTGCTTACCCATGCAAAAAGCATCCGTGACCTTGCTCGCAAATTGTTCACACGCATCATGCAGCTTGAGCAATTCCCCACGCGTCGCATCGTCGAGTTTGAGATCATTCTTACGCATACGAGCAAAGAGCTTACAGAGCATCGCTCCCTCATCAGAAATCGACTCATATTCATCAGCAACACGCAGCAACATTCTCGCACGCAAAGCCACCGCACTACCCATCGTGCGCGTCAAAATCGTTCCCAAAAATGCAGACACCTCATGTTGTACCGTGTCGAGATCCTCCTCCACCCGCATGACCAACTTAATGCCAGGCTCATCCACCTCACCCAAGAGCATCTCCCGCAGACGATGCGTCGCCTCGCGACATTGGCTCGCCATCTGCTCGACCTCCTTACGGGCCTGTTCTACAGCCACCACAGGGGCCAATTTTAAAGGGTTCAAGATCGTCAACCGCGGTGCCTCACGCATCGCACTATCAGGGATAATGCGACAGATCAACGCCACAAACTGCTTCACAAAGGGCAAGAAGACCAAGGTATTGACGATATTAAAAGCCGTATGGATTGCTGCGATAGGGATACCTAAGCTCGTTGGATCATTCGCCACGATCGCCTCAATGTCCCACACCGAGCGAATAGCTGGCAAGATCACCGGCAAGAAAAAGGGGGCCATAATTGCCACACCGATCAAGTTAAAGAGCGTATGCGCCATTGCAGCACGACGCGCATCTGTCGTCGCGCCAATACTCGCCAACCACGCCGTCACCGTCGTACCGATATTCATACCCAGCACCAACGACGCAGCCGTGTCAAACGTAATCACCCCATTGATCGCCAACGAGATCGACACCGCAGTCGTCGCAGACGACGATTGGATCAACGCCGTCGCCACTGCGCCCACCATGATGCACTTGATTAGCCCCCAAGCAGAATTCGCCTCAAAGAACGACAAAAACTCAACAAAAGCCTCTGATTTAGCCAACGGAGCCAGCGACGCATTCATCAAAAAGAGCCCGTAAAAGATCAACCCAAGCCCCAAGAAAATCAGCCCCGTATACTTCCACCCCTCACGTTTAGAGAAAAGGTAAATCAACGCCGCCACACCCGTAACCGCCAAGCCAAATTCAGGTCCCACCTTAGGGAAGATCGAGACCAACCAGGCCGTCACCGTTGTACCGATATTCGCACCGATAATCACATTCGTCGCCTGGACCAACGTCATCACCCCCGATGTCACCAACCCCACCACCATCACCGTCGTCACCGCCGATGCCTGGATAATGCCCGTGACAATCGCCCCCGTGCAGACACCAAAGATGCGATTGGTCGTTGCTGCAGCCACCAACCGCCGCATCTTCGCACCCGCAATTACCTGTAACCCATCAGAGATCTGCTTCATCCCCAAAAGAAAGATTCCCAAACCACCTGCTACAGAAGCAATCGTTGCACATAGACTCATATCATACATCCTTAGCGGCTACACCGCAAAATAGTGATCAGTAAACAGTGGACAGTAAACAGTGGACAGTAAAGCGACGCAGTCGCCCTCGTATCTCGTACCTAGCGAGCGACCTACTTGCGACGCAGTCGCCCTTGTACCTCGTACCTCGTACCTAGCGAGCGCAGCGAGCGACCTACTTGCGACGCAGTCGCCCTCGTACCTAGCGAGGCAGCGCAAGCTCAATCTGGGATAAATAGTTTTTGCCCCACACGAATCAACGACGGATTAGAGATCTTATTCGCCCGCATGATCACCTTGACACTCTGCTTATAAGCTTGAGCGATCTCTGTCAACGTCTGCCCCTGCTCCACCACATGTTCTCGGCCAGTCGTCGAGATTGGCGGCAAAGCAGGCTTCTTTGCCACCGGCTTAGGCGGCACGATCTGCGTGATCTTTTTCGTCAAATCTGCGACAATCTCCTGACGCAGCTTGGCCTGTTCACCCTTCAAAAAGGTCAAATCGCGCTTAACCGCAACCAATGCATCACTTTGTCCATCATTCAGTCTTGACTCGAGACGCATGACCTTAGCATTCAGCTCATTTTGAGCCCGCACGACCGCATCCAATTGAGCCACGATGCCCTGCAACTGGATCTGCAGACGCTGCATCTGCTGCACCTGAGCCGCCATCTGCGCTTGCACAGGAGAGATTGACTGCGCCGACAACAACGAGCCACAAGAAAAGATCACCAAAAAGAGTATTTGCTTAAAAGCCATGAATCATCCTTAGCGGCTACGCCGCAGTGAACAGTAACAAACAGAGAAGAGACGAGAGGCGAAAGGCGAAAGGAAACTTGCGCCGCTGGCCCGCACCTAGCGAGCCAGCGAGCGACCTATAGCGACGCAGTCGCCCTCGTACCTCGTACCTTGTACCTTGTACCTTGTACCTTGTACCTTGTACCTAGCGCGATCGCTAGAGCGCGCCATCGATCGCAGCGCGCAACGTAGCCGCTTGCTGCAAGCCCATCATCGTATCTTGCACCTGGCCATCCTTCACGATCAAGATCGTCGGGATGCTCAAGACACCATATTGAGCAGCCAAAGCCGGGAATTGGTCGATGTCGACCTTCGCGATTTTAGCACGGCCATCATACTCAGGAGCGATTTCCTCGAGCACTGGTCCCAAGCGCTTACAAGGCCCACACCAAGGTGCCCAAAAGTCGACCAACGTCACACCAGTAGCAATTGTTGCTGCAAAATCTGCATCTGTCAAATGTAATACACTCATCACAAAGTTCCTTTCTTAATAAAACATCTGTTTTGATAGCGCCTATTATAGCTGAGAGCGTCAAAATAAGCAAGCGGTAAATGCAAAAAAACTGGCTCTTGTTTAATTTTGGGGTGGAAGTATAAAATGCAGGAGCATCGCGACTGTCGTAGAGGCGCAGCCTCCGCCCTTGTGAGGGAGAAAAAGCGCCCCCTACGCTACCCCCCTGGCAGTCCTACGAGCGTTAGCAAGTCATTCGTGGCCATTCGTGGCACTTCGATGCCTACTACCCGCAAGCGATAGCGCGCAGTAATTTGGGTGCAATGTAGACAACGTCTTCAGGTCAATAAGCAGGGCGTGGGGCACAGCCCCACCATTAGCACGAGAACTAGAACTCTAGACTTGGAAGCGAAACGAGCAATCAAAGGAGCGTAGCGACTGCAGTGGCGAGATTGAGGCTTAGACAAGACATAGTCTTGAGCGACCGAGCCGTAGGCGACCGAGCGGTCAGAGAGCGCAGAGAGGAGCGCCTGTGGCGGGCAGTCTGCGTTTTTTGTATATTGATGCGTTTATTCTTAAATGCGAGCCCCTGAGCTTGCCTCCCGCCACGACGCTCGCACTGCGCGCGACTGTGGGTAGCGGGATGGGAGTTGGGGGCTGTTCACTGTAACGAGGCGACGCGGTCGCCTCCCTCTGCGTCTCCCCCCCTGCGCCTCTGTGAGACAATCCCTCGTAGACACCCTCGTAGGCTCCGCTGACTGCGGTCGCAGACCGCTCTTCCTAACCTAAGACTATAAACTAAGACTAGATGACTCAGTCATCCCCCTCTGTGATA
>CAYZIC010000016.1:0-38354 GCA_964478335.1 uncultured Lentisphaeraceae bacterium | reverse complement strand
AGGAAATGACGATCGCTGTGAAGTATGCTGGCTATATTGAGCGTGAGGAGATGGAGGCGGCTCGTCTGCGTCATGATGAGGAGCTGTTGATCCCGGCTGATATGGACTATATGTCGATCAACCATTTGCGATTTGAGGCGCGTGAAAAGCTGACTAAGATCCGTCCTGCGAATTTGCGTCAGGCGGCATCGATTCCTGGTGTGAATCCTGCTGATATTGCGATCTTGGCGATCACGATCAAGCGTGGGTAGGCGGAGCGGCTAGAATGTGGGAGCGAGGCTGCGCCTCTTATAACGGTCGTTGCGCTCCCTATTGGTGGACGCTGCCAGAGGTAGCGTAGGTCTGCTAGATTTTTTAACCACAAAAGACCACAAAAAGACACAAATGAGGATGCGCCATGAGCTCGCGGGCTCATGGCGCATCCTTGTTGTATTTTGGGTGGGGTGGGAGGGAGAGATCTGGCGTGGGGTGGGGGATTGAGTCAGGGACATTGTGTGCTCGCCGCCCAAAAACCCTGGCAGGCCTAGCACGGCGTCGGCCTGTGATGGGGGCTGTCTGGGCGATGGTCGCCTCCCACTCCATGCCCCCGACTCGTCAGGTCTCGCACTGAACTCGCCTCGCGGAACGGCCTGCGGTCTCTTGGAACAGTCGCAGCGACTGTCAAGCGACCTGCGACCTTGTGGTCGCGTAGCGACCGCAAGTTTGATGGTTTTTTTGCTTGCTTTTTTGGGGGAAGTGCTGTACAGTTTGGGGTGATTATTGGTTAATCTATTTATTGGAGGTTATTATGGCTGCTGTGAGGATACTTTTTGTGGGTGGTGGTAAGATGGCTGAGGCGATCTTTTCTGGGATTATTGCTAAGCGGATTGTGCCGGAGGATCGGATTACGGTTGTGGAACATTGCGTTGAGCAGCAGGTGGTTTTGTCTTTGAATTATCCTGATCTTGCTGTTTTTAGCTGTTTGGATCCGAGGAATCTTGTTGATCATGATGTGATTATTTTGGCGGTGAAGCCGCAGGATCTGCGGGCTGCGGTTGAGGGGATGGCGCTGACGAAGCGGCATTTGGTGATTTCGATTGCTGCTGGGGTGTCTTTGGCTACGCTGCGTGGTTATGTGGGAGTGGGTCCTCGGTTGATTCGTGTGATGCCTAATCTGCCGCTTGCGGTGGGTGAGGGGATGACGGCGTATTGTGCGGATAGTTTGATCAAGGATAAGAAGCTGGTGGAGAGGATCTTTTCTGCGCTGGGTGCTGTATCGGAAACGCCTGAGGGGGAATTTGATGCGGTGACTGGGCTGTCGGGGTCTGGGCCGGCTTTTATTGCGTGGGTGGTGAAGGCTTTTGCTGGGGCTGCTGCTAAGGCTGGTCTTGCAGAGGAGGTGGCGGAGGCTTTTGCTTTGCAGACGCTGCTGGGTACGGCGATGTATTTGACTGAAAGGTCTTCGTCGCTGGATGATTTTATTGCTGCTGTCAGTAGCAAGGGTGGTACGACGCAGGCGGGTATCGATGCGCTTGAGTCGTCTGGGTGTGTGGCTGATTTGCAAGGGGCTATTCTTGCGGCTGCGGCTCGCAGTGCAGAGCTGAATGGGGGTAAGTGAGATGAATTTTCCAGCGTTGCGTTTGCGTCGTGTGCGTCGTACGCCGATGATTCGGGCGATGTTTGATCTTGAGATACCGGGGCCTGCTAAGTGGGTGTGGCCGGTCTTTTTGGTTGGAGGGTCTGGTCGTAAGGAGGCGATTGAGTCGATGCCGGGTCAATTTCGCTACAGTGTCGATGAGCTGATTGTTGCTCTGGGGCCTGTGGTGGCTCAGGGGATCGGTGGGGTTTTGCTCTTTGGCCATGAGGATGGTGACAAGGATAATGGTGGTCATGGTGCTTGGTCGTCGACAGGTGTGGTGCAGATGGCGATTGGGCAGATTAAGCGGGCGTACCCTAATCTGGTGGTGATGACTGATGTGTGTCTGTGTGCATACACGAGTCATGGTCATTGTGGTCCGCTGGATTGTCATGGTGAGGTGGATAATGATGCGGCGATTGAGCTGCTGGCTAAGGTGGCGGTTTCGCATGCGCAGGCTGGTGCAGATGTGGTGGCGCCGAGTGCGATGATGGATGGCCAGATTGGGATGATGCGCGCGGCGCTGGATGAGGCTGGGTTTACGCAGACAATTGTGATGGCGTATTCGACGAAGTTTGCGTCGTCGATGTATGGGCCATTTCGTGATGCGGAGGATTCAGCACCAGGCAAGGGCGACCGCAAGGGTTATCAGGCATCGCCTGGTAATGTGGGTAATGCTTTACTAGAGTCGACGCTTGATGAGGCGGAGGGTGCGGATATCTTGATGGTCAAGCCTGCGCTCTTTTATTTGGACATGATTGCAGCGGTCAAGGCTCGCACGGATTTGCCGGTGGCGGCTTATAATGTCAGTGGCGAATACTCGATGCTGATTGCGATGGCTGATCGTGGGTGGGGTGATCTCGATGAGATGATCCGTGAATCGATCGTGGCGCTAACGCGTGCGGGTGCCGATATTATTATCTCGTATTGGGCGCCGCGTTATGAGGCGCTTTTTGGAAAGCAGGCTTAATGTGAATCGTGCGATTGTTTTGGGCGCGGGCAAGAGTGGGCGCGCTGCGCAGGCGCTTTTGGCGCGTGAAGGCTGGACGGTGACGGTACTCGATGGTGATGATGTGTGGCCTAATGTGGCAGCTGATCTGTGTGTGGTAAGTCCGGCGATTGCGCTGGAGCATCGGTGGCTTGCTGAGGCTCGTGCTGTTGGGATGGAGATTATCTCGGAGCTGGAGCTGGGGTCGCGCTATTGGCGGGGCCAGAGTGTGGCGGTCACGGGTAGCAAGGGCAAGAGCTCGCTGGTCAAGCTGTGTACGGATGCGCTGGTGATGGCTGGTCGTCAGGCGTGTACGGCGGGGAATTATGGTACGCCGCTTTGCCAGCGTGTGCTCGAGTATGCAGATGATGGTCGTGGTGTGGTGGCGGTGGTCGAGGTGAGCTCGTTTCAGATGGAGCACACGGTACGCTTTCATCCCGAATGTGCTATTTTGCTCAATTTGCAGACTGATCATCTCAATCGTCATGGGACGATGGCGGTCTATGGTGGACTCAAACGGCGGCTTTTTCAAGCGATGGGTGCGGGGGATTTGGTGCTTTTGCCTCTGGGCTTTGATGCGCAGGGGTGTGTGCCAGCCGGTGCGCAGGTGCACTATTTTGATGGGGCAGACTTGACGCTTGATTTAGGTCAGAGCTATTTTAATAATCCAGTGCTACGGCAGGCAGCGGCAGCGGCGTATCATTTGCTGCGTAAGCTTGAGCTGAGTGATGGTCAGATTGAGGCCGCTTTGCAGGGTTTTGAGCCGCTGCATCATCGCATGGAAAAGGTCGCCGATGTGCAGGGGGTTATTTGTATCGATGATTCTAAGGCGACGTCACTTTCAGCGACAGAAGCTGCGCTCAAAATGGTCGGAAAACCGCTTTTTTTGATCGCAGGAGGTCAATTAAAGGAAAAAAGTGCTGATTTTTTGAAAGAGGGGCTAGCTTTTTTTGCAAAAAAAGTGTATCTTATAGGTGAGTCATCGGAAAAGCTCTATCAATCGTGGTCTACAACTGTGCCTTGCACTCAGTGTCAAACGATGGATGTGGCGGTGCAGGAAGCGCTTGATCAAGCTCGCTCTGGTGATGTGCTATTGCTGTCTCCGGGTACGGCGAGCTTTGACCAATATGTCAGCTATGCGGCGCGTGGGGATGATTTTAAACGATGTATTGAATGTTATCAAGAGAACAAGGAATCTAAAAATGACCAGTAAAACACTTTCATTGTGCAGCTTATTGATCCTCCTCATCGGTGTGGTGAGCTTTACCGGGTGCCAAACCCGCGTGCAAGCGCAAGCTGAAGCAGCCCGTCTGGCAGGCTTGCGCCAGACAGTTGTCGTGCCCGTCAATCCTCCAGCAGAGGTGGCAGAGACTCCGGTTACCGACGAAGAAGAAATCGTGATCGAGACGGTTAAGCCTGAGCCGATCAAGCCTATCGAGCCTGCTAAGCCCGAAACGGTGACCTACACGCTGGAAAGCGGCGATTCTTTTGGTGGCGTGGCCTACCGTTATGGCTTTACCCTCAACCAAGTCAAGGCCCTCAATCCTCAGGTCAAGGATGTGCACAAGGTCCACGTTGGTCAAAAGATCAAGTTGCCCTATTGTGATCTCTCTAAGCCAGCTAATCCACCACCCAAGGGTGGCAAAAAGGCTGTCGATTCCGCTCGCGCTAGCAAGGGACCTGTCTACACGATCCAGGCGGGCGATTCGCTCTCGCTCATCGCTGAGAAATTTGGTGCAAGCATCGCTAAGATCCGCAAAGCTAACGGCATCAAGGGTGATCGTATCCGCGTCGGTCAAAAGATTGTGATCCTTGGTGCGACTAAGACTCCGAGTGCTAAGGCTGCCCAAAAGCCCGCCGTTAAGAAGCCTATGGTCAAGAAACCGGTTAAAAAGCCCGCCGCTAAGCCGGCTGTGAAGCCTGTTAAAAAGCCAGTCGTAGCACCTGTTGATCCGATGATGCCTCCAGCCGCAGTGCCTGTAGATCCTGTTGTCGCAGATGGGATGACACCACCTCCGGCCGTCGATGTGATCACGCCTGACCCTGTCCAAAAGTACCAGACGCACATCGTACAGGAAAATGAGGACCTTGTGAGCATTGGTATGACTTGGGGCGTGAGCGTGGGTTTGCTCAAGTCGATCAACAACCTCACCTCCAATGAGGTCGCTGTGGGGACTGAGATCAAGATCCCTACGACCACTAAGTAATGTGATACGCCTATTGAGGCGAGAACCTAGGGACTCTGTAACAGGGGTCCCTTTTTTAATCCAGAGATTAAGTGATGACGCAGACAACGCTGCAAGTATTTTTTTTAATAATCCTGACGCTGACGCTGACCGGGCTGTGTATGGTAGGGTCGGCGACGGCGATGATGGGCAATACGGATACCTTTTTGGGGAGCTACCTTTTTAGGCAATTGGTGGCGTTGATCCCCAGCTCGATTGCAGGGGTATCGCTTGCGCTGATCAACTATCGTGTATATAAGGTGCGGTGGGTGAATTGGGCTTTGCTGACAGTGATGTTGATTGTCTTGAGCATGGTCTTTTTGCCAGAGCCGATCGGCCACCCAATCAATGGATCGAGCCGTTGGATTGGTTTGACGGGTAGCTTTGTGGTGCAGCCGAGTGAATTTGTCAAAGTTGGGATTGTCCTCTTTTTGTCGAGCTACTATGCGCGCTTGGGGTCAGGGTATTCTCGGTTTTGGCTGGGGGTGGTGCGACCACTGGTTTATTTATCACCAGTGATATTACTGGTGATGCTCGAGCCCGACTTTGGCACGACGCTGATCATGACTGCGACGATTGGGGTGATGCTGCTGGCAGCAGGGGCGCGTTGGCGTTATTTGATTCCATTGGGAGTGATCGCAGTTGCAGTGATTGGTGTGGCGATTGCCCTTAATCCCAATCGTGTACACCGCTTGTCGACCGACCGAGAAGAAAACCACCAGGCGACGCAGTCGCTCGTGGCGATTCATCAAGGAGGCATCTGGGGGGTGGGCTATGGTCGTGGGATCCAAAAGTATCACTACGTCTCCGAGGCTCACACCGACTTTATCTTTTCTGTCGTGGGAGAAGAGCTCGGGTTAGTGGGTACGTTATCGATCGTGGGGCTCTATTTGGTTTTGCTTGGCTGTGGCGTGCGCATTACGCTCAATGCCGCAGACCGGCAAGGCGAGTTGCTCGCTTTTGGGGTGACCTTTTTGATGGCGGTACAGATCAGTGGCAACCTCTGTGTGGTGACCCACTTGGTCCCGACCAAGGGACTTGCCTTACCCTTTTTGTCCTATGGCGGCTCGAGTCTGCTCTCGACCTTTATTAACATGGGCTTGCTTTACAGTGTCGGGCGTCAAAGTCTCCACCAGGCCCAATATCGCAGCCACTTGCGCACGCTCTACGACGAGATTTAGTCCAGCAGCAAGTGAGGTTTTAGGGCGGTAAGGGCATTTTTGAGTTGACTTTTAGCATCCAATGGCCCATAATGACACCATTGATTGAGAGGAATGACACCATGATGGATAAAGGACTGAAATTATTAATCACCTATTCACTACCCATGACGGCGTTTTTTATTGCGCTCTTTATTCTTTTGCGCTATACGGTGCCCGCATACCAAGACCTAGAAATCATGCGCAAGCAGCAAGTTAAATTTGACACTATCTTACAAGAAAAAGAGATCGAGTTGCAAAAGCTCAAGAAAAACGCCCGCCGTTTTGAAACCTCCGCTGAATTTGTGGAACAACTCGCCCGCCAAAATAAGCGCGTGCAAAAAGACGAGGTGATCTTTGTCTTTGATGAAACCCCGGAGGCCATTGATGCCCACTAGTCCATCCACCATTCCCGAATCGATGCTGATCCTTGCCGGTCGTGGCACCTATCCCGAGAAGCTCCTCCAAGGTATGCGCCAAGCAGGCGTCAAGCGCATCGTCGTCTTGGCCATTCGCGGCATGACCACCCGCTGGCTCCGCCATGCCGCCGACGAATGCTACGTTCTGGGCGTAGGCGAGCTCCAGCGCGGGCTCGACTATGCCCAGAGTACCGGCATCAAGCAGATCATTCTCGCCGGTCAGATCACCCCGATTGCACTCTTTCAGACCCGTTTTGACAAGCTTTCCCGCGAAGCCCTCAGCGCACTCAAAGTCAAAAACGCCCACTCGATCTTTGGTCGCGTGATTGAGATTTTTGCAGAGAATGGGATCGAGACCTTGCCATCCTCCTACTATATGGGCGAGTGCATCCCCCAGGCAGGCGTGCTCACCACCCGCGCCCCCGACGCCAGAGAATGGTCCGACATCGAGCTCGGCCACAAGATCGCTATGGGCGTCTGCGACCTCGACATCGGGCAAACGATCCTCGTCAAAGAGGGGATGATCCTCGCTGTTGAGGCATTTGAGGGGACTAATGCCACCCTTTACCGCGGTGCCAAGCTCGGTGGCAAAGGCGCAGTCTGCATCAAAGTCGCCAAAAATGCCCACGACATGCGCTTTGATATTCCCGTCATTGGCCGTGAAACCATCCGCATCCTCAAAAAGACCGGCATCTCAGCGATCGCCTTTCAGGCAGGACGCCTCGTCCTCCTCGAACGCACCGAAGTCCTCGCCGCCGCCAATCGTCTCGGGATTGCCATGGTCGCCCTCGACTCCGGCCTTCCCCCCGCCCCCCGCGAAATCGACCCACCCATCCACTAGGGAGCCGCCATGTCCGAGCCGATTAAAATCCTCATCCTCGCAGGCGAAGTCTCCGGCGACATGCACGCCGCCGCCCTTATACAAGCCCTCCGCGAGCTCAGCCCACGCCCGATTGACTTTCGCGGTATGGGTGGCGATGCCATGGCCGCCCAAGGCACCCAGCTCCTCTACCACACCGACCAACTCGGTGCCATGGGCCTGGCAGAAATCCTCGCCAATGCACGCTTTTTCAAGCGTGCCATCAAGACCATCATCGACCTTGGCATCACCTGGCAGCCCGACCTACTCATTACCATCGACTATGCCGGATTTAATATGCGCGTAGCCAAAGCCCTTCACACACACGGCATCAAAACCGTTCATTACATCTCCCCAAAAGTCTGGGTTTGGCGCCGTCGGCGTATCTACTCCATCGCCAAAGCCATCGACCTGATGCTCTGCATTTTTCCCTTTGAGCCCGCCTACTACGCCCCCACCACACTCAAAGCCCTCTTTGTTGGCAATCCCCTGACAGAACGCGCCGACCAGACCTGGTCCGAGCCTTCCCCCGCGTTACCCTGGAGCGCCCCCACCCACATCGCCCTCCTCCCCGGTAGCCGCCGCAATGAGATCCGCAAGCTCCTGCCCATCATGCTCGATGCCGCCATTCTGCTCGACACCCAGCGCCCCCAAGGCTGCAGCTTTATCATCCCCGTGCCGACCGCCGCCATGCGCGCCGAAGTGCAAGCCATCCTCGACACCCATCCCCAGCCCACCCATCTCGCCATCATCGACGGCAACGCCCGCCACGTCATGCGCCAAAGCCGCGCAGCCATCGTCGCCTCCGGCACCGCCACCCTCGAAGCCTGCTTGATGAAATGCCCCACCATCCTCACCTACCGCATGCACCCTATTACCGCTTGGCTCTGCAAACACCTCCTCAAAGGCATTCAGTTTGTCGGCCTCGCCAACATCGTCGCCCAACGCTCCGTCATGCCCGAGCTCCTGCAAGATGCCCTCACCCCAGAGGCCATCATTGCGCACATCCTCCCCCTCATTGACGACACCCCCCAGCGCACCCAAACCCTCGCCGATTTCCAATCCGTCATCGACACCCTCGGCCACACCCCCGCCTCCCATCGCGCCGCCCAAGCCATCTTGGCGAAAGCTGTAGAGTCGGCAAGCAGACCGCTGTAGGAGATCTGCCTGTTGCAGGCGCATGGTGACTGTCCCAAGAGACCTCAGGACGTTCTAGGAGGCGCACCTAATTAAGACATTACTCCATTGAATTTTGGAGCTAAAGAGTTGGAAGTAATTGATGAAAATAGCAATGATGATCGTTAGTCTACTACTCTGCTTGTGTGGATGTAATACACCAGTAGAGAAAGCCACACCCAATGAGACCATTTTTGAGAGAGCCGCGATCAGTGCGCTTTTTGATGCCAATCAACTCGAAGGCACCTGCGTGATTTTGGATTTGCAAACACAGCAGATGATCGGTCACAATCAAGCACGCAGCCTACAACGCTTTTCACCAGCATCGACCTTTAAGATCTACAACGCCCTAATTGCACTCTCATTAGGGCGCTTGACATCGGTTGATGAAATTTTTTATCGCCATGATGGTAGCAAACTCTTTTTGCCGACATGGGAGCACGACATGAGTTTGCGATTGGGGATGCAAGTCTCACATGTACCCGCATTTAAGCAAGTCGCATCCATGATTGGCGCTCCAGCGATGCAGCGCGAGCTTACTCGCCTAGCATACGGCAATATGACTGCTGGCAACGCTGACGACCTAACGAATTTTTGGTTAACGGGACAGCTAAAGATCTCCGCCCAAGAGCAAGTCCGCCTACTTGCAAAGTTGGCCACCTACCGCTTACCCTATCCCCGAGAGGCACAAGCCAAGATACGTGAAATCTGCCTACTCAAGCGCAATGCAACCTGGGCACTCTATGGTAAGACAGGATGGTTTAATAGAGAATTAGCCTGGTTTGTAGGCTGGTTAGAGAGCCAAGGCAAGATCTATTGCTTTGCATTAAATTGTCATCTAGCACAATTTGATCGCCTCGTGATCAGAGAGCAGATCATCGAGCAAGCACTGCGACGCTTAGAGCTGATACCACCCCGCCCAAACCAGCCTCGCATAGACGAGGCTGCGGCGCTAGAGTGTGGAATGTAGAATATGGAGCGAGGCTGCGCCTCGCAGAACGCTGCGCTTTTAGGACGCTCCCGATGTTTCCTCTTGGAGCCACCCCCCTTTTTTGCGAGAGCAATAAGGTCATTAAGGTCTTTAAGGTTGCTAAAGTCCCTAATGCAGGGAGCGTGAGCGACCTGCGTGTGGCAAAACTCCCTAAAGCCTCTAAGGTCCCTAAGTCCTGAGCCTAATGCAGGGAGCGTGAGCGACCGGCTCACCCGCAAAAAAATAAAAAGCGACACGCTTTTCGCAGTAGGTGGCGACTTGCGTCGCCAGCTCGAGAGGTTGTTGCGGTGAGTGTAGCAGCCCACTGCCCACTGACTGGCGAGCACAGCTCGCCCTGCAGAGGCTTGTTGAGTTCCGGTCTATTTAGGTTAGGCCGGTCGGGGGCATGGGGTGGGAGGAGCCCCCCGTCCAGACGGCCCTCATCACAGAGCTAGCGTAGCGACGCCCCACATGATGGTCGCTCCGCAGTGCTTGACTGCCGCTGCGCTTGCCTTTTGCAGCTGGGTGCCGCTAGCTTAGGGTCTGTCAGCCCCTAAGAACCCCGAGCCAGACGTGCCCGTCCGGCTACCGAACAAGTATGCACGCTCACCTCACACGCCGCAGGCGCTCCGTGTCTCCGTGATACAATCCTCCTGGCAGTCCTGCGAGCGTTAGCGAGCCATTCGTGGCCATTAGCGGTGCTCTCAAATAAGCAGGGTGTGGGATGCAATCCCTCCACTACTACTAGGACTAGGACTATCAACTAGCACTAGGAGGCGTAGCCTCCTCTCGCTGTCCACTGTCCACTGCGAGGCATCGCCTCGCCGCAAAGTTTATTGCATTTGGGGTATTGACTTATCAGAGCAAATAGTCTATAATGAATGGCGTTTTATCTGTTTAGTATTGATCTACTGAAAAATGGTTTCGGTAATTCAAACAAAACAGAGCAAAAGTAACCCTCAAACATGGAGACTATTATGAGCTGTGACTGCTGCTGCTGCGAAGCCCCTACGAAGAACCAAAAGGTTATCGAATTCGTGAAGAAATGGGCTAAGATTATGACCCCTGATCAAATCGTTTGGTGCGATGGTTCTAATGAAGAATACATCCGCCTTTGCGAAGACCAAGTTACTAAAGGTGCTTTTGTCAAGCTTGACCAAGCCAAGCGCCCCGAATGCTACTTGGCACGTTCTCACGCATCTGACGTTGCCCGCGTCGAAGGCCGCACCTACATCTGCACGACCAACAAGGATGATGCAGGCCCCACCAATAACTGGGCAGATCCCGCAGAAATGAAAAAGACCCTCACCGACCTCTACACAGGTTGCATGAAGGGCCGTACCATGTACGTGATTCCTTTCTCCATGGGTCCTCTCGGCTCCAAGGTTGGTAAGATCGGTATCGAATTGACCGACTCTCCTTACGTTGTTGTCAACATGCAGATCATGACCCGTATGGGCAAGACCGTGCTTGACACCCTCGGCGAAGACGGCACCTTCGTGCCTTGCTTGCACTCTGTTGGCGCTCCTCTCGAAGCTGGCCAAGAAGATGTCGCATGGCCTTGCGCTGACATGGATAAGAAGTACATCTGCCAATTCCCCGAAGACGAAGAGATCTGGTCCTTCGGCTCCGGTTACGGCGGCAACGCCCTCCTCGGCAAGAAGTGCTTTGCATTGCGTATCGCATCTGCCCAAGCTAAGCGCGAAGGCTGGATGGCTGAGCACATGCTTATCCTCAAGCTGACCAACCCCGAAGGCAAATTCTACTACATCACTGCAGCATTCCCCTCCGCTTGCGGTAAGACCAACCTCGCAATGATGTTGCCTACCATCCCCGGCTGGAAGGTTGAAACCCTCGGTGACGATATCGCTTGGATCCGCGTCGGCGAAGACGGCCGCTTCTACGCAGTCAACCCCGAAAACGGCTTCTTTGGTGTCGCACCTGGTACCTCTAAGCTCTCCAACCCCAACGCTCTCGAATCCTGCAAGAGCCACACCATCTTCACCAACGTTGTGTTGACCGATGACGGCGACATCTGGTGGGAAGACATGGGCATTGACGCTCCTGAGCACGGCATCGACTGGAAGGGCGCCGACTGCTACCGCGCAGCTGACCGCGCTGACAAGATGGTCCCTGTCAAGGGCGCTAACTATGCAGATTACAAGAAGGACGACTACGTCGCAGCTCACAAGAATGCACGTTTCTCCGCTCCTGCAATCAACTGCCCTGTGATCGCTGGCGAATGGGAAGATCCCGCAGGCGTGCCAATCGACGCGATCCTCTTTGGTGGCCGTCGCCCAAGCACCATTCCTTTGGTTAACCAAGCTAAGGACTGGGCTCATGGCGTGTTCATGGGTTCTGCTGCTGGCTCTGAAGTTACCGCTGCTGTGATCTCCGACCAGATCGGTCAAGTCCGCCGCGATCCCTTCGCAATGTTGCCTTTCTGCGGCTACAACATGGCTGACTACTTCGGTCACTGGCTCGAAATGGCTGACAAGACCACCGCTGACAAGTTGCCTAAGATCTTCTTCGTCAACTGGTTCCGCAAGAACGAAAACGGCTTCATGTGGCCTGGTTTCGGTGACAATAGCCGCGTCCTCAAGTGGGTCTGCGAACGCATCGAAGGCACCGCCGCAGTTAAGGAAACCCCGATCGGCTTCATGCCTACCGACGACGCCATCACCCTCGATGGCTGCGACGTCAGCGCTGAAACCATGCACGAGCTCCTCGTCGTCGACACCGACGGCTGGAAGAAAGAGCTCGACAGCGTGGGCGAATCCTGGGCTAAGTTCGGCGATCGTATCCCTGCTGCTTTGACTGCAAAGCTCGCAGAAATCAAGGCTGCTCTCTAATCTTAGAGATCGACCACGATTCAAAAAAAGATCCAGCAGCGATGCTGGATCTTTTTTTACACTCTGAGATGTGAGTGTCTCGCCTGATAAAAATCAACTTTTGTGGGGCGAGGGGCGCTGTTTTGGGGTGAAAAGTGCGGTAAAACGCACTATTTTGTGAAAAATAGTGACAATCTTAAGGTTATCTTAAGGTTCTTTACATACTATAGGGAATGTTTCAAGCACACCCCTAATGACAGGATCCCTTATGAGTACTAAATCCCATTACCTTTATTCCACTGTCTGCCTCAGTCTACTGCTAGTCTGTGGTTGCCAAGTAGGCAAGGACTACACGCCTGCGGCGATTCCGGAGAGCCATGCGGCTCAGCTGACGTTGCCGACTGCTGGCCACCTCTGCGCAATCACGCAGTGGTGGCGGACATTTAATGACCCTATGCTTGATTCGTTGATCGAGTCCGCTTTAACGAGCAATCCCGATCTCAAGGTTGCGTACTTTAAGCTGTATGCAGCTCGCGCTTTGCGCGATAGCTCCGATAGCAAAGATTGGCCCTCGCTGACTGCATCGGGCGCATATACCGAGTCGAAATCCCGAGGCGCAAAAGAGGGCGGCTGGCAATCCAATGTGACGACGAGCCTCGATGTCAATTGGGAGCTGGATCTATTTGGATCGGTGGCTTACCAGCAGGCTGCGAGCAATGCTCAATGGCTCGCTCAGCGGTATTCTTTGGAGCATATTCGGGTGAGTTTGGCGGCAGAGGTGGCTTTGGCCTATTTCTCACTGCGGCAAAATGCCGAGCAGCTTGTGTTGTCCCAGCAGATGCTCAAGCTACGGACAGACTCGGTGTCGATCGCGCAGAAGCGGTTTGATGCTGGCTCGGTAACGAAGTTTGAATTGCTCAATGCTCAAGCCTCACTAGCTGATCTGCGTGCCTCTCTTCCCAACTACCAAAAGGCCATCCAGTCTGCAATTCTTGAGATCGAGTTCCTCACTGGTCAGTCTCCCAATACGCTCGCTCAACGACTGCTCTCATATGTTAATCAAGCAGCCTCATCACGCTTTCCGGAGATTCAAGGCATTCGCTTTGACAACAATCTATTGAGAAACCGCCCTGACATTGCCCAAGCCGAGCAGCTTATCCTTGAGCAACATGCCCAGCTGGGTATCCAAAAGACCAACCTCTATCCAAAGTTTGCTTTGGGGGGCTCTTTGGGGGTGAGTGCGCCGGATCTTTCTCCGTGGTCTGGCTATACGCAGACACTTTCATTGGGGCCACGCTTTTCATGGAATATCTTTGCCTTTGGTAAATGGAGACAGCTCGTCACCCAAAATGAATTTCTCCTCAAGGCTTCTATCGAATCGTATCAAAAGACCATCCTCTCGGCCTACCAAAAAACAGAAGACACGTGGCAGACCTTGAATAACCAGCTAAAGCGAACCGATAGCTTACAATCGGTCATCGACCACCGTAAGGAAGCCTTGACTGTCGCTCTGCGGAGATTTGATAATGGCACCATCTCTCTCGACGATGTCATCTCTGGAGAAAGTAACCTTGTCTTGGCTCAAAATGCCTTTGTCTCTCACCACTATGCCGCGCTCTCGACCCTCATCACCCTCTACAAAAACCTCGGTGGCGGCTGGGTTAACTCTGAGACGAATGCCCCGGCAACCAATCGCCCGCAATAACACGATCCCCTAACTTAATCATGGAGACTCCTATGAAATATCCCTTACTCGCACTCATCTCTTGCGCGGCCTTAGTCGGCTGCGACATCAACAAACCATCCCAGCCATCCTATAAGACGGAGTCTGTCACACGTGGCACGGTGCTCAATACGATCCAGGCAACTGGCACGATCGAACCCGAAGACCTCATCGACGTCGGTGCGCAAGTCACCGGTCAGATCCTTGTCTTTGGCAAAGATATCGATGGCAAAGAGGTCGATTACTGTTCACGAGTCAAATCAGGCCAGCTCTTGGCCGAGATTGACTCGGTCACCTACAAGGCAGACTTGCGCATTGCCCAGGCCAACCTCTCATCTGCGCAAGCAGAGCTGACCAAGGCCAATGCCCTCCTCGCACAAGAAAAGACCAAGCTCAATCTCGCAGATAGAGACTTTACTCGATCTAAAAAGATCGGCGTAGGTTTTGCCCTCTCGCAAGCCGACTATGATGATACCGAGGCTACCTATCTTAAGGCGGTCGATGCGGTCAAGGTTGCCGACTCATCCATCGCAGCAGCCAAGGCCATGATCCAGCAGCGCCAAGCCGCCGTCGAAAAGGCCGAGCGCAACCTCAGCTACTGCCGCATTGTCGCCCCCGTCGATGGTGTCATTATTGACCGCCGCGTCAATATCGGCCAAACGGTCGTTTCGAGCATGAGCACGTCATCGCTCTTTCTCATTGCCAAAGACTTGACCAAGATCCAGATCTGGGTCCCCGTCAATGAGGCCGACATTTGCGCCATCAAGCCCAACCAGCCAGTCAACTTCACCATTGATGCGATTGCCAATAAGACCTTTAAGGGTGAAGTGGGTAAAGTGCGACTCAATGCCACCCTCTCATCCAATGTCGTCACCTACACCGTCGAGGTCAATACCACCAATCCCGATGGCACCCTCCTCCCGTATCTGACGGCTAATGTGGATTTCATCACCGAGTCTTCAGTGCCAGACTGCCTCGTGATCCCCGTCGCAGCGACACGCTGGTCACCCAAGGATGCCCAATCCCAAAAAGCCGTCAAACGGGGTAAGATTGGCAAAGGCGCCCCCGGCGGTAAAATGGGCAAGGGCGGTAAGCGTGCCACCATTTACACGCTCAGCGCCTCTCAAACCCCACAGCCGGTCGAGGTCATCCTGGGCGTCAGCAATGGTTCGTCCGTCGAGATTCTGGCGGTTAAATCGGGCTCGCTCTCTGCTGACGATGCAATCATCACAGGTGAAATCACGCAAGCACAGGCCAAGGGAGGTAGGCCAACTGGTGCGAACCCCTTTATGCCTAAAATTCCTAAGCGTAATAAGAATGTTAAAGGTGGGCCACCTGTTCACTAAGGAGGAGATGCAATCATGACAACACCTCACACCCCCGCCAAGCAGCCGCTGATCGAGCTCAAAGACTTAACCAAAGTCTACAAGCTCGGCTCCGTCGACGTCCCCGTGCTTAATGGTATCTCTCTGGCCATTGAGCAAGGCACCCTCATTTCACTCATGGGAGCCTCTGGCTCTGGCAAGAGCACGCTGATGAATATCCTTGGCTTCCTCGACACGCCATCTGGTGGACAATTCCTTCTCGATGGTCGTGATGTCAGCTCCCTATCGGCCAATGAACGCGCCGACATACGCTGCACACGCATTGGCTTTGTTTTTCAAAACTTTAACCTGTTGGCCAAGACCTCGGCCCTCGATAATGTCCTGATGCCCTTGCAGTACAACCCGATCAAAGAGACTCGCGCCGCGCAGCGCGCCCGAGCCATTGCCCTACTTGAGCGCGTCGGCCTTGGCGATCGTATGGATCACGATCCCGGCCAGCTCTCCGGTGGCCAACAGCAGCGCGTGGCCATTGCGCGCGCTCTCATCAATCGGCCAAGCATACTCTTTGCAGACGAGCCCACGGGTAACCTCGACTCCAAAACCAGCGTCGAAGTCCTCAAGATGTTTCAAGACCTCAATCGCGAGGAGGGGATCACCATTGTCTTGGTCACCCATTCAGCTGAAGTCGCAGAATATGCCAAAGAGTCATTTCATATCAAAGACGGCGTGATCGTCTCAGGTTCATACAACTAAAACCAGGAGAGTGTAGATGTTTATTATTCAGCTTATTGCCATGGCATTCTCAGCGCTCAGACGCAATATCTTGCGCTCTGCCCTGACCATGCTCGGCATTATTATTGGTGTAGGCGCAGTGATCACGATGATGGAGATTGGCAATGGTGCCTCCCAAGCCATCCAAAAGTCGATCTCCTCGATGGGGGCGAATATCCTCATGATTCGGCCAGCAGCCACCACCAAATCCGGCATCAGCTCGGGTATGGGCGGCCAAATCACCCTCACTAACAAAGACTGCCAAGCCATTCGCACAGAATGCACCAGCGTCAGCGGTGCATCCCCCATGCTCACACGCAGAGGCATTCAAGCCATTGCCGGCAACCAAAACTGGACACCGTCGAGCGTTTACTCCGGCAACGAAGACTACTTCACCGTTCGTGACTACGGGGAAATCACCCTAGGTCGCTACTTTGATGCAGTCGATGTGCGATCCTCGGCAACCGTTTGCATGATTGGCAAAACCGTCGCCGACAACCTCTATGGTAGCACCGAGGCCGCAGTCAATGCCACCATTCGCCTCAACAATATCAACTTTAAAGTGCTCGGTGTCCTCCCTGCCAAAGGTGCCAATATGATGGGCATGGATCAAGACGACCTGGTCATCTTGCCCTGGACCACCATGCAAGCACGCCTTTCACGTGGTGGCACATCCGCCATTGCCAGCGGTGGTGGCACGACATCGACCTCGACCAGCAGCTTTTATCCAGCGGGCAACGATGCGACCTACCCAGCCAGAGACAGTGTCCAAGCCAAGAATTACCCCATGCCGATCCGCTTTAACAATATCGACGTTATCGTTGTCGGTGTCGCCAATCCTGATGATGTCGCACAGACGACAGACGAGGTTCGTACTATTCTCCGCCGCCAGCACAAGCTCGAGGAGGGCGAAGAGGACGACTTTGACATTCGTAATATGGCCGAAATGCTTAAAACCCTCTCCTCGACCTCGACCATGATGACCACGCTCCTGCTCATTGTCGCAATGATCTCCCTCGTCGTCGGCGGTGTCGGCATTATGAATATCATGCTCGTCTCCGTTACAGAACGCACCCGCGAGATTGGTCTGCGCATGGCGATTGGTGCTCGAGGGAGCCGCATCATGATGCAATTCCTCGTCGAATCCATCCTCCTCTGCCTCCTTGGCGGTATCGTCGGTATCTTGCTCGGCCGCGGCATTTCGATTGCCGTTGCCACACTGCTCGGCTGGCCAATCGCCATCTCGGTCACTGCCATTATGATTTCAGCTGGCGTCTCAGCGCTCATTGGTATCGTCTTTGGCTTTTATCCCGCTTGGCGCGCCTCCCAGCTCAACCCGATCGATGCCCTACGCCACGAATAAGGCTCCTTAGGGCGACTGCGTGCCCTAAGGACACGGCTACGCCATGTGCGGGAACCGCCTGCGGCGGTGTAGAGGGTCTGCACGCCGACCGCTAGTAGCCACGAATAAGACTCCTTACACATACACACCCCCACACGGCCTCCCTGATGACGCATTGCGCATCATGGAGGCTTTTTTGAATACAGAGACAATCATAGTCCTTGCCATGGAGACGATCTTGTGCTACACTCGGCTTATACAAATCAGGGCGAGCGTGACCAGCGTGGCGAGGCTATAGGCGAGCGCGAGTATACGAGCGCAAGGACTTGGATGGGATCGCGCAGCGATGACGACCACAGGGAGCGGCTGTCGCCCATCCTAGTCCTGTTCACTGGTTACTGTTTACTAATAAGGAGATTGATGATGGGTAGGATCACTTTTTTTGATGTCGAGTATGCTAATTTGGCGAATCGGTCATTGTGTCAAGTGGCGGTGAGATGTGTGGATCGGCAGACGCAGGCACCACTCTTGCCCGATCTGTGCCTATTGGTCAATCCTGAGGATGCGTTTGACGAGCTATGCGTCTCGATCCACGGGATTACCGCAGCCGATGTGGCGGGCGCACAAACCTTCCCCGAAATCTGGCCCCTGCTTGAACCCTACCTGACCAACTCGGTGGTGATCGGTCATAATGTCCATTCTGCAGATCTCAGGCCACTGGTCGAGATGCTCAATCGCTACGATTTGCCCGTGCCATCCTTTTACTACTTTGATACGCTCACCGTCTCCCGGCGGTTGATCCCGAGAGGCCACACCCCTAACTACAAGCTCACGACCCTCATTGCTTCGCTCCACTTGCCCGCCTATCATGCGCATGATGCTGGAGAGGATGTGCGGGCATGTGAGGCACTCTTTTATACCCTCTGCCAAGTCTACGGCGCATCATTTGAATGCTACGTGCGGCGATTTTGCCCAGACGGCGGTCGCACCTCATCGCATCCAATCATGTAGGCAATGACACATCGACATGAGTCCTCGGCAGAGGGGGGGTAATCGCTCGCTGTCCTAAGTCTATGCCTGATGCCTCATAGGTCGCGCAGCGAGCTATAAGCGGGCTAATGACTTTTTGTGGGCTGTGGCGAGGGGGAGGCTGTCGGGGTGTGCCCAGTGACCGATGGTGTCTGTGAGGCCTGGATCTGGGGCGGTGTAGAGGGAGAGCTCGAGTTTGAAGTGGGTGAATTGGTGGGTCTGTAGGCCGCAGGCTTGCCAGTCGAGCTCGTGGCCGCAGGCGGTGGTGATCTCCTCGCAGGTGGGCAGGCGCCATAAGCCGCCGAGGAGGCGGTCGTTGTCATTGCGCACGAGGTAGACTTGGTCTTGGCTATTGCGGATAATGACTGCGGTGGAGGAGCGTGTGGGGTGGGCCTTTTTGGGGGGCTTGATGGGGAGGGAGTCTTGGGCGTCGTGGGCTTTGGCATAGCAGCGGGCGGCGAGGGGACATGCAGGGCATTGCGGTTTGCGGGGGGTGCAAATCAATGCGCCGAGCTCCATCATGGCTTGATTAAAGTTGCCGGGCTCGCCAGAGTCAGCACAGGGGCCGCGTAATCGATCGGCTAGTGCGGCGCGTGGTTTGGGTTTGGTAAAGTCGTCTGTGAGGTTGTCGTGTCTAGCAAAGACGCGGGCGACATTGCCGTCGACGACGGGCTCTGCTTGACCATAGCAAATGCTGGCAATGGCGGCTGCGGTATAGGCACCGATGCCGGGTAATTGGGCGAGGTCTGCTGCGCAGCGTGGCATTTGGCCTGCGTGGTCGCGCAAGACTTGCTGGGCGGCTTTTTGGAGGTTGCGGACTCGGGTGTAGTAGCCGAGGCCCTCCCAGGCTTTGAGTAATGGGTCGCTCTCGGCTGCTGCAAGGTCGGCGATTGTGGGAAAGGCCGCCAAGAATCGGTCAAAGTAGCCCATGACGGTGGCGACTTGGGTCTGCTGGAGCATGATTTCGCTGACCCAAACGGCATACGGCTCGGGGTGTCCTCGCCACGGCATGGTGCGTTTGTTAGCGTGATACCAGACGAGCAGTGCGGCAAAATCGGCGGGTGAGGATGGTGTAGACATGGTGATACTTGTGGGGGAATGGCGCTACGCCTCCTGGGTGCCAGGTGGCGGTTAGCGAGTATTTGCCACACGCTCAATGCCATCAACGAGTCTGGGTTTACCAAAATTAATCACAAGACCGTATTGGACATTTGCTAATCGCAAATACGTATATAACTGGGTTTTAAAGATCACATGATCCCCAATCGTAGCCTTGCACTCGATGATCAAGCGGCCATCGATGATGAGATCAAGTCTAAAGGGAGCCTGACCATGGCTATCTTTGGATTTGATCTCTCGACCTTAATAGATTAGGGGAATGGGAACTTCGTGTTTGAAGGGGATGCCGCGCTCTTCTAACTCATACATTAACGCCGTTTGATAGGTACTCTCAAGTAAGCCAGGTCCACCTAGTGTCTTGTGAACCTCTATCGCGGCATGAATGACCTCATAAGAAAGCTGCTCGTCGGACCATGATACTTGATCTCCTTTTTATAGGTATTCTCTCTTTCTAGCGAGCGCAGCGTCCCTCTGCGTTAAAAAACCGTCGAGCAGCGTGCGTCGTCTGTTAGCGGCTTTCTCGGGAGGCGCCATCGCGGTCGATCTGTACGAGCTTGGCGAAGAGGCGCTTGGCGATGGCTGGGTGCTGCTTGATGAGGTTGGTCTTTTCTGCGGGGTCGGCCTTGATATTAAAGAGCTCACCGTTGAGAGGCTGTGCTTTGGCGGCGCGGGCTTTGGGGGTATTGCCCACAAAGGGTGGCACGATGTATTTCCAGTCGCCCTCACGGATGGAGATGCGGTAGTCTTGGCTGATAAAGTAGGGTCGGCCGGTGACGGAGGGGCGGGTAAAGAGCTCGGGGACGGCGTTACTGTCGGGGAGATCGGTCTTGGCTAACTTGATGCCGCGCAGTGCGGTAAAGGTTTCGCCCAGGTCGATGAGGGAAAAGAGCGCATTGCTCTTTTTACCGGCAGGCATATGGCCTGTCCAACGGGCGACGAATGGGACGCGGTGGCCGCCTTCGTATGGGGTATACTTGGTGCCGCGGTATCCGCCCGCGGGGCGGTGCTTGCCGAGCTTGGCGACAGCTTGATCTTGGTAGCCATCATCGAGCACGGGGCCATTGTCGCTGGTGTAGATGATGAGGGTGTCCTCAGCGAGGCCGAGGCGGTCGACGGCTTCGACGACTTGGCGGACTTGGTCGTCAAGCTGCAAGATCGCATCGCCACGAGGCCCCATGCCGCTCTTGCCTTGGAATCGCGGATGCGGGCAACGAGGCACGTGCACATCGTGTGGGCAGAAGTAGAGGAAAAACGGCTCATCCTTGTGCTTGGTGATAAATTCAACGGCTTTGCCAGCGAGGACATCTGCCATGGTGTAGTCGTCCCAGCGGGCCTTGGTGCCGCCTTTCATATAGCCGATACGGCCGATCCCATTGACAACGGCTTGGTTGTGGCCGTGAGACCAATTCATGGTGAGGGATTTGCGATCTTTGATGCCGTCGACTTCACCGGGATATTGGCGCTTGTAGTTGACCTCGATTGGATCGGCGGGGTCACGATTGACGACGCGTTGATTTTCCACATAGACGCAGGGGACGCGGTCGCCCGTTGCCGGCATCAAAAAGCTGTAGTCAAAGCCAATTTCGCGTGGGCCGGGCTTGATGTAGTCGGCATTCCAATTGGTTTTGCCTGGGCCTGGGCCATAGCCCAAATGCCACTTGCCCACTGCGCCAGTTTTGACACCATCGCGCTGCAAAATGCGTGGCAGGGTATTGGTTTGAGAGGAGATAATCTGGGCAGCATCGCCAGGAGCAATCCCGTGACCCGGTTTGCGCCAGGCGAATTCGCCGGTCAAAAAGCTAAAGCGAGTCGGCGTGCAGGTTGCGGCGGGAGAGTGGGCATCCATGAATTGCATACCATCGCGCGCCAAACGATCAATTGCAGGCGTCAACCCCTTGGAGGGGCCATAGCAGCTGATATCGCCCCAGCCCACGTCATCTGATAAGATCACGATGATATTCTTAGGTGCCTTAGGGCGGCTACCGCCAACAAGCTTTGCTGCCAATGACGATTGAGCGCCTAGAGCAAGCCCTGCCAAACCTAAACCTTTTAAAAAGCCACGACGATTCATTGATTGTCTCCTTTGTTATTAATTACACAAATATGCCCAACACACGAGGATACTCACATGATCGCTACTGTATCGCATTTACCCCAAAAAGTCAAGTACAAAGCGAGTGCTGTTACCGTTACTGTTGACTATTTAGCGAGGTCGATGGCGCAGGTGATGGCGCAGACCATGCTCGATGCGCTGGCTTTGCCAGTACGGGCAATGTCGTAGGCGGTCCCATGGTCGGGTGAGGTACGGATGATGGGCAGGCCGAGGGTCATGTTGACTCCCGTGTCAAAGGCATAGGTTTTAAAGGGAATGAGCCCTTGGTCGTGGTACATGGCGACGTAGGCGTCGTAGGGGGGCTGCTTGCCTTGCATCATCCAGGTAAAGGCGGTATCGGGCACCAGTGGGCCGTGTAGGGTGGCTGGGGTGGTGGGGGTGAGGGCTTGGAGGGTAGGGGTGATGGTGGTGAGCTCTTCTTTGCCAAAGATACCTGCCTCGCCTGCGTGGGGATTGAGGGCGAGCACGCCGATGCGTGGGGCTGGTGTGTGGAGGAGCTTGGCGGCGGCGTCTGTGGTGCGGGTAATGGTTTGGGTAAGGATTTGGGGGGTGATGAGGCTGGGGATCTGGCTGATGGCGTGGTGAATGGTGACGAGGCTAAGAATGAGCCCTGGGGTGTAAAAGGCCATGGTGGGGCTTTGCGGGCGCTGGGTGTGCTCTTGGCAGAGCTGGGCGATGAGCTCGGTGTGACCGGGAATATCGTGGCCAGCGAGATGAATGGCTGCTTTGTTAAATGGGGCGGTGACGAGGGCATCGGCTTTGCCCGCGAGGATATCGCGGGTGGCTTGCACGACGCTGTCGTAGGCGGCTTGGCCGCAGGTGGAGTTGGCCACTGGGGTTTGGGCGGCTTGGATGAGCGCGTCGTCGGTGGGGTAGGTGGGGGGCAGCTTGGCAAAGGTGACGCGGGGGTCTTGGAGGCCGCTGGTGTCGAATTGGGGGCCGAGGCTGCGTAGGAGGGCCTCGCTACCATAGATGATCAAGGTGTGCTCAAAGTCTGGGGTGAGCAGGGTGGTGAGGGCTTGGAGGATGATTTCGGGGGAAATGCCAGCGGCATCACCGAGGGTGATGGCAAGTTTCATGTGGATCTCTGATATAGATTAACGGGTGCTAGATGATTTGGGCGGTAGCGAAGCGGTCTTTGCCGTAGACATCTTGGATGATTTGGATATGGCTGTAGCCGGCTTGCTCGAGGATGTGGTGCATGGCAGGGCCTTGGTCATCGCCCATTTCGAAATAGAGGTGGCCATGCGGTTTGAGGATTTGGGTGGCTTGATGGGTGATGGCGCGCAGGATATCGAGGCCATCGGGGCCCCCATCGAGGGCTAAGCGGGGCTCGTAGCGGAGGATGTGGGGATCGAGTTGGTCGACGTCGTGGGTGGAGATGTAGGGGGGATTGGAGATGAGGATGTCGATGCTCGCATCGCTGAGGGGATGACAAGTGTCGCCGAGAATAAAGGTCACGCGATCTTGCAGGCCGAGCGCCTGGGCATTCTCTTGGGCGAGGGCGAGGGCATCGGGCGAAATGTCGATCGCAGTGAAGCGCACGCGCGGATTGGGCAGGGCGTGCGCGAGGGCGAGGGTTATGGCTCCGGTACCGGTGCCAATGTCAACTAGATCGATGGGCTGATCGTGTGCAGCGAGGAGCTGCTGGACGTGGTCGATGATCCGGTCGACGAGCTCCTCGGTTTCGGGGCGTGGAATCAAGGCGCGCGGGTCGGTCTTGAGGTGGATGTCGTGAAAGTCCCATTCGCCGATGACGTATTGGATGGGGGTGTGGTTGCCCAGTCGACAGAGGCTTTGACGCAGTGTGGTGAGCTGATCGGCGCTGGGCACGCGGTCTTTACAAAAAAAGAGGTCGAGCCTTTTGCAACCTAATACGGATGCAAAGAGGAGCTCGACGAGCGTGCGCGCCTCGGGGATGGCGCGCTGAGTGAGGTAATCGGTGGCAAGCGCCATGAGCGCTTGGCAGTGCTGGGGGGTAGCAGGCATGCGATCTCGTAGGGTAGGGCTTGCGCGGGATTTAGTTAAAAGGGCATATCGTCATCGGTGATGTCGTCAACTGGTGGTTCGAGCGGCGGAACAGCTTCAGGCTCGGAGGAGCTGCCATCTTGATTGAGCTTCTCGATTTTAAACGCCTGCAGATCGGTGTAGTAGCGCTCTTTATAGAGGTTGCCACGGAGGGAAAAGGTGACACGCACTTCATCGCCAACCTTGATGGTATCGAGCAGGGAGCACTTCTCTTTGATGAGGGACATCTTGATGTCTTGGGGATAGCGGTCCTCTTCGGTCACGACAAATTCGCGCTTGCAAAAACCACTGGGAAAGGTCTGTACGTCCATCATTTCTTTGATGATGCCGTCGAGTTCAAATGATTTGCTCATGGGTGTCTCCTTAGTTATTTAATCAATAATGGCCTCATATTACCACATCGGCTGTGATAAAGCAAATACAAAATGGACTTGGAGGCAAAAATAGTGGCAATTGGCTAGCGGGGGGAGATTGTTTGAGCTTAATGGATAAAATGTGATCATAGTCTAGCTCTCAGCGCCTCCGATAGGGACGCAAACAAACCTTACCTGACCCTCACCCCGAGAGTCACCTGACCCTCACCCCGAGAGTCACCTGACCCTCACCCGAGAGTCAGCTGACTCTCGACTTGCCCCTTAGCTCGTCCCTCAAGCCTGATTTTACGGCTCTTGTTTAATTTTAGTGGGTCGGAAGTATAAAAGATAGGAGCGTAGCGATCGTTTCTAGAGGCAAAGCCGCCTCACGGCACCAAGCCGTAATCAGGCATAGCGCAGCGTCTTTTGCGTTCTTTTGCGGCTAAAAATCTGGCAGTCCTACGCTATCCCCAAAAAAGATCCCGCACGACTCGACAAAGCCACAACAGCCCCATTTCACCCATTAAATCGTGCCAATTGGCTATTTGGGAGATAAAAAGAGCCGTTTTTGTGATATTCCCACTTGACAAACGGCACAAAAAGGACTATTGTAGCACTCAGTTTTAACACCTATTCGGATAATTAATGTCTAACATGACCTTTACAAGCTATTATTTTTATTACTTTACTCATCAGGGTAAGGGTGCTTGTAGTATTTAGGTCTAGCAGTAGATTTGTCAGTAACAAGAGGCTCTTACGATCAAAGTCGTGAGGGCTTTTTTTGTAGGGACCGAGATTAAAGAAAGTAGGAATCAGATGATAGTAGTACTCAAAAAGGATGCCCCCGCCAATCAAGTGGAGTCATTTTTGCAAACGCTCGCCCAGCAGCGCATTACGCCTAATGTGACTGTAGGACAATACCAGACGATCATTGGATTGGTCGGAGACATCTCGGGAATCGATATTGATTTACTGCGAGCCTTGGATATCGTTGAGTCGGTGCAACGTATTCAAGAGCCATACAAATTGGCGAACCTCAAGTTTCACCAAGAGGCGACGGTCGTGGATTGCGGCGCAGGCGTGAAAATCGGTGCAGGCGCACTCGATGTCATCGCAGGGCCGTGCTCGATCGAGAGCGAGGAGCAACTGCTGTCGATCGCACAGTCGGTCAAGGCCGCCGGGGCGACGTTGTTGCGCGGTGGGGCATTCAAACCGCGCACCTCGCCGTATGCCTTCCAGGGAATGGGCCGCGCAGGTCTTGAGCTCCTGGTCAAAGTCAAGTCCATCGTGGGCTTGCCCATCGTTACCGAGATCATGGATATCAATCAGCTCGATTGCTTTAACGATGTCGATGTCATTCAGGTCGGTGCCCGCAATATGCAAAATTTCGACCTGCTCAAGGAGCTCGGTCGCCAAACCCAAAAGCCCATCTTGCTCAAGCGAGGCTTCTCCGCCACCCTCCAAGAATGGCTCATGAGCGCAGAATACATCCTCGCCAGTGGCAACCCCAACGTGATCTTGTGCGAACGCGGCATCCGGACCTTTGAGCCTGCGATGCGCAATACCCTCGATGTCGGTGTGGTGCCCCTGCTTCGTAGCATGACCCACTTGCCCATTGTCGTCGATCCCAGCCATGCCACCGGTATTGCCAAATTGGTTAAGCCGATGGCGCTGGCCGCTACGGCTGTTGGCGCGGACGGCCTCGTGATCGAGGTGCACAACAACCCCGCCAAGGCCCTCTGCGATGGCGCGCAATCGCTCACCCCAGTGGCCTTTGCCGACACCATGCAGGCTATCAATCAGTTGCGTCAAGCACTTTAAGTAAAAAGGATTCACCTATTATGATAATCGGGATTATTGGATTGGGATTGATTGGCGGCTCATTGGCTCGGGCCACAGCCCGCTACACGACGCACACCTGTTATGGGAGTGATGCCAATGACGCCATCACGCTCGCTGCACTGCACGTGGGTGTCATTGCTGCTCCCTTGACCGATGAGCGCATCGCACAGTGCGATTTGGTCGTGTTGGCGTTGCAGCCTGGCCAAGTCGTGCCTACGCTAGAGAAGCTCAATAGCCAGCTCAAACCCGGCGCAATCGTGATCGATGTCGCAGGCATCAAATCTACGATCTACGCCCAGGCGGCCGCGCTCGTCCAGGATGCACCGTGGCACTTTATCCCCGCACATCCTATGGCGGGCAAAGCGCACAACGGCTGGGCCAATAGCGAGGCGAGCCTCTATCAGGGCGCCTCCCTGCTCCTCTGCCCCTATCCCTTTACGCCAGCAGCGGCTATAGAGCAGCTGACTCAGTGGGCGCAGGAGATTGGCTTTGCCTCCACCACGACCACGACACCCGATAATCACGACCGACGCATCGCCTACACCTCGCAGCTAGCCCATGTCGTTTCGAGTGCCTATGCCAATGACCCGCTCATTGATGGCCATTTACCATTCTCTGCTGGGAGCTTTGCCGACATGACGCGCGTGGCAACGATTGACCCTGGGCTCTGGGCGGACCTTTTTCGTCAAAATAAGGCCGCGCTTGCACCCGTGCTTGGCGGACTGATTGAGCGCTTGCAGGGCTTTGCCGATGCGCTCCAAGCTCCCGACTCCGCACCACTGCAAGCTCTGATCGCGCAAGGCTCGATCATGAAATCCTCCCATGCGCCCCATATCAAATCCCCCGACACAGACTTCTCCGACCTCTCGGTCGACCTCCCACCAGAGACCGATCTCAGCCAAGTGCGCACCGTAATCAATGACATCGACGACCAGCTCATGGACCTCTTTGTCAAGCGCATCAACATCGTCCAGCGCGTCGCCCAGTGCAAGCGCGCCTCCGGCAAACCCGTACTCGACCCCGCCCGCGAACGCGCCATCTTGACGCGCGTCTCCCAGCGTGTTGGCCCCGAGCTCGAAAGCCACGCCAGCCTCTTCTTCTCCACACTCTTTAATGTTTGCCGCGCGCGGCAGCGTTCCCTGTTGAGTGGGCCTTCACCATTGCGCAGCTCCATCACGCAGACCCTGCGCAATTCGCCTAAGACCTTCCCCACACAGGCGACCGTCGCCTGTCAGGGCACCGAGGGTGCCTACTCGCAGATCGCCTGCAGTCAGCTATTCCCCTTGCCCACGATCCTCTACTTCAAGACCTTTGATGATGTCTTTCATGCGGTAGAAAAGGGCCTCTGCCGCTATGGTGTCCTCCCGATTGAGAATGCGACCTCCGGTTCTGTCACCCAGATCTACGATCTGATGGTTAAGCATCGCTTTAACATCGTGCGCGAAGCGCGCCTGCATATCAACCACGTCCTGCTCGCTCGACCTGGCATCACGCTCGATCAGATCACCCACGTGATCTCCCATCCACACGCCCTCTCACAGTGCCAAGCATTCCTTAAAGAACACCCCGAGATCAGCGCCACTCCTGTGCAAAATACCGCCACCGCAGCCAAGCAGATCGCCTCTGATCCAGAGATGATCCACACCGCGACGATCTCTTCGCCCAAGTGCGCCGAGCTCTACAATCTCGATGTCTTGGCCGAAAATATCTCCACGGTGACCAATAACTACACCCGCTTTATCTGCATCAGTAAAGCCCCCGAGATCTACCCCCAAGCCCACAAGATCACCATTCGCTTTGCCCTGACCAATAAGCCTGGCTCCCTGCATACGATCATTGCCAAGTTTGCGGCCATCGGCATCAATCTCACCAAGCTTGAGAGCCGGCCGATTCTCGGGATGGACTTTGAGTTTAGCTTCACGATGGACCTTGATGCGACGATTCACAATCCACAAGTCGTCGACCTACTCGCCGAGCTCGACCAAGATCCAGACGTGCAGCACTTCACATTCTTGGGTGCCTACTAAGCCGCTATTCCTCGCAAAAAAGCCATAATGTGCGATATTTAGCACATTATGGCTATTTTGTGACTAGACAAATGCACGGCCGTGGGCTATAATAAGGTTATGTTAGTCAGGAAATATCAAAGATGGCGCACAGCCTCTGGACAAGCGATGATTGAGTATGTCCTCGTTTTTGTCATCTTGTTAGCCACCGCGCAGCTATTTTATCTCCTGGTCAAAGCCCTAGACAAACAGGCCGACCGCACCATTGAATTGGTCGCCTCGCCCTACCCATGAGCTAAAGGAGTCCCCTATGCAACCCAAATCCTCTCGTAAAAGCGGCCAAACCATGGTCGAATACATCCTCATCGTCGTCCTCATTGCGATCACCCTCATTGCCCTCTTTGGTGTCTTTGGTAAGTCGATCGGCAAAAAGGTCTCTGGCGCTACCTCTGCCATTGACAACGACCTCGGCCAAACCGCCCAAGACGCCTACAACGACATCGAGGACGACGGCAGCCAAATCAAATCCCTTGACGAAACGGGCAACCTCTAATCCCCCTCCCTCGTCACATGGGCATCTCCCCCATACAAAAGCTCCCCCACAGGATGCGCCAGGCACAGCGTGCCCGGCGCAGACAGGGGCAAGCGATGATCGAGACCCTATTCGTCCTGATCTTTGCGACTTTTGCATTCTTTGCCCTCTACGACTATCTCTATGCCATTACCGCAGAGCTGCAGCTTAGGTTTACCAGCTCTCGCGGCGCACGCGCTGCCGCGGTCGGGTTTAATCAGTCCATGGTCGAGCGCGTCACCCGCGTCGCGATTATCCCATTCGCGGGCAAAAATACGCTCATCGCGGCCCGGCCCAATGCTGGCGCACTCACTCCAGCCCAAGCAGAGCTCCTCGTCATCCCAGATTACCTCGCCGCAGCATCCGATCAGACCGCCCAAGAGACCCTCGATTATGAACGCTGGGAAACCGTCGACACCCAGACCAACCGCACCACAGAGCGCATTTCACAAAAGACCCAATTCGCCATTCCCAGTTTCTTCCTCGGCCAGCTCGGCCGCCTCTACCAAGACGACGGCACCGATCTGCAGCTCCAGAGCGAACACACCCTCTCGACTCGCTGGTCGATGGAAAACCACGCCAGCCACTACCTCAAATAGCCCCATGCACCACCCCACCACCAAACAGGCCGGCCAAGCAATTATCATCCTCATCGCGATGATCTTCGCCCTCGCCATGACCATCTTTTGGTTCCTCGATCTGCATACTTTGATCTACAAAAAGGTCTACCTGCAAGACGCCGTCGACGCCTCCTCCCTCTCCGCGGCCCGCTGGCAAGCCCTCGGCATCAACCTCGTCGGCGAGCTCAACCTCATGCAAGCGCTCGCCCTCACACAATCCAATGACCAAGCCACCTGCGCCGCAATCAATCAGCTCCAAGGCCGCCTCTGCTTCACCACCCCCATCTTTGCATACGCCGCAGCTCAATACGCCGCAGAAAAAAACGGCATCCCCTCACAGCCCTATTTCGAAAAGCTCCTCCACAGCTATACCCGCCGCATCGAGCATACCTGCGTGCCAGGGACTTCGCTCTATGACAATGCGCCCTATCCAGGCATCTGGCAAGACTTTGCTCGCACCATGCGCAAAGCCGTCAGCCAGTATGGCGCCAGAGCACTCCCCCTCAGCAAAGGCCTCTACAATATCCCATTCGCCAATCATCTCCTCACCAACCCTGACCTCTACCGTGCCATTCGCCGCAATGACTACTGCTGGTTTTACTTTAACGCCTATCAATTTCTCGCCAACTATGCTGGCCCCACCTCCTGGCCACCCCTCCCAGAAATCGTCTTCCAAGATCCCCACAACCCCGCCCTCTACAGCCTGCATCTGACCCCCCAAACCCACACCCTACGCACCCTCACCCCGCGCGAAACCATTGACCCCATCCTCCAAGACCACGGCTTCCCCGCGACCCCCAATCCCGAGGCTATTGTCCCCGATCCAAACGATCCAGACAACACGATCTCCACCTATGACCTCCCCATCACCTGGTTCCTCTACAACCCTACCATCTGGCAGGAATGGTTCAAAATCAAGCAAGACGGCTTCCCCATTCGGAGCGAGATCAAGCCCCAATTCGACTACGCAGGTGCCGATGCATCCTGCCTAATCCATGACAAATACTCACGTCCATCCAAGGACACCACCCCCGAGTCAGACCACCACCCAGCCGACAACGATACCACCCAAACCATCGTTGCCACCGCCGCCGCCAAACCATTCGGCGCAATCACCCAGACCTCCCCCAATACCATCGACAACGACGTCGCCCCCACCACCTACAGCCTTGTCATTCCCGCATTTAGTGACGTGCGCATCATCCCCATGGGCGTCTCCGACTCAGAAATGCCCGACCTCGACTACCAGTGGATCATCCACGTCACCGAGCACCTCCCCCATTACCTCAAGACACACAGCTTTACCGACACCACCTGCACCTACTGCAAAGCCCTCATCAAGCTCGACACCACACCCTTTAAAACCATCGCCATCGACTGGCTCAAAGACAATAGCCGCCTCTGCAGACGCCCCCCCACTGGCACTGGCCCCGGCCCTGGCTCCGGCCACGGCGGCACCCCCATCGGCCACTAACCCCATTACAAAAGGCCTCCACATGCTTACTAAAATCTATTCAGGAGCGATCTCCGGCATCAACGCCGAAATCATCGAGATTGAGGTCAACGTCTCCCAAGGCGGCGACACACGCTTCCGCGTCGTCGGCCTCCCAGACCAAGCCGTTAAAGAGAGCACAGACCGCATGTGGACCGCCCTATCCAATGCCAAATTCAAACCCAAAGTCGGCCTCACCACCGTCAACCTCGCCCCCGCAGACCTCCGCAAAGAAGGCCCCGTCTACGACCTCCCCATCGCCCTCGGCCTCATCGAAGCCGCCGAAATCCTCCCCCTCCCCGGCCTCGCCAAAATCGCTGTCATCGGTGAGCTCGCCCTCAGCGGCGCCGTCAGACGCGTCAAAGGCATCCTCCCTGTCACCCTCGCCCTCAAAAAGGCCGGTTTCTCTGGACTCATCGTCCCAGAGGAGAATGCCGGAGAGGCCGCCATCGTCCAAGGCATCAACATTTACCCCGTCCAAACCCTCCTCCAAGCCGTCGAGCTCCTCAAGACCCCCACACCCACCATCGACCCCTATACCATTAACATCGACGACATCCTCACCACAGACACCCCGCCCCACCAAGACTTCGCCGATATCAAAGGCCAATTCGCCGCCAAGCGCGCCATCGAAGTCGCCGTCTCCGGCGGCCATAATATCCTCATGATCGGCTCACCCGGTAGCGGCAAAACCATGATCGCCCGCCGCATCCCAACCATTCTCCCACCCCTCACCCTCACAGAGGCACTCGAAGCCACCGCCGTCCACAGTATCACCGGCAACCTCCGCAGCCACCAATCCCTCATCACCCAGCGACCCTTTAGCGCACCCCACCACACCATCTCAGACGCAGGCCTCATCGGCGGCGGCACCAACCCCATGCCAGGCGAAGTCAGCCTCGCACACAGAGGCGTGCTCTTCCTAGACGAATTACCCGAATTCAAACGCAACGTCCTCGAAGTCCTCCGCCAACCTCTCGAGGACGGCTTCGTCACCATCGCCCGCGCCCAAAATATCGTCACCTATCCCTCCAAATTCATGCTCATCGCCGCCATGAATCCCTGCCCCTGCGGCTTCGCAGGCGACCCCAAGAGAGAATGCCGCTGCAGCCATACCAAAATCCGCAACTACCGCGACAAAATCTCCGGCCCCCTCCTCGACCGCATCGACATCCATATCGAAGTCCCCGCCGTCGGCTACCAAGAGATGAGTAAACAAGCCAAAGGCGAATCCTCCACCACCATTCGCCAACGCGTCATCCAAGCCAGGCTCATTCAGCAAGCCCGCTTCAAAGACGCCCCCTCCATCACCTGCAATGCAGACATGACCCCCTCACTCACCCAAAAATACTGCACCCTCACCCAAGACGCCAAAACCACCCTCGAGCTCGCCATGAATGAGCTCAACTTCACCGCCCGCGCCTACGACCGCATCATCAAAGTCGCCCGCACCATTGCCGATATGGCCCAATCCCAAGACATCGACCAAAACCACATCCTCGAAGCCATCCAATACCGCACCCTCGACCGCACCCTCTGGTCCTAGGGCTCGCTGGCGCTCGCCCGCTCGAGTTTAGAGCCCGAGCTCGAGTATTTGTTGCCCCCTTGCGGCGAGCTTGCTCGCCCTAGAGCGGAGGCGTAGCCACCTTAGAGCGGTCGGCCTGCCGACCCTACAGCGGCGCAGTCGCCCGCGCACGCCACAAAAAAGCCCCCGGTGCAACCGAGGGCTTTTTTGTGGTGTGCGGCGACTGCGCCTCTTAGACGCGCAGGGGCATGACGACGTAGAGGAATGGCAAGCTGCACTTGATCATCATGGGGGATCTGCTGAGGGACAATTCAAAGATGATCTCGTCCTCGGTGTCGAGAGCCTTGAGGCAATCGAGGAGGTAGGAGGGGTTGTAGCTGGCGGTGATGGGTTCGCCGACATACTTGACGGGAATCGTTTCGCGAGCTTCTCCGACATCGGCGGAGGACATGACGCAGGTGAGGGCGTTGTTCTCAAAGGTCATACGCACGGAGTTGAGCAAGACGTTGCCCGTGGCGACGAGAGAAACGCGGCGCAAGGCGGCAATGACCGCTTCGCGGTCCGCACCGATGCGTTCATCGCAGGATTCTGGGATGACTTGCTTGTAGTTAGCAAATCCGCTTTCGTGGACCTTGGAGCAGACGCTGAGGTTGGCGGTTTCAAACATGACGAGCGAGGATGCTGATGAGTAGGAGATCTTCATGGGGCCTTCATCAGAGAGGAGCTTGACCATTTCGTTGGCGGTGCGCTGGGGGAGGAGGATGTCGCAGCCTAGGTCGTCGGGGAAGCTGAGCTCTTGTTCGACCAAGGCGAGGCGTTTGCCATCGGTGGCGACCATGGTGAGCTTGCTATTGTTGAATTCGAGGAGGATTGGGACGAGCGTGGGGCGGGATTCATCGGTGGATGCCGAGTAGGCGACCTTTTTGATCATGTCGCGGAAGATCGCCTGGTCGATGGCAAAGCTGCGATCGTAGGCTTGTGCTTGGACCAATGGGGGGAAGTTGGAGGCGTTGAGGCCGATAAGCTTGAAGAATGTCGTATCGCTAGCGACGCGAGCGATGTCGTCTGCATCGATCTCAAAGGTGATCTCGCCCTCGGGCATTTCGCGGGTGATGCCGATGAGGCGCTTGACGGGGAGGGTGGTGGTGCCAGATTCGGAGACGCTGACGCTCTCGCTAATGGTGTAGCGCATAGACATGTCTAGGTCGGTGGCGGTCAAGATGAGGCTGTTGTCGTGGGCTTCGATCAAGCAGTTGGCAAGAATGGCCAAGCTGCCGGGCTTGGTTGCGATGATGCCTTGGATCGATTGGAGGGCTTCAAGAAATGGTGTGCGCTGAACGGTAAACTTCATGATAAAAACCTCTAGTAGAGAGTGGATTGTTAGAGGACAAAAGCCCTCTTAATTAAACAAGTGCTACTATATCTTTTTTAGGGGAAAGAGTCAAGTACAAAGTGTTTGATTTGGTGCTGAATCTAGGATATTCTAGAGAGGGTGTCATGAGGGAGATGGGTCGTGGGTGAGGGAGCAAAATTGGGGTAGGGGAGGGGTTTTACTTGAGATTGTGGGCTAAAGGGTAAGATATCTTTGACTTTGGCGCATTTTAGGCTTGCTTTTTGGGGTCATTTATTGAGATAATTATACCCATTAGCAGCGCACTATTCTTGTCGGTCGAGAATGGTTGATTGTGCGTGACTGGAGAATTGTAAACGAGGATGTTTTGACAATGGCGAAACAAAATACCTTTGGTAGCTGGAATGCAGCTAAGAGTGCAGATTTGTATGGAGTAGATGCCTGGGCGCGTGGGTACTTTAGCGTGCAGCAGGATGGCTACATGGCCGTCAATCTCAAGCACGGTGACGAATTGACCCAGGTGAGCCTGCATGAGATTGTGCAGGGGCTCTATGATCGTGGGTTTAGCCTGCCGGTGCTCTTGCGCTTTAGTGACATCCTCGCCTCGCGTATTCAGACGATCAATGAGGCCTTTCGTAAGGCGATCTCTGACTACAAGTATGGCGGAGAATACCGCGGCGTCTACCCGATCAAGGTCAACCAGCAGCAGCAGGCTGTCCTCGATGTCGTGACCTATGGCAAAGCTTACCACCATGGCCTTGAAGCTGGCTCCAAGGCGGAATTGGTCGCCGCTCTCGCCTATATGCACGACCCCAAAGCCTACATCGTCTGCAACGGTTATAAGGATGAGGAATTCGTCGAATTGGCTCTCTCGTCTCTCAAGATGGGGCTCCAGACGATGCTCGTCATCGAATCGGTCAGCGAGCTCCAGATCATTTTGCGCGTGGCCAAGCGCCTGGAAATCAAACCGCGTATTGGCATTCGCGTCAAGCTATCGAGCAAAGTCGGCGGTAAATGGTCTGAGAGCGGCGGTGATCGCAGCGTCTTTGGCCTCACCCCCAACCAAATGATCGAGGTCGTCGACCTGCTCAAAGATGCCAATATGCTCGACTGCCTCGAAATGCTCCACTACCATCTCGGCTCACAAGTCCCCAATATCCGCGATATCCGTGACACCATTAAGGAGGCATCGCGCTTTTACGTCGGCTTGGTCAAAGAGGGCGCTGCGATGGGGATCTTTGATATCGGCGGTGGCTTAGCCATCGACTACGATGGCTCGCATACCAACTTTGAGTCCTCGGCCAACTACGACATCAGCGAATACTGCGCCGACGTCGTCGAGGGCATCATGAATGCCTGCGACCACGCCCAAGTGCCCCACCCGACCATCATTTCAGAATCTGGCCGCGCACTCATCGGGTATTACTCTGTCCTCCTCATGGATGTCCTCGAAACGGCCACCTTTGAGGACAACACTGACGAATCCCTCGACGACCTCGACCAGGCCAATGCGCCCGAGTGCATCACCAACCTCCTCGACGTCGCCAACAACCTGCGCACCAAAAACCTCCCCGAGTACTTCAACGATGCCCTCTACTATCGCGAAGAAGTCCAAAAGGCCTTTAAGCACGGCCTCATTACCCTCCGCCAACACGCCGCCGCAGAAAAGCTCTTTTGGCGCATCATGACCCGCATCCGCGCAGAAGTCCCCAAGCTTAAATACGTCCCAGAAGACCTCCGCGACATCGAGGCAGACATGGCAGACGTCTACTACTGCAACTTTAGCGTCTTCCAATCGCTGCCAGATGCCTGGGCCATCGATCAGCTCTTCCCCATCGTGCCGATCCAGCGCTTGTGCGAAAAGCCCACCCGCGTCGCACACCTCTCAGACATCACCTGCGACTGCGACGGCAGACTCAATAAGTTTATCGACCTGCACGACGTCAAATCCGCACTCCCCGTCCACCCCGTCTCTGATGGAGAGGACTACATCCTCGGCGCATTCCTCGTCGGCGCCTACCAAGAAACCCTCGGCGACCTACACAACCTCTTTGGCGATACCAACGTCGTCTCAATCAAGCTTGACGAAGACGGCGAAATCGAATATACAGAAGAAGTCCGCGGCGACTCCGTCGGCGATGTACTCTCCTACGTCGAGTACGAAACCTCCGACCTTATTGCCCGCTTCCGCAAGCTCACCGAGCGCGCCGTCAAAGCTCGCAAGATCACCGCGGCCGAGCGCCGCAACTATCTCGATGCTTATGAGAATGGCCTCCGCGGCTATACCTATTTTGAAGTCTAACCCACCAACCTACTCATTGATAAGGAGTCCCTACTATGTCTAGCGTATTACTCATCGGAGCCGGCGGCGTTGCCGGCGTGGTCGCCCACAAATTAGTCCAAGTTGCTGAAACCTTTGACCGCATCATGATCGCCAGCCGCACAAAATCTCGCGTCGACGCGCTCGCAGCACAGCTCAGCCGCCCCGTCGAAACCGCCCAAGTCGACGCAGACGACGTCCCACAGCTCGTTGCCCTCATCAAGCAATTCAAGCCTGACCTCGTCATGAATATCGCCCTCCCCTACCAAGACCTCCACATCATGGATGCCTGCCTAGAGGCCGGTGTCGACTACCTCGACACCGCCAACTACGAGCCCCTCGACACCGCCAAATTTGAATACAAATGGCAGTGGGCCTACGATCAACGCTTCAAAGAAGCCGGCCTCATGGCCCTCCTCGGTAGCGGATTTGACCCCGGCGTATCATCCGTCTTTTGCACCTATATCCAAAAGCACTTCATCCCCGAGATCCACGAGATCGACATCATCGACTGCAATGCTGGCAACAACGGCCACCCCTTTGCCACCAACTTCAACCCCGAGATCAATATCCGCGAAGTCGCCGCCAAAGGCCGCTACTGGGAAGCAGGCAAAGGCTTCATCGAGACAGATCCCCTCAGCGTCAAGATCCCATTTGAGATGCCACAAGACCTCGGCACACTCAATACCTACCTCATGTACCACGAAGAGCTCGAATCCCTCGCCAAACACATCCCCACGCTTAAACGCGCCCGTTTTTGGATGAGCTTCAGCGACAACTACCTCAAGCACCTCGAAGTCCTCAAAAATGTCGGCATGACCCGTATCGACCCCGTCATGTTTGAAGGCCGCGAAATTGTCCCCATTCAGTTCCTCAAAGCCCTCCTCCCCGATCCCGCAACACTCGGCCCCGTCACCAAGGGCAAAACCTGCATCGGCTGCCAAGTCACTGGCCTCGACTTTGATGGCAAACCCAAAACCGTCTACGTCTACAACGTCTGCGACCACCAAGACTGCTACAAAGAGGTCAAATCCCAAGCCATCTCCTACACCACCGGCGTACCAGCCATGATCGGTGCCAAGATGATCCTCGAGAATAAATGGCGCGGCAAAGGCGTCTTTAATATGGAGCAATTCGATCCAGACCCCTTCATGGACGCCCTCAACCAATACGGCCTCCCCTGGCAAGTCATCCAAGACCGCGTCTTCGATAAATAGCTAGCGAGCAGAGCTCGCTAGACACGGCTGCGCCGTGTGCGGGAACCGCCTACGGCGGTGCGGGAACAGGCTACGCCTCGCTCCGCTCGCCGTGCGGGCACGTCGGCTCCGCCTCCGTGTTAGTGCTCGCTCCGCTCGCCCAGAGACAACCATGACCAATCCAGATTTAGCTAGACATCACTTCAAATCAGGTGCCAACTGCGCCCAAGCAGTCATCCTCACCTATAGTGACCTCTGCGGCATCACCCCAGAGCACGCCCTCAAACTCGGCGCCTCTCTGGGCGGCGGCATGGGCAGACTCCGCGAAGTCTGCGGCGCCGTGTCAGGCATGTTTGTCGTTCTCGGCCTCCTCTATGGATACACCGACCTCCAAGACAAAGCCGCCAAAGATGCCCACTACGCCCTCATCCAACACGCCGCCGCACTATTCAAAGCCCAAACCGGCTCCATTGTATGCCGTGAACTCCTCGGCCTGGCGCCCCGCCAAGTCGACCCCTCCACCTCCGAAGCCCGCACCGACGCCTACTACAAGAAACGCCCCTGCGTCGAAATGGTCGCCCTAGCCGCCACCATTCTCGACACCCTCATCGCAGAGCGCTCGTAGGGCTTTTAGTTGCTGATACTTCTTGTTATGTCCACGTGTTTTTACTATAGTTGATCATGTAGCAGGCTCGTTGCAAGTGCAGACGGTCCCTAGTCAAGCGTCACCCTACCGCAAAAGGAATG
Source organism: uncultured Lentisphaeraceae bacterium (assembly GCA_964478335.1). GTDB lineage: Bacteria > Verrucomicrobiota > Kiritimatiellia > RFP12 > DVOR01 > CAYZIC01. The sequence continues at coordinate 599 of CAYZIC010000016.1, read as the reverse complement.
CGCCTCTCTCTGGCAGTCCTGCGAGCGCAGCGACGCCCCCCAATAAGCAGGGCGTGGGGCGGCAGCCCCTCCTAGTACTCGAACTCTAGACTCGAACTCGGACTAGGAGGCGCAGCCTCCTCCCATCGTCCTGCGAGCGCAGCGACGCCAAGGAGAGCCGAGCATGCGAGGCGAGTTCTGTGCTGAGTTTACTCAGTCGGGGGCATGGGGAGGGAGGCGACCCTCGCCCAGACGGCCCCCATCACAGAGCGAGCGCAGCGACGCTCCGCCGGGGTTTGGGTGGCGAGTGCCCAATTCCCCTGACTCGATCTCCCACCCGCGCCACGCTACCCTGCGCCGTAGGCGTCACGCTGACCGCGAGCCTATAGGCGAGCCCAAGGACTAGGAGGCGCAGACTCCTCCCTCTCTGCGGGAGACAATCTGGCAGTCTTGCGGTCGCTTTTCCCCAAAAATACCCCCAAAGAGCATTTTTTTGGCAAAAAGTTGCATTTTTCGCTTGCATTATTTTCCCTCTTCTGCTATATTGTGCGTCATTCCTTTTTAAGGGGGGGTGGCGCAATTGGTTAGCGCACCGGACTGTCGATCCGGTGGTTGCGGGT
>CAYZIC010000015.1:0-38583 GCA_964478335.1 uncultured Lentisphaeraceae bacterium | reverse complement strand
CAATTCGAGGAAAGCCGCAGAGTGATGTGGATATGTCCATTGTGATAGTCTCCTGTCTGTATTGCATTAACCTGCGATAAAAACATCGCAGTCTTGAATGCCCCACAGTATAGCAGGTTGCATCACAATAAGCAAGAAACGAATAATGATGGCAATCGATAGCTTTTGTCTATAGTTGATGATGTACACCATCGCAAAGATCGATAGAGCGGTAACGTTGCACCTAGACTGTGTCAATGCCTCAAAAAAATGCCACCGTGCACTGATTGCACGATGGCACCTAGATCGGTCGACTTGCCAACGCTAAAAGGGTGAGCTTGACACCTAGATGGAGACCGTGGATCCTGGAGGATACTCGCCGGCGATGATTTTGCGCGCAATAGGGGTCTCGAGCTCTCGCTGGATGACGCGTTTGAGGGGGCGTGCGCCGTAGGTGGGGTCATACCCGAGCTCGCTGATGCGCTCAATGGTCTCCGGCTTGACGTCGAGGGTGAGAGATTCCTCGGCTAGGCGCTGGGCTAGGTCGCTCAGCTGCAGGGAGACGATCTGCTTGATGCTCTCTCGATCCAAGGGCTTGAAGATGATCGTCTCGTCTAAGCGGTTGAGGAATTCTGGTCTAAAGGTCTGCTTGAGTAGCTCATTGACACCTTGCTCGATCTCGGGGCTGATTTGGCCTTGGGCTTGGGCAATGATCGGTGCGCCGAGGTTGGAGGTCATGATGATGAGGGTATTCTTAAAGCTGACAGTCCTACCACGATTGTCGGTTAAGCGGCCGTCATCGAGTACTTGCAGGAGGATATTAAAGACATCGGGGTGGGCCTTTTCGACTTCATCGAGGAGCACGACGCTGTAGGGTTTACGGCGAACCGCCTCGGTGAGCTGGCCGCCCTCTTCATATCCGACATAGCCAGGAGGCGCGCCAACGAGACGGCTGACGGTATGCTTCTCCATATATTCGCTCATGTCAATGCGGGTCATGGCATCAGGCGAATCAAATAGCTCCGCAGCTAAGACACGAGCGAGCTCGGTCTTACCGACACCGGTCGGCCCTAAGAAAAGGAATGCACCAACGGGGCGTTGGCGGTTTTTAATTCCAGCGCGGGCTCGTAGGACAGCATCGGCGATGGTTTCGACGGCGTGTGCTTGGCCAATGACTTTGCCATTGATCGTGTCGGCGAGCTTGAGCAGCTTGTCGCGTTCGCCGGAGAGCAGACGGGTGACGGGGATGCCTGACCAGCGGCTGACGGCCTCACCGATCTCCTCAGGGGTGACGGCTTCTTGGAGCATGGCATCTTGGTTGACGGCATCGCTCTGGAGTTGCTTTTCGAGCTCTGGTATGATCTTGTACTCGAGCTCACCAGCCTTTTCATAGGCGAATTCACGTTTGGCGGCATCGAGTTGCACGCGGGCGGCGTCGAGCTTTTCGCGGAGGGTTTTGATCTTGAGGTGTTGGTCTTTTTCGGCGCGCCATTTGGCAAAGAGCGCATCGGATTGGGACTTTTCGTCTGCGAGCTCCTTGCGCAGCTCAGCGAGCCTCTGAATGGAGGCTTGGTCTTTTTCCTTTTTAAGGGCGGCTTCTTCGATCTCGAGACGGGTGACTTTGCGCGAGAGCTCATCGAGCTCTGCGGGCATGGAGTCCATCTCGGTCCGAATCGCTGCACAGGCCTCATCGAGCAAGTCGATTGCCTTGTCTGGCAAGAAACGATCTTGGATATAGCGATCGGACAAAACGACCGCACTCACGAGGGCGGCATCTTGGATGCGTACGTTGTGGTGCGCTTCGAAACGTTCTTTTAGACCTCGCAGGATCGAGATGGTATCTTCGACAGAGGGCGCATCAATCATGACTGGCTGGAAGCGCCTCTCAAGAGCGGCATCTTTTTGCAGGTATTGGCGATGTTCATTGAGGGTGGTAGCCCCGATACAGTGCAATTCACCGCGAGCGAGGAGCGGCTTGAGCATATTGCCGGCATCGGATGAGCCCTCGGTTTTGCCAGCGCCAACGATGGTGTGGATCTCGTCAATAAAAAGAATGATACGGCCATTGGATGACTGGATCTCTTTTAAGACAGCCTTGAGACGTTCTTCAAAATCACCTCGATACTTTGCGCCCGCCATGAGCGCAGTCATATCAAGGGCAAAGATGGTGCGGTCTTTGAGCCCCTCAGGGACATCGCCACGGACAATGCGCTGAGCGAGCCCCTCGACGATGGCAGTCTTACCGACACCGGGCTCGCCAATAAGTACGGGGTTATTTTTAGTCTTGCGAGAGAGGATGCGGATGACGTCTCGGATCTCTCGATCGCGGCCAATCACAGGGTCGAGTTTGCCTGCGCGGGCTAATTCCACGAGGTCAGAACCATACTTTTTGAGCGCCTCATACATTTCCTCAGGATTATCGCTCGTGACACGCTGGTTGCCACGGATCGCTTTGAGGGTATTGAGCAAGGCACCCTTGGTAATAGAGAGCTGCTTAAAGAGGGGCTCCTTGTCGGCCATGGCAAGCAAAACATGCTCCACGGAGACGAAATCATCCTTCATCTGCTTGGCGGTGTCGCCTGCTGCGACTAAGACCTCTTGCAGCTCGGTGGTCACGTAAATTTTATCCGGCTCCATTTCACCTGAGTAGTGAGGCAGCTTGGCCAATTGCTCATCAATGCGGGCAATCAACAACGCAGGCGCAGTGCCGACTCTTTCGACGAGGACGGTTGCGAGGCTTTTGTCTTGTTCGAGGAGCGCCTTTAATAGGTGCAGAGGGGAGACATTGAGCTGTCTCATGCGAATGGCTGATTGCTGGGCAGTGGTGAGTGCTTCGCGAACTCGTTGGGTCAATTGATTCATATCTAACATAATCTATTCTCCTTTAAATGTGGGTTACACGACCTTATTCTAGCAAGTCGGATGCCAGAGGCGTGGAGAATGAGTATGTGTGACAGGGGTGTGTCGAGGTGTGCCAGATCTGTGCCAGCGGTGTGACAATCGTCCTCCGCTGGCCTATTCATTGAGCCCTGTTTACAGCGGGTGCGTGCCAGCGAACCCGCTCTCGATGAGGCCGGGGGCGGAGCGCCAGAGGTCGAGGGCTTCGACGAGGGCGCGTGGCTCGAGGTTGGCATCTTGGAGCGTGGTATAGTCGATCCACTTAAAGCCGATCCAGCTTTCGCACGCATCGACGATGCCTGGGGCGACGGTGGGTAAGGTCATCTCGTAGATGAGGTTGATCTCGCAATGGGGCTCGCCATTTTGGATGAAGGTGTGCTCGCAGCAACCTAAAAATGCACCGACACGAGCCTCGACACCCATTTCCTCTTGCATTTCACGAGCGAGCGCAATACGGCCTGTTTCGCCGAATTCGATATGGCCACCGGGCAAGTAGGTGAGGGTGCTCTTTTTAGCGTGGCAGAGGAGGATTTGTCCATCTTGGATGCAGACGCCGCGGGCAATAACCTCGATGTTGGCATTTTCGTACATGGGGGGGCTCCTGTGATCTTAGAGATAACGGCTAAAGTCCTCGCCAAGTGTCTTGGCAATATAGGGCGTCACCCCCCAAAAGTCTGCCAGACCCTGGTATTCGCCAACGGCTTCGGAGATGCCAGGGCGCGGGCCGCGCTCGGCGCGGATGAGGATATTACGGGCGGTGGCCTCTGCAGAGACAAACTCGATGACCTTGGCTTTGTAGCCCATGATGCGCAGCACTTGCGCACGAAAAGTATCGGTCAAGAGGTCGGCGAGGCGTTCTCTCAAGATGCCATGGCGCAAGACCGCGCGCATCGCGTCGCCCTTTTGGAGAGCGTTGTGCAATTCGTGTTGGCAGCAGGGGACGCAGAGGATTTTGGCCGCTTGCTTTTGGATAGCCATGATGAGGGCATCATCGGTGGCCGTATCACAGGCATGGAGGCTCATGACCAAGTCTGGTTGATTGGGGATCTCAGCCTCAGTGATCGAGCACGCTTGAAAGGTCACTTCTTGGCTGCAGCAGAGACGGTCGGCCATTTTGCGAGCAGAGGCGATGATAGATTCATTGCGGTCAATACCGATCATCGTGACGTGAAAGCCCTTAGCCTGGGTCAAGTAGGCATAGGCTGCGAGGGTCAAGTAGGCCTTGCCACAGCCACAATCGACAATAGTCAAGGGTTTAGTCGTGGTCGGCGTGCCGAGCAAGAGATCGATCTCACGCAGGAGCTCGTTGACCTGGTTGTACTTGCCACGCATCGAGGGCTTGATTTGGCCATCGGCATCAGCAATCTCGATCACCTTGAGCAAAGAGGTCGCATCAAAGGCTGTCAAGGGCTGCTTTTTTGTGCGGTCATGGTCGACTTGAGGCGCAGTCGTCATCTGCGGTTTAGATCGTGACACCAAGACCTTGTTTTTTTTAGTCACGCGCAATTGCAAATCCATTGCTGTGGTGAGGATCGTGAGGTCACGCGGGCCACGCTGATCGATGATCTTATCGAGACCCTGATGCGCTTGGACCAGATCCAGGTTGCGAACCTGCGTTTTGCCATTGTCGACCATCTCCGCCTGCCAGAGTGTCTCACCCTTGATTGTCACAGGGCGCAAACTGATTCGAAAGAGCTTACCCCCGCGACGTAAAGACTGCGTCAGCTTAATGAAGCCAGGCTGATCAAAGACCAACGCATTGATCTCCCGGATCAATTCAGGGCTAAATAGAGGCGTATCCTCCTCGTAAAAATCATAGACAGCATCAGACATAGCAGCCTCGCATTGGGTGGTTTTCTAAAAAACAAAAGGCCCGCATCAAGATGCGAGCCTTAGATTTGGCGGAGAGGGTGGGATTTGAACCCACGGTACCCTTACGAGTACGCAACATTTCCAATGTTGTACCATCGGCCACTCGGTCACCTCTCCAAAAGGAATGCGAGTAACATCTCATATTTTTGTCAAAAAAGCAAGCATAAAATGTCAAAAATCGGCTAAAAGATTGTGTTGAGATGTTATATCAATCACTTAGTGGTGCTTGGCGGTGTTTTTGTTGAGAAAATGCGAGCACCGCATCGCCCACTTATCCCGTGCTCCTCCCCGTCACAAGGCTCGTTTACGCGATAGCCCCTCTTGATAGAGGGACAATACGACAATGCTCACTGTGTAACCATTTGCACAGTGACGCAGTCTGGGGCGGGCGAGTCGGACTAGCTTAATCTAAGGCTAGGCTCATTTTGCTTTTTCTCTGACTTTTTCGTCTGGTGCTTGGTCTAGAGGAGGAGCTTTGGTTGGACGGCTGATTTTGATGGGGAGGCGGAGGTCACAGGTGGTGAGGTGTAAAATCAGATCGCCCGGACCGTCAGGGAGGGGCCCAGGAATGGTGAAAAGGAGGTGGCGGGGGGATGGGGTTTGTATGGCGGTGGCTTGAATGGGGCTGCTGCCGGCGGGTTCTACGACGACGGCGGTTTCGGGGTGTGCTTCGGATAGGGTGAGGTTACGCCCTTGAACTAGGATCTCGGCATCGGGCTCAATGGTATTGGGGGCGTCTGTATGGGTGGGGGTAATGCGAGTGACGAGGGGGTCTTGGCGGGCTGCAACTGGGGTGCTTGCATTGGTGATATTGTGTGCATTACCAGTGATTTGTCTATTTTTAGCACGGGTTTGTTGGGCGTCGATTACGATGCGGTGGCGTTTGGGGTCAAATTGGTCTTCGCTATCGATGAAGCGGCCTTTGATGACGGGATAGAGCTGAATGAGCCCATCGAGATTGATGCGGTGACCTTGGGCAATGAGCTTTTGCATGAGGTTGATCAAGTCATCGAGCATCATCCTATAGAGAGAGGCATTGATGTGGCCTTCGTCGGCGAGACGCTGGGCAAGAGCCTCGACGTTGTAGGTGGTGCCAGTTTTGACGCTGGCGACATAGGGCGCACTTGTCCCTGCGAGTAGCGGAGGCTGGTGTAGGGTAAAAGTCAAGTCTGCAGATGAGGGTATTGCTGTGCTCATGGTGTTGCCTCCGTGTGGTTGATGGTCGATGGCTCTAGTTTGAGCTCACTGTCTACTAAGGTATCACAAAATGGATTGCAATGCAAGTGAAAAATGGATTGCAATCCAATCTATTTTTGCCTTGCAACCCATTTTCATTTTGGATTGCAAGGCAAATGAGCAATGGGTTGCAATCTAAATAAGCAATCCATTGCAATGCAAATAAGCAATGGGTTGCAGTCGCAAAGAGTAGAGAATAGGGGGCGGCTGCGCCGCTAGAATGTGGAATGTGGAGGCGGAGCCTCCTAGAACGGCCTGCGGCCTTTAGGGGTGGCTTGCGCCGCTAGCATGTAAAACGTATCACGCACACGGCTGCGCCGTGTGCGTGATCTCCGAAATCGGTCTCTTGCAACGCTTAGCGATCGAGGGCAGCGTGGAGCTTATTGAGGGGGGTGGCGATTGGGGGGGCTTTGAGGGTGGGTGCAAAAAGCTGTATGCGGGTGGTTTCGATGGCCCAGCGGTATTGATCGAGGAGAATGGGGTCGATGCGGTTGGGTTTGGGCTTGAGAGCGAGGTCGAGATAATGCTGCCAGTGAGGCTGGACTTGTGCGGCTTTGCGGATGTCTGCGCCGGGGTTGTCTTTGGCGCGGTCGAGGCGTATGTCGATGGCTTCGAGGTAAAGAGGATAATTTTGCAGGGCTTGGGGGGGGATGGCGAGGATAAAGCCATCAAAGATGAGCCAGGCGAGCTGGTCAAGGATCTGGTCGAGGGATTCTTGCAAGATGCCAGTGGCGATTTGGGCTTGATACTCTAATGCTGCTGCTTGGTGGAGGATCGCGACAATGAGTTGGCGCCAGGCGCTATTCATGCGTGAATGGGCTCCTTTGCAGGCGGAGAATCGTGTGCGAGCATCGGCCATCGAGCGGATGGGTGCTTTGCCGTCGATAAAGGTCTGGGCTAGGGCGACTTGGGCGATCTCTTTGCCGATATTGATGGGGGTAATTTCGGCTGATTTGAGGAATTGCTTGATGTTGTGCGGGAGGGTGGGAAGGGTTTCATAGCTGGAGTATTGGCTACCTAGGAGCATTTGAAAGAGCCTAATGAGGGCATTGCGGTGGGTGATCTGCGCTTGAACGGGGTCTAAGCATTGGCCGACTTTGAGGATGCCTGCTTGGTCAACGAGGATCTCGTGGTCTTTGAGGGTAAAGTCAAAGGTTGCGATGGAGAATGACTCCTCGATCGTGGGTTTGACGGCATAGTCCTTAATGAGGGCATCGAGGTTGCGGCTTTGGGCGAGGAGGTGGCCTTTGTCATTGACGATGCGAAAATTCATCTGCAGATGCTCTGGGAGGCGATTGATGCACCAATTATCGTCGGCAATCTTGATGGCAAAGGTCTGTGCAATCGTATGGTATAGGGCGTCGATGAGTGGGCGCTGGTAGGGCTTGAGATGGGAGGTGAGGCGCTCAAGGAGCTCGCTACTGGGGGGGAGGGCGCGGCGGACTTTATTGGGTAATGAATTAATCAGCCAGCGGAGCTTGTCTTGCAGAAGGCCGGGGACGAGCCAGTCGTGGTGCCAGCTCTTGAGATCTGCGAGCTGGCTGGGGCGGCAAGTACAGGAAACGCCATCATCCTCTGCGCCAGGGGCGTGCTTGTAGTGCAGGGGGAGGGTGAGGCCATTGACGGCGATCTCTGTGGGGAAGTCATGCTGGGTGGCGCAGTCGATGGGAAAGTCCTCGTCGCTCATGAGGAGGGCTTGTGGGGCAATCTTGATGTGTCTGAGGAGTGCTGGCAGATTGGAGACGTCCTCGGGGAGGCACCTTTGGTAAAAAGCGATAAAGGCATCTTGCAGCGCATAGGTGGGCTGTCTGGCATGGTCGGCTGCGAGCAGGAGGTGGTGTTGGCGCTTTTGATTTTGCGCAATGACTTGTGGCGGTCTGCGTAGGCCATTTGCTTGAATGAGCCCATCGCGGATAAAGATCTCTCTTGCGTCGAGGGGATCGATACGTGAATAGTCTCGGAGGCGGTTCTCAACGATGACGAGCCCAAAGAGAGTGGCCTGCTCATGGATCCTGACGAAGCCTTTTTCTGCGTCCCAAAATGGGTTATATCGATGGTACTTGCAGAGGTGCTTGGCGATGGGCTCAATCCATTTGGGGTCGAGGGTGGCGACGCGTCTGGCAAAGAGGCGTGAGGTGTCGACTAGCTCGGCTGCAATGAGCCAGGTGCGGGCAATGGGGAGCTCGCCGGGTTTGACTTTGGTCTCTTTGGGGAGCTTGATCTTGTTGAGGCCTGAGCCAGGGAAAACGGCAAATCGTACGTTGTATGATGCGTGGTAGTCGGATGATTCGGGGTCTTTGTGGCCGATGCGTGATAGGAGGCCAGCTAGGAGGGCTTTGTGTAGGCCGACTTGTCCGCCTTGTGCTTGGGTGACGGGGAGGTGCTTGTCTCGGCAGATCGACTCGAGCTGATCGCGGATGGCCTCCCATTCGCGCATTTTGGGGAAGGATAAGAAGGAGGCTTTGCAGCGTTTTCTTTTGGCAGATTGCGAAGAGCCTTGTGCAGGGTCATGATACCAATTCCAGAGGTTGAGCATGGCGGTGAAGTCAGAATTGACCGTCAAGAATCCGCGGTGAATGCGGTCAGCTTCGTCTTGTTTGTCGACGGGGCGCTGTCGCGGATCGTCGCAGGCGAGGCCGGCTACGACGGTGAGGGTATCACGCATGGCTTGCTCTTCGCGCGCAGCAAGGATCATTCGGGCATATCGGGGCTCGATAGGCATATCCATGAGGGCGCGGCCGATGGGGGTGACGTGCCAACCTTGCGGGCCGTTACTGATGGCATTGAGCTCGATTAATTCTCGATAGCCTTCGCGGATCATGGCTGATGAGGGGGGCTCAATAAAGGGGAAATCATCAATCGATCCAAGCTTGAGATCATACATGGAGAGAATGACTCCCGCGAGTGCAGATCGCTTAATCTCTGGAATGGAATTGGCCTCGCGGCGATTGAAGTCATCTTCACTATAGAGGCAGACGCAGGTACCCGGCCCCACGCGTCCGCAGCGGCCCATGCGCTGGCGGCAGGAGGCTTGGGAGATGGGCTCGATCTTGAGCTGCTGGATATGGGTCTTGGGGTTGTAGCGTTTGATTCGGGCTAGTCCGGAGTCGATTACGCAGCGAATGCCTGGAATGGTGAGTGAGGTTTCGGCGACGTTGGTCGCGAGAATGATGCGACGATTGCTCGAGAGCTTAAAGGCGCGTTCTTGTTCGCCAGTGGGGAGGGAGGCGAGTAGGGGAATGATCTCGGTCTGTGGGAGGTGGCGGCCTTGGAGCATCTCTTTGGTGTCGCGGATGTCGCGCTCGCCGGGTAAGAAGACCAAAATGTCGCCCGAGACGCTATGGAGTGTGTCGACGGCGTTGGCAACGCGTCTGGGTAAATCGTCGTCGTCCTCATCCTCGAGTGGCGCAAAGGTGCGGTCGATGGGAAAGAGGCGTCCAGGGATATTGAGGACGGGTGCTTGATTAAAGAATGCTGAGAATCCTGCCGAATCGAGTGTCGCGGAGGAGATGATGACGCGTAGGTCGGGGCGTTTGGGGAGAATGCGCTTGATCAGGCCGAGGATGAAGTCGATGTTGAGGCTACGCTCATGGGCTTCGTCAATGATGAGCACGGCGTATTTTTTGAGTAGGGGGTCGCGTTTGGTTTGTGCCAGGAGGATGCCGTCGGTAATGAATTTGATCTGCGTCTGTTGGCTGGCGCGGTTTTCAAATCGGTGCTGGTATCCGACAAAGTCTCCCAGATTGACCGAGAGCTCCTCGGCGACGCGTTTGGCCATCGAGATTGCTGCGAGACGTCTGGGCTGGGTGCAGGCGACCATACCAGGGGTTTGGGCGCAGACGAGCTGGGCGATTTTGGGGAGCTGGGTGGTCTTGCCTGAGCCAGTATCTCCGCAGACGATGATGACTTGGTTGCGGGCAATGGCATCGCTCAACTCTGCGGCGTAGGCGGAGATGGGGAGGGCTTGCGGATAGGTGGCGAGCTTTTTGAGTAACGTTGATGAAATAGGGTTGGGTGGCATAGACTAGTAGGTGGAGGCGATTTTGTTGCCTGTGATATGAAGGTTTTTGGGCGGGATGTAGGCTTTGTCTGCGACAGAGCGGAGGTCTACAAAACCAGATTTGACTAGCTCGATGGCTTTGGCCTGGGCGCGCTGGTAGGCTTTGTCAAAGAGCGGCACGAATGGCTCCGAACCTCTCCAAAATGGCATCGGTCCGAGTCTGTGGATGATTGAGGCGCCGGTGGATTCTTTGGGGAGCTCGGGTAGGGGTGGGGTTGGGGTGAGTAGTCCCCAGTAGTCGTTTTGTGCGTAACCATCGTGGTCTACTGTGGCGATGGGGGCGGCGGGGGCGGTGATTTGATCGGGCTGGTCTGTTGCAAATAGGGCTGGACTGAGCCCCATCAAGATGAGCAGTTGGGCGGGATCATTAGCAAAGAGCTCGGTCAAAATAAAGGCCAGCGCAATGATATGCTTGCAGGGGCGCACCCAGTCTTGGCAGGTGCAGTGGATCTCTAGATCGTGACGATCTGCTGGGATTAACTTGAGTCCGTAGGATTGAAAGACCCCCACCACCTCAAAGGGTAAATCGTGCACAAAGATGCGAGAGAGTAACTGAGGCGAATCAAGCAGCGTGCGCTCGATTGCGAGGCGAGAGGCTGCGCTCATGGGGGGCGCTGTCAGCGTGATGGCGTAGGGCGCTTGATTGGCGCCTTGCACCCAGGCTGTGGCGTGACCCTGGGTGATGGTGAGGCCTTTGACTTGGCCGCTTTGAGCGTAGGATTTGCCTCGACCAAAGCGCGCTCCAATTGTGGGGCTGTCAAAAAGCGCTAGCCAGGACTTGGCCCACCAGGGCGTGCGTGAAGAGATCGCTTGTTGCAAGCGAATACCATCTGTTATCAAATGGGGAAAACGCGCTGCATACTGCTTCTTTTTCTTTTTTTTCTTCTTCGCACTCATGGTGGGGCGGTTTATTTGGAGAGCAAGATCGCCCCAATCACCCCAAAGATGATCAAGGGAATGTTGTAAAAGAGGAATGTCGGCAAACAGGTATCCCAAATATGATCGTGCTTACCATCGGCATTGAGCCCAGATGTCGGGCCGAGGGTCGTGTCAGATGCCGGCGAGCCCGCATCTCCCAAGGCTGCTGCCGCTATGATCAAAATGATCGTCGAGGGTTGGCTAAATCCTAAGCTCTGAGCCAAGGGTACGTAGAGCACCGCCAAAATCGGTACGGTCCCAAAGGATGTGCCAATCCCCATCGTGATAATCAAACCAATGAGAATCATCACGACTGCGGCCATGAATTGATTGCCGGCGAAGCTTGATTGAGCGATTTCGACAAGCTTGGGCACTGCGCCGGATTCGTTGACCACATTGGCCATGCCGGCTGCGATCAGCATGATAAAGGCAATCGTCCCCATCAGCTTGATCCCCTCAGATAAGGAGTTGTCGGATTCTTTAATACGTAAAGAACCGCCCAAAACCAAGATCGCCAATCCGCTAATCGCCCCAAGGGGCATTGAGTGATAGCGCAATTGCAACACTGTCATCACCACCAATGCCACACCTGCTACTAAATAGGAGTGCCCACGAAACCATTCTGCCTTGGTGGATGCTGGTGCTGGAGCGGGCTCTGCTGCCACGGCAACCTGCGATCCCTCGGTGCTGGCAAAGCCCTCTGGACCTGAGGTGATTAGCTCGCCGTAAGATCGATCCTTGCGGTAGTAAATCATTGACAAGATCAAGCCAAGCAATAAAGAGCCTCCCAAAATGAGAGCCGGCATAAAGACATCGGGCACCGTTGTTTCGAGACCATTGGTGGTCATGTTGTCAGCAACGAGCTTTTGAAAGATCAACCCGTAACCGATGGGCAGGGTGATGTAGGGAGCCTTGAGACCAAAGGCCAGCGCACACGCTGCGCCGCGACGATCACACTTCATGCGGTTCATCCCAACCAAAAGTGCAGGGATCAAAATCGGAATAAACGCAATGTGGATCGGGATCAACGTCTGTGACAACACCCCCATGATCGCAAACAATGCAAATAGAATAAATCGGTTACCACGAATCGTCTTAGAGAGCCATTTACCCACATTGTCCGAGATACCAATGTGCGTCAAGGCCGCAGCAAAGGTCCCCAATAAAATATAGCTCAGCGCAGTCTCCGAGTTGTTGCCCATCCCAGAAACGAGCAGGCTAAAGGTCTTGTCCAAGCTCATCCCAGAGGTGAGACCGGCTACGATCGTGGCGATGATTAATGAGAATAATACATTGATGCGCACAAGGCAAAGAGCACACATCGTAATGACTGAGAGGGTAACGGGATTGGTGAGTAGGTCAAACATAGAGCGGTTGATAGGGGGTTGTAAAAAAAAGGAGCACCCTATAAGGATGCTCCGATGCGTTTAGAATAATCCTTATTCTTCAACGATTGCTTCCATCGGGCAAGCTGCTGTGCAAGAGCCGCAAGAAACGCACTTTTCAGCGTCGATCACATATTGACCATCGCCTTCAGCGATCGCTTCAACAGGGCATTCGCCAGCGCAAGAACCGCAAGAAACGCACTTATCAGTAATTTTGTAAGCCATAATAATCTCCTCAGAATTGTTACATCACTAAAATCAGTGAATGAGCGTATAATAGCCGATCTTTGCATTAATGTCAATGACAAAGAGTCAAAAAGTAAAACTATTTGGCTCTTGCGCGATTTTAGTGGATGGCAAGTACAAAAATAGCAAATCAATGATATTCATAAAAGATTTCCCTATTATCGCTTTCCCGTGAGGGAAGATGATGGAGATGAGTGACCGCTCGGATGGCAAGTACAAAAGAGGGGAAATGGCTAATCCTGTATCCTTTTATTTGATGGAGAAGCCTGTGCGAGAGAGCAATCAGCCACTACTCACTCAAACTCAAAAAAGACTTCAAAATATCCTCGAGTACATTTTGAAGACTTCTTTGAGATAACTCATTTATTTTGCTGATTGGGGATGACGATCGACATAGGTGCGGCGCAAGCCGCTCTAAGGCCGCAGGCCGCTATCTGTGCCCAATTCCCAACTCCCAACGCCCATATTCCAAATTCCAGCGGTGCTCCTGCTACCCGCACGACCTAAGGGGCTGATACTGATTTTGGTGTTGACAGAGGTGGCGCGAGTCCACTTTTATAAACTTTGTCCTTGCTTTTGATCTTATTCTATAGTATATTAACGGCTGATTTATTGGAGGAGTCCTATCTTTGCAAAAACACATCAAGTCTACACACCCCTATTTGGGCATCATCCTCATGGTGCTTGTGGCTTTTTTGGTGGCTGTGGGGCAACTTTTTTGGAAATTGTCAGCAGGAGCAAATGGCTTTGATTGGCTGTGGTTTATACTTGGCACAGGGCTTTATGGCGGTGCAACATTGCTGATGATGGGTGCCTTTCGCTTTGGGCGTTTATCAGTTTTGCAGCCGATGCTGGCTCTCTCGTTTGCCTTTATGCCGATTTTGGGATGCTGCGTCTTGGGCGAGTCGATCTCGATGCCGCAGTATCTCGGGATTGCGATTGTGGCAGTTGGTGTGATTTTAGTGGGGGTTGGCGATGACTAATTGGATCTTTATCCCCTACATGCTGGTGATGACGCTGATGGGTGCGGTGGGGGGATTTTGCCTCAAGCGTGCTGCTGATGTGAGCGATTCACTGGTGCATTTTGTCTTTAACCGCTGGATTTGGGCGGGAGGATTTGCCTATCTTGCTTGCGTGGCGATGAATGTCTACGTCTTGCAGGTGAGGGACTATACGATTGTTTTGCCGATGACGGCGCTGACGTATGGCTGGACGCTGTGTCTTGCGAAATGGTGGCTCAAAGAACGCATCCGCCCACTGAAATGGCTCGGGGTGGGGTTGATCTGTTTGGGAGTCTCGGTAATTATTGTGTATAAAGGAGTGTTATCATGAATCTATCTACCGCTAAAGTTGCGATTCTCTTGCCCTGTTATAATGAGTCGATCACGATTGCCAAGGTGGTGGCGGACTTTAAGCATGAATTGCCCCATGCTGACATCTGGGTCTATGACAATAATAGCTCCGATGGTAGTGCAGACCTAGCCGTCAAAGCGGGGGCTTTTGTCCGCTATATTACCCAACAGGGTAAAGGGCACGTCGTGCGTAGAATGTTTCAGGAGATCGATGCCGATGTCTATGTGATGGTCGATGCTGATGATACCTATCCTGCAAACGAGGTCCATGCGTTGATTCAGCCAATCCTCGAGGGTAAGGCTGATATGGTCAATGGCGACCGCCTCTCCAGCACGTATATGACGGAGAATAAACGCCCCTTTCACAACTTTGGTAACACCCTGGTCTGCACGCTGATCCGTTGCCTCTTTGATCGTAAGGTCTCTGACGTGATGACGGGCTATCGTGCCTTTAATAGGATGTTTGTCAAGGCGTGCCCTGTCTTGGCGCGTGGTTTTGAAATCGAGACAGAGATGACGCTACACACGCTTGATAAGCGGATGAACTTAGTCGAAGTGCCAATCTCGTATCGCGACCGACCTGAGGGGAGCGTCTCTAAGCTCAATACCTTTAAGGATGGCTTTCGGGTGCTTAAGACGATCTTTAATATGTTTAGACACTATCGGCCGTTGGCATTCTTTGCGACTGTGGCGATGGCCTTCGTGGTGCTGGCTGCGATTTTATTTGCTCCAATCTTGGTGACCTACCTGCAAATGGGCATAGTCCCGCGCTACCCAACGCTAATCGTCAGTGGCTTTTTGACCTTGGCGGGGATGCTCTGCTTGGCGTGTGGATTTGTCCTCGATGCGTGTAAAAAATATGCCGATCAAATGTTTGAAATTATGATTTCCCACGAAATGGGATTAGAGAAAAATAGAAAGACGACTAACTAACATGAGTGATTTGAATCAAGACAATAAGGATCTGGAGACTCCAGAAGTGAATGCATCTCAAGCAACTCCCAAGAAAACCTCCGAGGGAGCTCATGCACCAGAGGGACAACCATTGCCCGGGGGAAACCGTTGGAAAAAGCCCATCTTGGTGTGGGGTCTCTTTTTGGTCCTGGCTTTTACCATTATCAACCTATTTACTGGGGAGGCGGGTTCGCTAGACAAGCCTACATCGCTCTCCAAAAAGGATAACGTCACGCAGAATGTCTTTTGGCAAAAGGTCGCCAATAATGAGGTCAAGGAGTGCGTCATCATTCGGAATACCGATGAGGATACGGTCCAGATCAAGGGGTTCTTTAATAACGACAAAAAGCAACCGTTTGACTTTAACGTGCTCGAGACCAAAGGGCTCGAAGAGCGCTTGCTCAAGGCCAATGTCTCAATTACGCAAAAAAATGAACGTGCCTTTTGGGGGCCAGTCTTCATTAGCGTCGTGCCGATTATTCTCTTGGCCGTGCTCTTTTATTTCTTTATCTTTAAGCGAGCCCAAGGCGGCGCATTGGATATGGGCAAGAGCCGTGCGAAGTTGATGAAAAAAGAGGGACTCAAAGTCCACTTTGCTGATGTCGCTGGCGTGGAAGAGGCCAAAGAGGAAGTCCAAGAGATCGTGGAGTTTTTGCGTGACCCTAAGCGCTTTGAGGCGCTCGGCGCCACGGTCCCCAAGGGCGTCCTCTTGATGGGCCCTCCGGGTACGGGTAAAACATTGCTCGCTAAGGCGATCGCGGGAGAGGCGGAGGTGCCATTCTTTAGCATCAGTGGCTCGGACTTTATGGAAATGTTTGTCGGGGTCGGCGCTTCGCGTGTCCGCGATATGTTTGAAAAGGGCAAGCAAAATGCCCCGTGTATTATCTTCATCGACGAAATAGACGCCATCGGCCGTAGCCGCTTTACCGGTATCGGAGGGGGCCATGACGAACGCGAACAGACGCTCAATGCGATGCTCGTGGAGATGGATGGTTTTGATGGGAATTCTGGCGTGATCGTAATGGCCGCGACCAACCGCGCCGATGTCTTGGATGAGGCATTGACCCGACCTGGACGTTTTGACCGTCAAATCCACGTCGACTTGCCGACCGTTGATGGACGCGTCGCGATCCTTAAAATCCACGCCCAAAAGCTCAAGCTCGCTGATGATGTCGATTTGCAGCGCATCGCCCGCGGTACGCCGGGATTCTCTGGCGCTGATTTGGCAAACTTGCTCAACGAGGGCGCATTGATCGCGGCCCGCGCAAAACAAGCCTTTGTCACTCATGCCAATCTTGAAGAGGCTCGCGATAAGGTCTTGTGGGGCAGAGAACGCCGCAGCCGCACTATGATCGACTCAGAGCGTCGCAGTACCGCCTGGCATGAGAGTGGACATGCCCTCGTGCAGATCCTCTGCCGCAACACCGAGCCATTGCACAAGGTTACCATCATTCCACGAGGTTCTGCCCTGGGCGCAACCATGACCCTACCCGAACGTGACGTTCTCAACCACACGCAAAATGAGATGAAAGACATGCTCGTAGTCGCCTGTGCTGGACGTGTCGCTGAGCGTATCTACACGGGCGATCTTTCGACCGGCGCTAGCGCAGATATCCGCATGGCAACCAATTTGGCCCGCCGTATGGTTTGCCAATTTGGCATGAGCCCGCGGTTCGGTTTTCAGGCATTTGGTGACAACCAGGACCAAGTCTTTTTAGGGCGTGATATGGGCCGCAAGCAAGATCATAGCGAGGCCACCGCACAAGCCATTGACGAAGAAGTCTCCGCGCTCATCAAGGAGGCTTATGCCCGCTGTGAAAATATGATCTCAGACAACCACGATCGGCTCGAAATGCTCGTCAATTACCTCCTCGAGGTCGAAACGGCAGACGGGCGAGATGTAGAGGCTTTGGTGCTTACGGGTGAGGTCCCTCATAAGGCCGAGCCTAAAGACGCTACGCCTGTAGCCCCCGAGACGCCTGCGACAACTGAGACACCCGCCGCCCCCGAGACACCCGAGGCAACTGAGATGCCCGCGACAACTGGGACACCCGAGGCAACAGCAGAGCATCCGGAGGCATAATGGCAGTTTGGCAGTGCAGAGATCGACAGTTGGCACTTGATCAGCCCGTTTTGATGGGAATTGTCAATGTGACACCGGATTCCTTTTTTGAGGGAAGCCGCTGTTCCTCTCTTTCTGGCGCGCTTGTGCGTGCTCGCGCCCTCTATCAAGAGGGCGCAAAGATTTTGGATATTGGTGGTGAATCCACGCGCCCTGGTGCTGAGGATGTCTCGGATCAAGACGAGATCGTGCGCACCTGCCCAGTTATTCGGGCGCTTAAGGCCGAGATGCCTGAGGCGTTTATCTCGATTGACACTCGCCATACCGCTGTGGCGCGTGCGGCGATTGAGGCGGGTGTGGATATCGTCAATGATGTCTCTGGTGTCGATCCTCAGCCCGGTATGTGGCAGCTGATTGCCGAGTCGGGCGTTGGCTATGTCTTGATGCATGCTCGTGGTAATCCTCGAACAATGGATGGCCTCAGTGCCTATGGCCAAGATGTCGTTGATGCCGTCGCAGATCAATTGCAAGAGGCGCGTCTGGCATTGATTGATTTGGGGTGCGTTGCCGAGCAAATCGTCTTAGACCCAGGCCTTGGCTTTGCCAAGGATCACGAGGGCAACCTTGCCTTGTTGGCTCAAACCAATCGCCTCACGCAGATTGCGCCGGTGCTGGTTGGTGCCTCAAGGAAGCGCTTCATCGGTGCTCTCACGGACCAAGCTGATGCGGCCAATCGTGCCGCAGGCAGTATGGGGGCGGCTCTGTGGGCTGCCGATCAAGGCGCTCAGATTATTCGCGTGCATGACGTGCGGGCTACGGCGGATGCCTTGGCGGTATTCCTAGCGGCAAAGGGGGCTCTGCGTGATTGATAATCTAGGCCTCTATCTCGGGGATATCTTTCAAATCCTGATTATTGCAGGGGCTATTTATCTCCTGCTCTGCTATTTGCATGGCACGCGCGCTGCGCAAATGATGATTGGCGGATTTTTGCTCATCTTTACGCTCTTTGGCTTGACGGTGCTATTTGAGCTAGATGTCCTCTATCAATTGCTACGGGGCGTGATCCTCTTCTTATTGGCGGCATCTTTGGTCGTCTTTCACCCAGAAATTAGACGCGCGTTGAGCTTGATCGGTAAAAAAACCTATAGCAAGGTCATGAATGAAAAGCTCCCCGAGTTACCAACGGAAGATTTGATCCAAGCGATCTTTACGTTGGCCAAGCAAAAAATTGGGACCTTGATCGCGATCGAGCGCCTCGAATCGCTCGACCAATGGTGTGAGGGGGGCACCGAGCTTGATGCCATTGTCTCTACCGAGTTGCTTTCCTCAATCATGACACCGCCCGTCCCGCTGCATGATGGCGGGATCGTCATTCGCAATAAACGCATCTACAAGGCACATTGTGTATTTCCGATTAATAACGACCAAGAAACCTTGCACATGGGCACGCGCCACCGTGCGGCAATCACCCTCTCAGATGAAGCCGACGCACTCGTGATTGTCGTTTCCGAAGAGCGAGGAACCGTTTCCGTTGCCTATGGTGGACGTATCTACTCGGACATCAATGACCGCAGTCTCAGGCGCTTTATCAAGGCTGCATTTGTCCCTAAGGGGAAACGCAAGGTCTTCTTCAAGGAGGTTTTTGGCAAGCAAGAGAGTGGATTGCTGCCTCGATTTTTACGGTGGATTTTTACAATTCAACCATCACCAGCAGCAACTGACGAGGTGACCGATGAGTGAGTGTATGCCCTGGAAATTAATCAAAAGGAGGATACTCTCGATCTTGATATCACTTGTTAGGCGCATGATCAAGAGCTTGACTAGCAATATCCCGCTCAAGATATTCTCCATTTTGTTGGCGATTGCGATCTTTTATACCGTGCGCGAATCGATCAGCCATACCTGCACAATCCCGCTTTCGATTGTCGGTGAGGGCCTCGAGGATGGGGTTGCACTGCAGGCGTTTTCGCCTAGTATTGTCAATGTGACCTTTCGTGGGACCGAGTCGGATATCCGCAATGTCATGCTCTACCAGGGGGTGGATAAGCCTTATATTAAGGTACAGGTTGCCCCAGAGGTCGAGTTGACACATTCTATGGTGGTCAATCGGGGATCGGTACAGGTCGTCAAGATGGAGCCCCGTCGCATTAAGGCAATCATCGACCGCAAGGCTACAGCAGTTTTGCCCATTAGTGAGCCCATTATCGAGGGTGCTCCTGCTGATGGTACGGTCAAGGTGACATTCTCCCCCAAAGAGGCTACCGTCACGGGCTCTCAGCGCAGACTCAACCAATTGCAAGCGCTCAATCAAGGCCTCTCGCTGGGCAAGATCGATGTCTCTGGACACTCCGCAACTTATTCTCAGACAGTCAAGCTCAATGCGCCAGATACCAAAGGTGAATGGAACATCTCGCCCCCAAATATCTCTGTTGAGATTCAATTCGTCCGCGAAAAATCCTTTGTCTCTTATCCCTCCCAGTGGGTCAATATCATCCAGTCGCAACGGAGCGAAGTGCGCTTTAAGGCCGAGCCTGCGTTTGTCCAAGTCCAACTCTATGGCAGTCGCAATCAGCTCAAGCAACTCAAGCCCGAAGATGTCAAAGTCTACGCCCAAGAGCTTGACAACTACGTCACAGGGACGGTCATCCGCGTGACCCCAGAGGTCAGATTACCATCCCATCTGGCCGTCGAAAAGGTCGTCGTCCTACCCGAACAAATTTTATTAACCCCCTCGGCACAGTAGCCCTAGGGAGCATCTAACCTGATCATCAAGGAGAGCATTATGGCACATGTGATTGCAGTCGACGGCCCATCTGGCGCCGGTAAGTCGTCCGTTTCTAAAGCTGTCGGTCTACGCAAAGGTTTCCTACACGTCGATTCTGGCGCACTCTATCGTATTGTCACTTGGCAATGTCTAGAAAAGCACGTCGACACCTCTGACCCCGCTGCAATCGTTGGCATCTTGCCAACCATTGATATCGAGTATACCGCCGAGGATGGTCGCATCGTCTACACCGTCAATGGCGTGATTCCCGATAGAGAATTGCGCGAGCCGCGTATCAATGCCCACGCCAGCCCAGTGGCGACCGTGCCTGAAGTCCGCGCACGCATCACCGCAGATTTGCGTGCTCTGACTCGCTTTGGCGATATCATTGTCGAGGGCCGAGACATCACCACGGCAGTTTTCCCTGATACGCCAGCGCGGTTTTATATCGAGGCTGATCCTGAAGTTCGCGCCATGCGTCGCCACCTCGAGGAAGTCCAAAAGGGCATCGCTAAACAAAGTGTACAAGATGTCAAGGATTCGCTCCTCGCTCGTGATCAGATTGACTCTTCGCGTAAATGCGCACCATTGCGTTTGGCTGAGGGGGTCTTTAAGATTGATTCGACCCCTTTAGCCCTCGAGGAGGTCATCTCGCTGGTCATCGATAACCTGCCCACAGAATGGTAACACCATGAGTACAGACTTTTTAGCACAGCTCAGTGCGCATCGGCAGTTTGGTATCAAGCCAGGCCTCAAGACGATGGAGATTTTGCTCGATGCCTTAGGCCATCCTGAGGCGGATATGGCAGTCATGCATATTGCTGGCACTAATGGCAAGGGCAGCGTGGCGGCAATTTGTGAAACCGCCCTGCGCACCTTTGGCTACCCCGTCGGCCGCTATACCTCACCACATCTATTGCGCGTGAATGAACGCTTCTTTGTGCATGGACAACCCGTGAGCGATCAAGCCCTGCAAGTAGCCCTCGACCAAGTCGAGGATGCGATCCAAGCAACGGGTGTCGAGGCAACTTTTTTTGAAGTCTTAACCGCAGCCGCGTGGTTGATCTTTAAAGCCGCAGGCATTAAAATTGCCATTGTCGAGGTTGGGCTTGGGGGGCGCTTTGATGCGACCAATACGATTGCGCAGCCTTTGGTCTCAGTCATTACACGCATCGCCCTAGATCATTGCTCGATATTGGGCGATTCACTTGATGCCATCGCAACAGAAAAAGCTGGCATCATCAAGCCTGGTCGTCCTGTGATCATTGGCGCTATGCCAGATGAAGCACGCACCGTGATCAAAGCCATCGCAGCGCATAATCACGCCCCCATCGTTGATGCCACACAAACTGTCAGCGTAACCTCGACTAGACGCTCCGTCTTTGGGCAAACCTTTAAAATTGTGACCGACAACTGCGCCTACCCATCGACCATCTCCCATTTGACGGGGGCCTATCAAGCAGAGAATGTCGCCACCGCAGTTTGTGCACTTGAGGCTTTGATTAATCAAGGGCTCGATGTGCCGATCAAGGCCATTGTCGAGGGGATCGGTACGGCTTTTTGGCCTGGCAGATTCCAATTGATTGGTTCCGATCCTGCGATCTTCCTCGATGGCGGGCATAATCCTGACGGAGTACGCGCCCTCGTCGATTCTCTCAAGTCTGTCCAAGTACGCAAAAATGTGGCATTGGTCGCTGGATTTTGTGCCGATAAATCCATCCTTCCCGCACTCAAGGCCATTGCGCCAGTGACAACTCTGGCGTGGGCGGTACCCGTTCAATCCGATCGGGCCATACCCCAAGATCAGCTTGTCGCCTTAATGAACCAATCCGGTATTCGCCATGCATCGGGAGATTTACCGCTTGCAGAGGCAATCGAGGCTGCAACAGACTGGGCCGCTGACCATAATGGCACCGTCGTCATTTGCGGTTCACTCTTTTTAGTCGGCGAGGTCTTGGCACTGCGCGGGGAAGCCCCATGGGAAGCAGACCGCGTCGACCCCAATGAATCCATTAACCCCACAATTTAAATAATGACCCTATAAAAGGATATAGATATGAAACGTAAAGTAATTGTTTTTCTCGGTGATGGTATGGCCGACGAACCCCTCGAAGCACTCAATGGCAAGACCCCCTTACAAGTTGCCCACAAGCCTAACATGGATAAGATCGCCCAAAAGGGCTGTTCTGGCACCTTGTTGACCCTGCCTCCTGGCGTGCCAACCTCAAGTGATGTCGCTAATATGTCCGTGCTAGGCTGCGATCTCAAGACCGAGCTCTGCGGCCGTGGCCCCCTTGAAGCCGCCAGCCAAGGCATCCACCTTGGGCCAGATGATGTCTGCTACCGTGTCAACTTGGTCGTGGAAAAGGACGGCGTCTTGGAGGATTCTGCTGGTCATCACTTGCAACAATTCGAAGCCGTCGAGTCCATCAGCATGCTCAATGAAGCACTCGCTTGCGACAAGATTCGCTTTTTCCCCGGCGTAAGCTACCGCAATTTGTTGGTCCTCTCAGGCAAAGAATTCGCCCCTGTCTCCTATCACAAGCCAGATGACAATAATGGCAACCCCGTTGCAGGCCACTATCCCTATGCCAATAACCTCAGCGATTCTTACACCGTGACCGTTTTGCGCGGTTTGATCGAACGCGCCCGAGAAGTCCTCCATGCCCGAGAAGCTAATGCCATTTGGCCATGGAGTGGCGGACGAGCAGGCGCAATCAAAAAGATCACCGACAAGTATGGCATCACCGCAGCCGTGATTTCCGCAGTTGATGTCATCAATGGCTTAGGTGCCTGCTTAGGCATGGATGTCATTCGCGTCCCCGGTGCCACTGGCTATATCGATACCAATTACGAGGGCAAAGCCGATGCTGCTATTGCCGCTATCCAAGACCACGACTTTGTCTTTGTCCACATTGAGGCCACTGACGAATGCTCCCACGCCAAGGATCTCAAGCTCAAGCTCAAAGCGATCGAAGACTTTGACAAGCGCTTAATTGGCCGCGTGATGGAGGCTTGCGGCGATGATGTCGCCTATGCAATCTTGCCAGACCACCCCGTGCCATTGCGTACCGGTTGCCACACCCGTGAGCCCGTCCCGGTTTCAATCTTGATGCCTGGAGCTACCCCTGACTCGGTCACCGTTTATGACGAATCTGCCTGCAGACTGGGTTCGCTCGGTGCAATGGTTGGCGAAGACTTCATGAATAAACTCTTTATCTAGGACTAGCTCATGAGCAAATACACCACTATTTTAGCAGCCGTGGGTAAGACGCCCCTTATCCGCATCAACGCCCTCAACGAGGGCGGGGCTGAGATTTGGGCCAAGGTTGAGGCATTCAATCCCACGGGTAGTGCCAAAGACCGAGCCGCATTGTCCATGATCGAAACGGCCGAAAAATCCGGCTTGCTCAAGCCCGGTGCCACAATTGTCGAGCCCACCAGCGGTAATACCGGCATCGGCTTGGCCATGGTCGCTGCGGTCAAGGGCTACCGCCTCATTCTCACCATGCCAGACACCATGAGCATCGAGCGCCGCAAACTCCTCTCCGCCTATGGTGCAGAGTTGGTATTGACACCTGGTGCCCAAGGTATCCAAGCCTCCGTTGACAAAGCCAAAGAGATCGCCGCAGAGATGGATAATGCCTTTATCCCTGCGCAGTTTGACAATCCCGCCAATCCCTATGCTCACTATCAAGCCACCGCTCCTGAAATCTGGGAAGACCTTGATGGGCAAGTCGATTGCTTTGTCGCGGGTGTCGGCACGGGCGGTACGTTGATGGGCGTCGCAAGATTTCTTAAAGAACGCAGCCCCGACATTCAGATCGTTGCCGTCGAGCCCGCAGGCTCGCCCCTGCTCTCAGGTGGACAGCCAGGCCCTCACAAGATTCAAGGCATCGGTGCCAACTTCATCCCGTCGATCATCGACAAATCTGTCATTGATCGCGTGATGCCGATTGACAACGACTCCGCCCTCGATACGATGGTGGCATTAGCCAAACGTGAAGCCCTCTTTGTCGGAATCAGCGCAGGCGCCGCAATGGCTGCCGCGTTGACCCTCGCCAAAGAACCCGCCTACACAGGTAAAAAAATTGTCGTGGTATTGCCCGATTCAGGGTCGCGATACCTCTCAAATCTCCCTGAATAGGTCAATCGATTAGCCTCCTTGTGACGCCGATCTCTGAATGGGCGGCTCAAGGAGGCTTGAGAGTTGTTGTAATAATAGTGTATAATAAAAGGAAGTAGAGTAGTTCATTATGGCAAAAAGAGAGTTATGGAATAGCAAAATTGGGTTTATTTTAGCAAGTGCAGGCGGAGCCATTGGTCTGGGTAATATCTGGAAATTCCCCTATGTGACGGGTC
Organism: uncultured Lentisphaeraceae bacterium; assembly: GCA_964478335.1. GTDB lineage: Bacteria > Verrucomicrobiota > Kiritimatiellia > RFP12 > DVOR01 > CAYZIC01. Next base: position 14,495 of record CAYZIC010000015.1, on the reverse strand, counting down.
AAAATGGTGGTGGCGCATTTGTCTTGGTTTACCTATTTTGCGTGCTACTCTTAGGGTTGCCAATTATGTGCAGCGAGATGTTGATTGGTCGTCATACCCACCGTAATGTGATCAATGCTATGGGCAAGATTGACCTTGTCGCTCGCCGCAATAAGATCACCCCCCTGATTGCGCTCTTGACCTTTGCCTCCCTACTGGGTGCGCTCTATCTATTTTCCATCCAATCGTGGTTACTGGGCACCACCCTCGTGGTCGCCTCATGGGGATTTTACCGTCGAGGCTTCATGATGTTAGGCTGGCTTGGTGCCATTGTGGCCTTTTCCATCATGACCTACTATGGCGTGATTGGGGGGGCCATCCTGGACTACATTGTGCGTGCACTCAGCGGCGGACTCAACGTCGCCACCCCCAAAATGGCCGAGGAGATCTTCACTGGCTACATCAACACCCCCTGGCGCGTATTGGCTGGATTTGTTGCCTTTAATGTAGCTACTGGCTTTATTATTCTAGGCGGCGTACGAGCGGGGATTGAGCGCGTGAGCAAAGTCCTCATGCCCGTGCTATTGATCCTCCTTTTGGTCGTGATTGTGCGTAGTGTCACCCTCGATGGTGCCATGGAGGGCGTGGTCTTTTTCTTAAAGCCTGACCTGAGCAAAATTACGGGGGATGTCTTTTTGGCTGCATTGGGACAAGCCTTTTTCTCTCTCTCCCTAGGCATGGCCATCACCATTACCTACGGTAGCTACTTAGGCAAAAAGGAAAACATCATCAACTCCTCCCTCTGGGTTGGTCTCCTTGATACGATAGCAGCATTGCTAGCTGGTTTGGCGATCTTCCCCGCAGTCTTCGCCATGGGTCTTGAGCCCGGCGGTGGTCCTGGCTTGATTTTCCACACGCTGCCTGCCACATTTAATCAAATCCCCGGAGGCATGGGATGGGTCTGGGCTGCACTCTTTTTCATCATGCTGACAATTGCGGCGCTCACGAGTGCTGCAAGTATCCTCGAGACGATTGTTTCGATCGTGCTTGATCGTATGCGCGTTAAGCGTGCGCGCTTCTCTCGCAAGACCGCCACCATCATGGCCTTGGTCGCCGCATCCCTCGTGGGGTGTCTATCCGTCTTTAGCTTTGCCTCTTGGGAGCACTTCCCCACCTTAAAGTCCGTTGTCGGTTTTCTCGTGGGAGATTTTTTCTTAAAAGGTTCCTGGTTTGACACCCTCGACAACGTCATCTCCAACTGGTGTTTGCCAGTTGTCGCTCTTGGTGTCGTCCTGCTCGTCGGGTGGGAATGGAAAGCCGAGATCGCTGCCAAAGAGCTCCTCCCAGAAGGCGATCAGACCTTCCCCAAATGGACAGTTCGCTTGTGGTGCTTTTTAGTGCGCTTCATTTGCCCCATCTCCATTATCTTGGTCTTCCTCTCATCAGCAGGCCTCCTCTAGGATTACGCAATGGATATCGAGACAGAACAGCTCATCCGGAAGTATATTCAGCAAGACCCGACCTATCCATTCGCTGCGTATCGATTTGTGATAGACGGGTTAGCATTTACGACACGAGATGATACCGAGCATCGCCACTTGACAGGCGCAGAATTAAGCGCAGGCCTCATCGCCTATGCCAAAGACCGATACGGGTCTTTGGCAGCAGGCGCTCTTGCCGCCATTAATCTCCGCTCCACACGAGACTTTGGCGAAGTCGTCTACCACCTCATCTCCCTAGATATCTTTGGACAATCCCCCCAAGACAGCATCCAAGATTTCGACGATCAAGCACCCTTCGCAAATAGCTTTTAGCCCCAATTGGGCTCGCTCCGCTCGCCCGCAGCAAGCACTCGAGCCAGCGTCGCAGCCGCTGCGTCGCTGGGATTTAGGCACAGTTAGCGGAGGAGGCTACGCCTCCTTCCAGATTCTACATTCTAGCAGCGCCGCCATTGATCATGCGCAAGATGCGAGGCAAGACATCGACCAGCGATTGAGCACCCTGCGTGATAGCCTCCGCCTGGCTACCTACTGCAATTAGCGGGATCTTACTCATCGTGTGGCCACGCGTGTCAAGATCCTCGATATTGCCATGATCAGAAACGATCACCAGCGTCAAGTCATTTGACTTGTGTAAGAGTAAGAGTTGCGTTAAAAAACGATCCAACGACTGCAAGACCGCTGAGGCCTGGTCAAACTGTTGTGTGTGACCAGCCATATCCGTTAAGAAATACTCAAAGAGAGTAAAGTCGTAAGTGCGCGCCAGAGAGAATAGGTGATTCGCCGCAATTTCAGGCGTGATAAGCTCCCCATTGTAGCCCTTTTTCACGATTGCTTCACGCGTTAAATCATGCAAAATTGCCTGACCCATCTTCATGTGCGTTTGGAATCGCAACACCTCCGGGCAAGTCAATCCTATGACCGTCGTGACCGATTTAAAGCGCCGAGCGGCGAGTTCCTCAGGCGTATCGCAAAAATAGGCATCCGCAAAGCACGCCTTCTTACCCAGACGCTTGAGCATCATAAAAATATTGTCCTGTTCTAAGAGACGATTGAGTGTAGGCCCAGGGAAGCCCTCCTTATGGCGGCCCATATGCTGAGCCGCATTGACACCCGTGTAGAGCGTCGCCTGCCCAGTTGCACTTTGCGGCAAGCCCGGCACATCGAGACACGCATCAATTGGCGTGCCCTTATACCGCATGAGGGTACACAACGTTGGGCACACCTGGGGCGAAACCGGATTGTGTGCTGATGCTGGTGCGTAGCCCACACCATCTATGAATACCAAGAGGACTTTCATACCTACTAGTATCTACAAAATAGCCCTTAAAAGCAAGGATAAAAGTGTCCAATAGCCAATTATTCTTGCAGAAGAGGCGTTTTTTAGCTCAATTTTGAGGAACCGCCCCCAATTGGGCTCGCCCCGCCCCAGATTATTCTACATTCTAGGAGGCTGCGCCGCTCGCTACATCTCGAGCTCGTCAAAAACAGGAATCGGCAAATGGCTGTCAGGCGTATCAAGAGGGATCGCATAGACCATGATTTGCCCAAAGAGTTCATCCTGCACCACCCGAATATGCCTCAATCGCAACAGCTCCAGCACCGCGATAAAGATCACAATGATCTCCCCCTGCGGCGCATCGTCAGCAAAGAGCCCATCAAAAGGCACCACCTCAACCCGAGCCATTGTATCAATCACCACCTGCATCTTATCCGGCACACGCCAATGCTGCGCCTTGAGATGGCCAAACGATACCGACGGTGCCCGAGCTAAGAGCCGTTTAAAGGCTTCACAAAGCGTTTCGATTCCCAAATCTCCCACCGCATAGAGCTCAGCAGAGGATTGCGCAGGCGCATCAGGTAGAGTAGGGGGTTGGCCATTGGCAAAGGTATCCAGTTGCCTCGCCTCATAGACACTCAGTCGATTTGAGACATCCTTAAATTGTTTATACTCGATCAATTGTCTGACCAGATCGACACGCGGGTCAAGCGCCTCCTCATCCTCCTCATCGAGCGAACGGTCCTCCACTGGCAAGAGCATGCGACTTTTGATCGACATCAATGTTGTCGCCATCACGATAAATTCGCCAGCCACATTGATATCCATCGCCCGCATGACCGAGAGCCAATCGAGGTATTGTTGCGTAATGGATTCGATTGGGATCGTGTAGATATCCAGCTCATCCTTATTCACCAAGTGCAACAATAGATCCAGCGGCCCTTCAAAGATATCGAGTGCGACCTTGTAGTCATTGTGTTGGAGTAGGGCATCGAGCGCCATGAGACAGGACCTAATTGAGCGGCGACAAGATCGCCACCAACCGCGAATCCTTCGCAGCCAGCTCATCAGCAGAGAGCCCCTCCACCTCGTGAGGGAAGACAATCCAGTTGTTTGTTTGATGAATCGTATAATCCGGCTTAGCCGCGACCAAGCTCGCCTCAGGCTTCCAGTAGACCATCGCCAAGCGCACGTCAAGCCCAACGAGCTTAGCCAAGACAGCCTCGGCCGTTTTACCCGAGTCAAAGACATCATCGACCACCAAGACCTTCGCCCCAGCAGGCAGCGCATCGAGCACCTCCTGCGCGCAGTCAAAGCAGACCCCTTCACCACGCATGGTATTGTTGTACGAGCCACACTTAATGATGTAGTGTTGCACCCCGATGCCATAAAATCGGTACGCCTCACTCACCACCACACCCGGGATCGCCCCACCTCGCCAGAGCGCCAAAATGACATCCGGCTGCCAACCAGACCCCATTACCAAACGAGCCAGCTTAAATGAATCAACCGTAAAGTCATTCGCCGAAATATAGACCTTGTCCATGTATAGATTCCTATTGAGCCGACCAAGTCCGCCAAACAGTCGGTTTACCCGCCTCGTTTGGCAACGCCACCTCGACCGACTGCGCACCACCAGGAGGCGTAGTCAAAACCTTCGACTCCTGAGGCGGAGTCGCCAAGATAACTGCAGGCTTTGCCACAGGCTTGTCCACAGGCTTGTCCACAGGCTCTGCCACGGGCTTTGCCACAGGCTTTGCCACGGGCTTTGCCACAGGCTTTGCCACAGGCTTTGCCACAGGCTTTGCCACGGGCTTGGCCACAGGCTTGGCCACGGGCTTGGCCACAGGCTCTGCCACAGGCTTGGCCACGGGCTCTGTCACAGGCTTGACCACGGGCTTGACCACGGGCTTGTCCACGGGCTTTTCAATGGGCTTTTCAATGGGATCTGCCACAGGCTTGGCTACGGCTGTAGGCCGTTGTTGCGTGGGATCGAGCATCGCAGCGAGCAATTTATCCTGCATATCAAATGCCCGATTATTTGCCGACTGTTGCATAAAGAGCAACCCACCGACAAAAAAGAGCCCCAGCAAAAAGAGCCCAACTGCGGCGAATACCACGACTAAAATAGTCGTGCGCTTACGAGATGATTCACGTTCCTTTTCTAGGAGACGAGTCATAGTCTGTAGCATCTGGATAGAATCTTGATTATCATTATTCATAGCGGATCCTTGATTAAAAATAGAGAGATAAATCGGTTGCATAATAGCATAGCGCGCCTGCCTTGTCAAGCCAGGAGTGCGCTACGAGATAGGATTTTGGGATTTGGGCTCGCAAGCTCGCCTGCATCAGGCTAGAGGCTAGAGGCTAGAGGCGGGGCGCCTGCCTCTTAATGCCAGCTGCTTGTTGCGGGCGAGCGCAGCGAGCCCCGCCCCAGATTCTACATTCCACATTCGCGCAGAGTCTCAATATGGCAAATTTGCCATATTGAGACTTTTTCACCGCATTCCCGCCTTAGCAATGCGTCGAACGCGCTCGAGGAGGCGACGTTTGATTTGATTGATCGTATTGACCTTGATGTTGTATTGTGTAGCGATGACTTGAGGAGCGATCTCCTGGATGATGCATTGAGAGAAGACCACCCGCTGGATCTCCAAGAGCCCCGGATCCCGCTGGACCTGGTCGAGGGCAGCTTGGTAACGCACCAAGGTATACTGCACATCGAGCTGTTCGCCGATGTCAGGCAGCTGCGCATTCAAGGAGTCCAGATCGACATCCGATCGCAAATCAGCCTTTTTATTGCGAGCCAGTTTGGCTCGTAGTGCATCGAGTGCGACCGACTGGACGATGTGGCTGAGATAGGTGCGAAACTTCGCCCTATCGACATGATACTGTCTATTTTGCAAGAGACGCGCCAGTTTGATATAGACATCCTGAGCGACCTCATCGAGCTCATTTTGAGGGATGCCCCGTAAGCAGAGCCACCGACGAATGACCGGTGCGTAATGGTTGATCAAGTTGCGCCAGTTCAACTGATCCACATCACCATCAGTTAGTTTACGCAGGAGAGTCGTTGGTGTATTGGGCGTGGAGATTCTCGGTGGGTTAGTCATTGTTGCCTTTTAGTACGATAGCATGAGTCGAATAGACCGAAGACATGTTTTTAGGGAGATTGATGAGTTTGATTGATGCCATGTCCCCAGAGAGAGATTGCCAAGAGAGGAGCGCGCCAGGCTTAGCACGTGCGCAATCAATCGTGACCGACGTACCGATTGTGAGATTGTCTGCTTGGATGAGTGCATCTTGATTAGCGACGATGGTCGCACCAGAGTCCAAGCGCAGGTGAGAAACCTTGAGTACGCCCTTGCCCTGCTCGCCAGGCTCAATAAAGGCACCCTTTTGGATAATTAAGCTACGCTCTTGCGAAAAGGTCATCTTGACATTACCGAGGATCGTCGCCCCCTTGTAAACCGTCCAGTCTCCGCATTGTTTAAATCCACACCAATTGGTCTTCAGATCCTGAGTCATGTCAGTGCGTAAGACCAGACGACCACGCTCGATGTGAAATGCCGACAATGGCAAGCATATTTTGGCGCTCAGGATGACAGAGCCCTGATTTTGGCTCGTGATGTAGATTGGGCCGCCACGCCAGTAGTCATACATCATCAAGCGATCCCCCGTGAGCTCGAGGGTTGCCCCTTGGTGCGCAGCCAAGTAGAGGCTTTTCCAGAGAAATCCACCATCCAGCGAGACAGTGGCTTTGCCCTGCGTCGAGATGAAATAGTTGTTTTTGAGGATCAAGTTACCACTTATCCTTGCCCCATTGCCCAGTAGGTAGGTCTTGGTGAGATAGAGCCGTGTACCCGGGAAATGGGTCGTGCCGCCACGAGACATATCGAGCGAATCCCACAAATCATAGTCATGCGAATTAGTCCCCGTATTGATTTGTAGGTAACAATCAGCCGCAGTGACGACCTTGGGTTTATTGCCAGAGAAAAAACGATTCCAGTCGACATCGCAGCGATCCGCCAGCGCCAACGTACCCGCGCAGCCGACCTGCGCTTTAGGTTGGATGGCGAGCTTACCCGGGCCAACAATGCGCAACGTCGCCGCACGGTCGAGCATGCAATCAAGCAACGCCCACGACAGCCCACCCTTGAGCGGCACCTTGAGCAACGCATTGCGCGCCAAGACCAGCCGCGGGAGATCAGAGAAAGGCCAATCCTCTAACAGTGCCCGTTCTCCAGGGGCTACCGAGATAGCCTTATCGGATGCAGACTCAAATCGTTTCACGACAAAAGACTGATTGAGCGTGATGTCCGTCTGATTATTCGTCAAATAGGTATTGTTGATCGTCTGAGGCGCAGGTGCAGGCGCAGGCATTGGCGCAGGAGTTGGTAGCGGGCGCTGAGCAGGCGAGCGCCACGCCCACCACAGCGCGATCAGCCCCCCGATAGCACAACCCAAGAGCGAGGCAAAAGCGAGCACCGGCAAGATTTTGCCACGGATCATGCCTTGTAGCACCTCAGATGGAGATTCTGGCCAAGTGCGCAGCGCAGGATCTGCTGCGAGCAACGCTTGGAAACGGTTCTTCCAGACAGGCGCCAGATCCCCAATCATCATGCGCACCGCAGCAGTATTGTGATAAGAGATCCCCGAGTATAAAAAAAACATCGTCGCCCCGAAAGCATAGAGGTCGCTTTTTTCATTAAATCGCTCCCCATTAAAGGCCTCCGGCGGCAAATAGAGTGCCGTGCCCTTAATGACCGGTTGCCCCCCCTGCGTGAGCGTCGTCTCATACGAGTCCGCCCTTAGCGCAGGAGCCATGATCCGAGCCAGGCCAAAGTCCACCAAGCGCGCCCGTCCGCCCGCAGCCAGCAGGATATTGGTCGGCTTAATATCGCCATGAATGATCCCCTGGGCATGGATGTATCGCAGGCCAGAGGAGATATCTTGATAGATTTGCTCCAAGAGCTTGAGCGGGATCCCCTGATGCGCATCGAGCAATTCTTCAGGAGACAACGTCACAAAGTCCTCCTCCGGCAGAGGAGGCAGAGCTGTCATGAGAGAGAGCGGATTGAGCAATGCCACCTGCTTAGTCAGCGCAGAGACGCAGACCAGCGTCATGATGAGAAAGTCATACTTCAGCCCATCGATCTCCACCCGCCCCTGTTGCAAGACCTTACCGATGTGCTCGTGAGAGACCTGCAAGAGCGCCGCCCCGACATCCTTAAAGCGTTGTGAAAAGAACGCCACCTCCCCCGTTTTTGCGCAAAAGAGCTTGAGCGCAAATCGTAGACCCCCGTTGAGGTCCTCGACCGCATAGACCTGCCCCATGCCCCCCTTGCCGATCTGCTGGATCACACGCCACTGTTGGATGACGTCCCCTGGCCAGAGTAGCCAATCTGACACCGTGCTAGATAAAATTTCAGTCCCCATAAGATCCTTCATACAATCATCTATTAAAACAACTTGACTGTAGCATAATCGCCCCCTCTTTGTCAAGCTAGGAGTGCGCTACGAGATAGGATTTTGGGAGTTGGGATTGGGGAGTTGGGCTCGCAAGCTCGCCTGCATCAGGCATCAGGCAACAGGCTAGAGGCTAGAGGCGGGGCACCTGCCTCTTAATGCCAGCTGCTTGTTGCGGGCGAGCGCAGCGAGCCCCGCCCCAGATTCTACATTCTAGGAGGCTGCTCCGCTTGGCCACATTCTAGCGGCACAGGTTTGGGTAGAGCGAGTAGCCCCTTATTTCGACAGCGTAGCCATCGATTTTAGATAAGAGAGCCTGCATTTTAGCGACTATATTTTGTAGAGCCCGCAGGACCTCATCAGGGAGCGGCACCCCCATCGCCACCGCATTCTCCAAGGATTGATAGTCAAGAGGCGATTGCGCCAAGTGAGGAAATCCCAGCAAAGCGTTTTCTACCCGACAAGAAAAATCACACCTCACACATCCATAGAGAATGAAGTAGTCCTTACTCAGATCCGTAATCGACTCCCACGGTAAAACCTCATCCATGCTCCCACGGATGAGATGTAGCCCATCCTCAGCCAAACGAATGACCAACCCCCGCGGGATCGATTGCCCGCTAGCGTGATCCTGAGGAGATGCCTCATCAAGAGGTGGTTGCCCCATGCGCCCCGAGAGTAAATCATCTAGACACGACAATCCAAAAGGATTCTTCATGCCAGAAGCCCTCCTCGCTTTCTCTTCATTTAAGTCAAAAGGCCACATTGAGTCCTCCTTAGGATTTTTGGGGATGGGTGTTGGGGGGATGGTGTTGGGGCTCCCGCTACAAGCGACCAGCGGGAGCGCACTCAGGCCACAGGCCGCTATCAGCGTCCAAATCCCAAATTCTAGCAGTGAGCCGCCCCGCCTAGAGTTTTTCCCAGAGCTGATGCTTGATGCATCGATCGCCAGGGGTTTTATTGGATTTGCATGCCATGCACGGAGCCGAGCTCGCATCCGCCTTAACGTAAGCCGGTCGATTTGCCCGAAACTCCACCTGCCGCATACCCTGCCACCAAGTGCAAGTCGCACATTTCTTATCGTTCACTGCAATGGTTGATATTGCCATGGTTATTCTCCTTGGATTTTCCCGAATCATTATCGGTCATCTTATTCCATTTGTCCACTACTGCCTTATTGATCTGATTACGAGCACTCGTGTTTTTGCAGTACGCCTCAAGGACCATTTTCGCTGCAGATTGAAAGATCTGTCCGAAGTCCATAGCCGTATCCTTTCTCGCTAGGGGTTGTTTATGAGTTTCTTAGCGTTTACAGTAACGGTTGATGTAAACGCTATGATTATTATTCCTTGGATTCGTCTTTCCCGTCTGTTGGTTGATTTAAATATCGAGCTAATACCATAGCAAGATAAAAGACTTTTGTTTAATGTCAATGGGTCGGACGAATAAAAGGCAGGAGCATAGCGCCTGAAGTGGCGAGATTGATCTTGCTTATTCGTTTCGCTTTGTGACCTTTTGGTGGGAGAAACGCACCTTCATAGTAGCCCCCCAAAAAAAAGATCTCGCACTACTCGACAACGCCGAATAGCGATGCAGTCGCCATTTCACCCATTAAAATAGAACAAGAGCCAGATAGATACCTGACATCAAGCAAGATTGCCATGAGAGTCCAGCATCTGAAAACAGATATCCCCCCGCTGGGAAAATGCTTGGAAGCATTTCCGTAAAGATATCTCCAAGGCCAAAAAAGTATCCAAAGTATAAAACGAGTCCTGCTATGACAGGAAGAAATAACCCGATCCCAAAGGTCAATAGATTTGATATCAAAGAAATAAGAGACATGATGCCTTTTGGTATGTAGGCTGTAACCGTCGCTTCAATCATCATCGCAGTGAATAAGAGGAAAAAGAAAAATGCTCCTATTCCACTCATGGTTGACCATGTGCCAAACCAGGCAAGAAATACATAAAAAGCTAAGCAAACTTTAATCATATTAGTATCCTTAATTTAATTTTTTGTCGTATCAAAAATCTTTCCTTGCATTATCTAAGACTCTGCTTAGGAACGAAGGAAAGTTTCAGCATGACGTTTAGTGCCATGCAGATAGTCGCACACTCTTATCATTCACCGCAATTGTTGATATTGCCATGGTTATTCTCCTTTAGAGTGTATTAGTGTAATGGCTCTAGGCCGTAATCATTATCGTCATTGACACTCGGTAGCATCAAGATAACTAAAAGGATAACCGCACCCAGACCGGGGATGAGCATGATCCAATACCACCAGCCACTTCGATTCGTGTCATGTAGACGTCTAACGAATGCACCGAGCAAGGGAAAGACAGAAACTAACCAAAATACCAACAATGGGATTGCCAAATAGAGCTTTGTTGTTTCGTCGGTCATATTGTCGATCAAAAGAGCAAAAACAGCCATGATGACGGAGTAAAAGATGGCGAACGTCCAAAACTCCAATCGAGACGCTCTACCACTCCACGTAAATGCTTTCGAGTACGTTTGACAAATGAGGGGCCGCTCCCTCACTTCCTCCAGCCTGTCATTAGGAACCACATTTCTCGTAATAGGGCTGTCGTCAATGGTAGCCGGCTCTTCAACAAAGTTTTCGCCAGTAGTGCCATTCTCAATCAGAGATGCAGCAGGTGCCACTTCTTTTGCAAACTCAAAGACCTCTTTAGTCCCTCGAGGAGCATATGAGATAATCGGTAAGACATCAATTGATGTTTCATCTGTAATAACCTCATCAAGCGTGGTCTCTTGAGGCAAGCCGACCAAGGACACATACTGAGGCTCGAGCATATCAGTGCTAATATGAGCAAAATATGATGGGTCCTTGTCAAAAAAATCATACCCAGACTGCCACTTGAGTAGATCATAAAACGTATTGAGGTCGGTTGGCGGCGTATCTCCAAAGTAACGCGCCACCATCGCATTCTCAAGATTTTTACGGCTTGAGAATTGCCGAGCAAACCATCCCCCATCCGTGAGCGCAAAGTTGGAGATGACATGGCTACTCTTTCTAAAAAGCAAACGTGCACGCTCTTCTTTTTGAGGACGATCCAACTTAGCTTGAGCCGCAGACTCATAGTAAGTATTGCCCGCATAATAAGAGAAGTCCCGATAGTGAAGGAGCGCCCGCAAAACCATCTCCAAAAATGGTGAATGCGCCTCACGCGCCGAGATCGCCTCAACAACCTGATCCAGGCAAGATTGAAATGGCACATCTCCTCCATCTTTTAGGCACTCCTGATTTAAGGATGTCTTACGTGTCGCAGCATTCAAAGCAGGATTTAAATTGACACCAAAGGTTTCTTTCATCCAGGCCAGATCCTTACGCACTAATATCGCCTCAAGTCGGCTTGGATACTTCTGCTTATTGATCGTTCGCGTCTGAGTATCATGTCGTTGGATTATGCCCTCGATTTTCTCTGTCAACTTTTTAAAACCATCCCCATCTAAAGAGATATCCAAATGACGCAGCAACGCATAATATTTATAACGCGAATCAAATGCAGTGGGTTCCATTTCTAAAGGATAGCGTGCGACAGCATTTTTAGCAATCATCAGCTTTTCATGATTGCAATCCACACCAAACCGCTCTGCTACAGACGAGATTGCACCATTCTCATCACCAAAAAATTGAAGCGCCTGATTGATAACCACTGGCTCAAATGGCAACAGGCAAAGCATCGTTTTTAGTATATCGCTAGTGTGTAGATTGTCTTCAATCAACTTGACCGATTTCGCTCTAAATTGATCAATGTCAACATGAATCTCCGATGATGCCGCAATTGAATCATTAATTGCTTTTTGGTAGGCATTCACCAACCGAGGAATTTCTTTTTCCTTTAGTAATTCTGCAATGCTAGAAATGTAATCATCTAACTTTTCCAGATATTTTTTAACGGTGTCAGACTTTAAGCTATAGGCAGATCCAACAGACCATGCTGCTTTTGCCAAGCCTTTAATCACTGAGTCTGAGGATGATTTTTCGGGGGCAAGCTTATTTATCATTCGAGCCTGCACATCAAGAAGATCGAACTCAATCCACTTGAGCAAAGATGCCTTAAGCTTTTTAATTTCAGGGTAGATATCTTTCTCCAATGCTTGATCTAGCCCATCGATATCTAAGTAGTCAACGACTCGTGGGCAATACGTCTTATCAAAGAGGTCAACATCCTCAACCAACTTGATGCCAACGTTTGTAAAGTCACCTATAAAGAACTCCTCAACAGCGTTAAAATGATTACCAATTTCGCTGGCGGCTGTTACAAGCGTCTCAGGGAAATCAAAAAGCGAGCACCGATTAAAGTAGTCTGTTAATGTTTCTTTTTGCCTAGCATCCTTTTCGATCTGTTTAAGTTTTTTAGTCAGCACGTCAACACCCTCATCCTGCAGCCTCTTCTTCAAAAAATAATAGCAACAGGCTTCGCTTCGCACCTGAATCGACTCGTCATCACCGATTAAAAATGATAGAGACTCTGTTTCGTCTTTCGTGCTTAATTCGCTTGTCATGATCATATCCTTAAATCAATTTATACCAATAAGTCCATGCGTAACAACGTACCTACCCACAACGTGACAGCATTCACTGCTTCTTGAACTCACCTCGGTCATTCGCAGCCTTTGCTGCAACTTTTGCATCCTTCATGAAGCTTTCAACATTTGAGTTTTTAATTGTTTTCTCGGCTTCTCGCATGAGTTCACTTTCTGTCATTTTTGTGGGGTCTTTTCCTGTCGCAAACAGAGTGCCTAGCACCGTGAAATATACATAGGCAGATGTGCATGTTAAGATGTAGCTGGAGGTTGCGATAATGACCAACGCAGGAGCTGTACCAATAATTGGAAAAAAGGAAAGAGCTGATGCGACAGCGACAACTCCAAGGTAGGAAAGTAAATTTGAGCCAATTCCTGTAGCGATAGACTTCAAAATGTTTTTGTTCATGGGCAAACCGAGCTTCTCATTGACTCTGTAATACATTGACCAGACGGCGCCTGCTGAAGCTGTTAAAGCAATTGTGCCTCCAGCTCCAGGTATCCACCCTGAGGCAAGTCCTGTCCCTACTGCAATTTTGGCATGGAGCTTAACAATGTCTAGTATTTCGTGGGGTAGATATTCATCGATGAGTGTCTCGTCGACAGCTTTGATACAGTTGATGATTGCTTCAAGTAATTTTTTGTCCATCGTAAAGGCTCCACATTGGTGTTGTTGATAACGACAGACAAAGTGCCTGTCATATGGTTATACGAGAGGGGAGGGGGATTGTGACAAAATAATGTGAATTATTTTTGGTGGATTAAAAAAGTCCCCAGTGTGATAGGAGCACACTGGGGACAGGGATTACGCATTGATGCAGGTCTGGAAGAAGGTCGAGAGAAAGGCTTCTAGCTTTTCATCGGCCTTGAGCCGTGCGCCCATGCGTAACAATCCAATGGTGTAGCCGTTGATGTTGAGGCGATTGCCTTGATAGGCTATGACACAAAACTGGATGCGTTTGCCAATGTCCATAAATTTGATCAAGGTGTAGGGGAGGAAGCCTTGAATCGGGGTCGCAAAGGGGCCGAACTTAACGTGTGCCAAGAGGGTGTCTTCTTTGAGCTTATAGTGGATGCCTAGATTGGTCACAACAAGCCCAGTAAGGGTGGAGGGCTGGGATTGTATGCCCCACATTGCAATGGGTGAATTCATCACCATGAGGGGGATTTCATCTCGTTGTAGATGGACGTAGCTGTGGTAAGGAAGATGTGGGACGATGTCATCGTTGACAAAAACGCTGTCTGGGAGCACGGGGAGGTTTTCGCTAATCCAGTGAGTAATTGCTTGAGCTTTTTTTTGCGTGGGTTGCTGTTCTTGGAGGGATGAGCTGGTTGTCATTGATAAGATCTCTTTTATCTGAGTATGCGTGAGTCGTACTGCGCGGCAAATGCCTTAATATAGTATTATACGATCTAATTGACGGAAGGTGACAGAAAAATAGGCTTTGATGTCTTTGGACGAGACGGAGTGGCTGGGTCAGCTCGTTCCTTGCTCTCACCAGCATCCTCGTCCTTAGGGCTCGCTCCGCTCCCCTGAACAAGCATCAAGCAACAGGCAACAAGCAACGGGCGAGCTTGCTCGCCTCTGTGTAGCGACGCAGTTGCGCTCCGTGTCTCTGTGATACAATCCCTCTGGCAGTCCTCGACGTAGGCTCATCAAGAGGGAGCGCAGCGACCGTTCTAGCCGCGCTAGCGGCACAGCCGCAGCCGCCTGCT
>CAYZIC010000014.1:0-41448 GCA_964478335.1 uncultured Lentisphaeraceae bacterium | reverse complement strand
CAAAACGACACCTTTAGCAGTCGCGGCATTGAGCAAGAGGGTTGTTTGGATAAAGCGACCAATAATATCGCGACGGAAATATTGCTTGGCTTGACCGAGGTCTGCTGCGGGGATGGGTTGCTGAGAGGATTGGTTAAAGATTTCAATCATTTCCTCAACCTGCTTATTGACTTCGCCCCAGGTGATAGACTTGCCATCGACAGACGCGACAACATCTGAATCTTTCATGGGGGCAGGCAATTGGGCAACATTGCTTTCGACAGAGATGGGGGCCTTAGGGGGGGTATTATTGGTCGTTTGTGTCGCATCGACTTTTTCAGCCTTGCCACATCCTGCCATAAGAGCAAGAGCGGTTGCAGAAGCGAGAGAGGTTAAGATTGCTTTTTTCGACATATTCTTCATTATATTCTCCTTGTGGAATTGATAATATGGGCACACCATATCATATTTCAGAGGGGGGTGCAAGCCTAAAAAGTAAAAAAGTGCACAATATTGTATCCTTGTTGTGTATTTAGACGAGGTGGAGATAGGGGCTAGCCTATTTGGAGCGGCTTTGTGAGCGGGGAGCATGGCGCAGGTGGTGGATTGGCGCAGGTGGTGAGACCCTAAGGGCGAGTGATTGCTCGGTCGCTTTAGTGCGCGCTCTAAACACGCCTCGCTGTGCTCAGCTCTCCTTAGTGGCTTGAGGTCACGGGATTGCGAGCGCAGCACGCTTCTTTGCGGGTGTGCGCACTTGAAGACTGGGCTAGTCTGGGGAGGTGTCATTTAGACTTCCAAAAGGAAATAATCGAATGGAAGGCAATTCGTCTACAACGGTGAGCTTGTAGCGTTTATCTCAACGTGTTTTGTATTACATCAAATGCGGTGTGATTATGCGCGAGAATCTCGTCTACAATCGTCTGTGATTGCGTGAAAATACCAGCCTGGGCGCGGTAGCGATCTTTGAGGTAATCGAGGTCGACAAACGGGCGCTTTGATTTGATATTGTGCGGAGCACCGAGGTCAATGACGAGTGCATCACTAGCCGATGTGTCAAAGTAGGGCTCGGCGACATCAATAGCAGAGACAAAGATGGAGGCTTGGGGGAGGATGGCTTGCCAGCTAGTGAGAGGGAGGGAGGTGAGGTTCGCCATTTTGGGGAGGGCGTTGTGATGGTAGAGGCTGATACAGTGTAGGCCTTGCTCTAATCCCCAATTGATGAGGGCTTTGCCTATCATACCTGTGCCTGCGACAATGAGACAAGTCTGCTCTGTTAGAGGTAGGGTGTCGAGGATAAAATCTTGACAGATGGTTTCAATTTCTTTGACTTGAAGCACGGATTGGAGTTGGTTACGGATTGCTCTGGAGGTAATGAGTGCGAGCTCATAGGTTTCCTTGAGCGCACCTCGCATCCACGCTTGCTCAATGGCTTCTGCTGCACAAAGCTTGATTTGATTGACGATGTGGAATTCGCCAATGACTTGCGCTTTCATGCCTGCTAAAACGGTTGCGAGATGATCAAATGCCTCCACACCCGTATAGGTGTAGTAACAAGATGGTAATCCCATTAAGCGTGGAATGATCGCCGATTTACGGACTTGTTTAGCTGCCATGGCGATGATTTCTGTGCGGTTGCAGGTATTGACGATCATGAATTCTTGCACGCCAGCAAGCTGCATGATCATACTCCCGAGGGCGAGGCGAGATTCTGGCGATGGCAATTGATAAAGTGCGCGCTGGTCGAGGGAGAGCTCCTGATGACTGATGCCGACGATGTATAACTCGCTCGACTGAATGGCCTCGAGGTGACGGCCAAGCTTCTCTTTGATTAGCTTGGCCTGACGACAGCTACGGCCTTTGGTTGAGATTGAGACAATCAAGTCGTCTCGCCGAATAATGGCCGGAGTAATGAGATCACCTTTTGCCCAATTGCCATCTGCGCAGCAGCAGAGCACTTTGTGGCGCTGGGCGGCCAGGAGGATCTTTTTATTAGTCGTGCGATTGTCTGTACAAGCAAATACGATCTTAGCCTGGCCAATATCCGCATCGTCGAATGACTTTTCGATCAGGGTTAGATTGGGATGGCAAATATCGCAGTCTGGTTTAATCACTTTGTCGAGGAGTGTCACGTGAGCACCTGCATCGAGCAATAACTTCGCCTTATGACGTCCTAATTTGCCTGCGCCAACGACGACGGCTAATTGATCTGCTATCATTAAGTTAATTGGAAAGCTATTCTTTGTGGGTCTCATTGTGAAAACTCGGTTCGAAGGTCTAGGGTTAAATTTTTTGTGCGACAAAGATGACTGTCGTTGGGATGGCAAGCGCCTCGCCGTCGTCGTCTTCCCAGGCATCACTGGTGTAAGCGCAGTCAGGGTCGGCGGGAGGCTCAGCAAGCTGCGTCAAACGAAGTCCGTGTTTTTTGAGCCAGTTAAACCATGTGCTAATTGGCCAAGCACGAGAGATGATCGGCTCGCCAATGCCAGAGGGTTGCTCTCTAACGTCATCCACTGGCGAGAAATAGCTGGGGATAAATCGTCCCCACGCTCCCTTGTCCTCATCATCGGGATCCTCAGCGTAGAACCATTCACCATTGTATACGGGGTGTACGGTGGAAATCATGAGCGTACCGCCGGGTTTGAGCCAAGAAGCCATTTTTGTAATGATGGCCTCAGGATTGAGGACAAACTCCATGGCGTGTGAGCTATGGATGAGGTCAAATTGCTGATTGGTTTCGAATTGCTCGAGGGCGGCACTGTGTAGCTCGACGGTGACATTGGCTGCTTTGATATCGGTCGCAGCACAGCTGAGCTGCGCATCTGAAATGTCGACAGCAGTGCAGCAGAGACCTTTTTGTGCGAGCCAAATGGAATTTTGTGCAGCACCGCAGCCTAGTTCGAGTGCGGTCATCCCTGCCGATAATTCGGGCAAAAGGTTGAGCTTGGATTCTCCAGCTAAGCGCGGGCCATAGTGGAAGTCATTTCCACGGATGCGAGTGACGCGACGATACTCAGGGGAGATGGTATTCCAGTAACGTTTTTGATCGTCTGGTTTCATGATTGAGCCTTTTTATAAGCTAAGAAACGATGCCAGATGACGATGGTTTTGCCATCGATAATCGAGCCATCGGCGATGGCCGCATCAATTTCCTCAGCGGTTAAAATGAGCGGTTTGATATTCTCATCCATGTCAAAGTGTGTATCGCCTGGCATCTTGGCGAGCTTGGCGTAAAAGAGGTGATGTTTTTCCTCGCAATAGCCTGGACAGGGGAGTGATATGCCCAAAGAAACCATGGTATTGACAGCGTAGCCTGTTTCCTCTTGCGTTTCTCTCACCGCAGCGACTTCAGGCGATTCCCCAAGCTCGATACAGCCTGCGATCGCTTCGATCAAGGTGTCTTCGACAGCCTTGCGATATTGAAACTCGAGTAAAAATCTACCATCAGGTAATTCTCCTAATACAACGACTGCGCCATTGTGACGGACGACCTCACGTGTTGATTTTCGCCCCGTAGGCATTTGCATGTCGATGATATCAATGGTGAGGGCGCGTCCCTCAAAGATACGCTGGGTGGCGAGGGTTTGCTCGACCATGTCAGTTGGCTTTAGAATCATGATATGCCCCTCCAATTATTTGGTCGAATCGATCAATAGTTGCTGCTCAAGTACGGCATTGCGTTTGCCGCCGAGCTTGACACTCTTGCGATAATAGGTGTCGGCTAGCTTGAGCTGGTCAGGAGTGTTGTATGAGGCGCAAATGACCGCCAAATTGAAATAGGGGTCTGGCTGAGTAGGGTAGATTTTGCAGAGTGAGACGAGTAGATTGGCGGCTTCTTGCTTTTTACCTTGAGCCATTAGCGCTCCTGCTGACAAGAGTGTGGCAGGTCCGCCACACTCGGCAGCATCCATGGGGATGAGCTTTGCAAGCATCTCGGCATCCTCAAATCGTGCTTGGGCTAGGCGTAATTCTGCAAGCATGAGAATCATTTTTTGAGAGTCAGGGTGCTCGGTGACATCAGGGCGGTTAAGTGCTTTGACAAGGAATGCTTCAAGGGCATCCGTGCGCTTGAGGTCTTTGAGGTCAAGTGCCCATGCTAGGTCTTCGGCTAGGGGGGGCTTGGCAGGGGTGGGAGCCGCTGAGGAGTGTTGGTGTATTTCTTGTGAAGAGGGTGCCTTGGCCGCTTGAGGCTTTGCTGGGACAATGGCAGCTGCTACTCGCTGCTCTTGAGGCTGTTGCTTTTGGGCTTGTTCGGCGGCTAGCTTCGCCTCGAGTGCAGAGGTATCTGTGACGGCTTGGTGAACCTCTTTTAAGGTGGCTTCTTCGAGGACGAGCGTATCGATCATTGTTTGACAGTGGACTTTTTTAATGCGCAATCCAGCCCAGCTTTTGCCATTGGTGTCACGAGTGGCTTCAATTTGCAAGAGCTTACCGAGTGCTTCACGATAGAGCTGGACAGCTCTGGGCTTATTGCCGGCAGCTTTTTCTCTGTCTGCTTGCGTGGAGATGCGGGTCGGTTCACGCAAGAGTTTATTGATTTTATCTTGCTTTTCTGCCATGGACTCCCCCCGGGCAAAGGGATTCCAGGCAAAGGTAGCCGTTGGAATTGTGGTTAGCAATAGTGCACAAATGATGAGGTGTTTCATAGCGATGCTCCTAAAGAGTTGATTTTTGCAAAGATATAGTTATCGTGCCAGCGATTGTGAGCCCATTTACACTCACGCAAAATACCCTCTTGCTGGTAGCCACAGCGTCGGGCGACATTCGCAGAGGCGGTGTTGTCCGTGTCGCATGAGATGACGATGCGATGGATACCTTGGGCAAAAAGTGCTTGCTCGACGGTTTGGATCACATCGGATATATAGCCCTTGCCGCAGGCTTGGTGATCGAGGTAGTAGCCCCATTCGGCCCAGTGATTCATATTGTCAACGGTGTGGATGCCACCTGCACCAACGATTGCACCAGACTCTTTGTCTATAAAGACGCATTCAAAGCCTTTACCCGCTTGCCAGTTAGCATCAAAGATATCCGTAACCACTGCGACATCATTGAGTGACTGCGTATCTGCAACCCAAAAGAGGTATTTGCCTAAAAAGTCTCTCGATTGATCGATGAGCTGCCACAACGCCTCATCGTGGGAGTGGTCTCTACGCTTGACGATAACACGCTCGCCAATGAGCTCATCAGGTAACATAATCTTTCCAAAATCTTTTAATCCAAGGTCTAACATTGTGTAATCCTATTTTTTAGTCAATGATTTGGGGGTGGAGGTCTTTTGCTTTTGCAAGGTGGGGGCTTTTTCCTGCTCAATGGCGATCAAGTCTCCCCGTAAAGCACGCAATGCAATAATCGCCCAAATGGTATCCTCGATGGTCTGCCATGAGGCCAAATCCCCCTCGACCACCTTTTGCTGATTGACGATTGTTTCCGCATAGATGAGGCGCCAGTCGGGTAGGGGATGAATGCTTTGCCAGTCAGATTGTTTGAGTAGGAGTCGCTGGGCGCGCTGAAAGAGCGCCTGGAATCTCCCCGCACCAGTAGGCATAGTCGCAGGCAGTGCGAGTGATTCTTTTAAGAGTACCTTGTCCGTCACAGGGCATTGCGTTGCCTTGACAAAGGGGGCAATCTGCTTAAATGGCAAAGTCGCAGGGTGAGAGGCTGGCGCTTTGAGGGTGGCATAGTCATAGAGCCAGTGCGTCAGTGCTGGGGATTCCTGGGGGAGCTTGTGCACGGCAAGCCAACGTTGGGCGCGATCAATGGCCGCTTCCGTCTCTAAATAGATCGACAGGTCGAGCGGATCGCCTGCTTGGCGCACGAGCTCAATCGCCCTATGATGCGAGAGGGACTTGCTCTCCTTTACCGCTGGAATAGGCTGCTGCGATAAGGCGACAATCAAACAAATGTGTAGACCAGAAAGCAACATTGTTAAATCCCGTATTTGTGCGAGAGGAGATTCTTGGGAAGCTCTCGGATAAATTGAGATTGGCGTAAGTAGAGCGTTGCCCCTGTTGGTAGATAACGCGCATTGGCCGAGCACATCAGTAGGTAGTCTCGTGCACGGGTCACCGCCACATAAAAAAGTCTTCTCTCTTCACTAATGTCTGGACCCACTTTGGGCGATGGGAACATTTCGTCGTTGAGCCAAATGATTGCCACTGCTGGCCATTCTAGGCCTTTTGCTTGGTGGACCGTCGAGAGGGTAATGACATCTTTATTGGGATCGTCTTTCTCAAGGTTGCTGTAGAGGGCGACTTCTTCGAGAAAAGAATCAACGCTTTCTTCATTGCGCAACTGGTTTGCCAATTCATCCAAATCGAGGAGTCGGTCGTCGGCATTCTCATACGCAGCCTTGAGATAGGCCGCATAAAACGCTTGGTTAAAGGATTTGATTAGGAGGCCAGCATTGGTAGGTTGATTGGTGTCATCGCCAAAGAGTGTGTCGATCTTACTCCAGGTGTCTCTGGCCTTTTTGGGCAAGGCCTCTCCAAAAGCCATACGCGAGTGAGTGTCGGTGGGGTTGAAGTATTGCCCGTGCTTGAGCCAGAGCTTTTCAATTGTTTTGGGACCACATCCAGGTAAGAGAGAGAGGAGGCGCGAGAATGAGAAGTAGTCCGTTTGCCCACGGCCAATACGCAAAAAGGCAATCACATCCTTAATGTGCGCTTGCTCATAAAGAGATATGCCCGAGGTGAGCTGATAGGGAATGTGGTTTCTCGAAAGGGCGCGTTCTAATTCCATCGCATGAAAATGTGAGCGATACAAGACCGCAATATCCTTAAATTGATAGCCCTGATTAACCTTTTGCTGGACAAATTGCAAGACCGCCATCGTCTGCTCTTGACCATTGCGTAGATTCATCAATATTGGCTTGAGCCCGCCCTCTCGCGTTGGCTTGAGGGTCTTTTCAAATTGATCTGTATTATTGAGGATAGACGCATTGGCCACGGTCAAGATCGGTGGCTGACTACGATAGTTGCTCTCAAGTTTGATGATGCGTGCATCTGGCCAACGGGACTTAAAGTCCATGATGTTTCTAAAGTCCGCACCGCGCCATGAGTAGATGCACTGAAAGTCATCCCCGACGGCCATGATATTACGGTGCTTTGAGGCAAGCATGTCGACTAAATGTGACTGGAGGGCATTAGTGTCTTGGTATTCGTCGACCAAAACGTGCTTGAATTGCTCGCTATAGCGAGCGAGGACATCAGGGCATGATTCTAGGAGCTTGACCCCATTGATGAGTAAATCATCAAAGTCCATCATGTTTTGAGCCATCAGGTACTCATGATAGCGCTGATAGATTGCAATGAGGGACTCTTCAGTGAGTTTGGTTTCCTCAAGGAATTCTGGAGGGGCAATTTGCGAAATGGGCACGGCTTGACTTTTAGCACGGCTGATCAGGTCTGCGACGCGGGCCTTTTTGAGGGATTTCGCAGGCGAGGTTACGATCTCTTTGATACAGCGGTCGACCAGTGAGGTGGCATCGTTTTGGTCGAGGATGACAAAGCTCCTATTGTAGCCGAGTCGATCGCCATGGATGCGTAATAGGCGGTTGCAGACGTGGTGAAAGGTCCCACTCCACATACCGCCGACAGCTGGGCCGACCAAATCATAGGCGCGGTCGAGCATTTCTCGAGCTGCGCGATTGGTAAAGGTGAGCAAGAGGACGTCATGGCTACTGATGCCATTCTCGAGCAAATAGGCGACACGGTGGGTGAGGGTGCGCGTCTTGCCTGTGCCAGCTGCCGCCAAAACTAAAAGTGGGCCGTCACCAGCGGTGACGGCTTCACATTGAGCAGGATTCAGTAGATGACTCCAATTGGTCATGATATCAAGCCTTTACTTGGAGATGACCGACGCACCATCAGAGGGCTGAATGCGATTAACTGCGCAGGGCTTGCCATACTTTTGAGCATAAGCCGCTGCCAAAGCTGCGGCGGCTGTTTCGGCATCGCGCGTGTTGACCAAGACCACGACCGAACCACCAAAGCCACCACCAGAGAGGCGAGCTCCCAAGACTCCGGGGATCTTTTTGGCGGCTTCGACCAAGACATCCAGTTCTTCACAGCTGTTTTCAAAGTAGTTGCATGAGCTAGCGTGTGAGTCAAAAAGCAACTTTCCGAAATCGGCGAGGTTGTTTTGCTCGAGGAGGCTAGCGCCGAGCAAGACGCGTTCGCATTCGCCAATGGGGTGAGCCGCACGATTCGCAACGATTGGATCGAGGCCATCTTTGTTTGCTGCCCATTCTGCCATCGAGACATCACGCAGGGCTACAACATCCTTGTCGAGCTTTTCATTGAAGTACTTGGCGGCGTTTTCGCACGCTTCACGCCGTGTATTGTAAGCACCATCGACTAAGGCATGCTTGGCGTGGGTATTGCACATCAAGAAGCAGACATCGGTGCCCAAATCGACATTCTCGACCTTAAAGGTGCGAAAATCCGTTTTGACGAGCTTACCATAGGCTCCACAGAGAGAGGAGAGCTGATCGAGCAGGCCACAGTTGCAACCTGCATAGTTGCATTCTGCAGCTTGCCCAATCTTCGCCAAGGTGACGTTGTCTGCAGCGATGTCAAAGAGGCCACAAATGGCCTTGGCTGTGCACATTTCAAGCGCTGCTGAGCTCGATAGCCCAGAGCCTAGAGGGATATTGCCTAAGAACATCCCCTTGAAAGCACCCGTTTGCTTGATCTTGTTGATGCCTGCGACCGTGCCAAGGACATAGTTTGCCCAAGTGTCTTTGGAGACCGGTTTGGGGTCTACGGTCGGGAATGCAACTTCGTGCATGAGGTCGCCAGCGACGACGATGTCTTGGTCTCCATCTGCTGGAGCAATGGCAAAAAAAGTCCCGTAGTTGATTGCTGCAGAGAAGACATAGCCATCATTGTAGTCGGTGTGGTTGCCGAGGACTTCAATACGACCAGGCGCATAGGAGACGAGCGTTGGCTCCATCCCAAAATGCTTGCGAAACTTGATGACCAATTCCTCATAGATTGCTTGATTAACCATGGTGTGATTCCTTTTATAATTCAGGGGATTAACGAGATTTGCGAATAATGGCAAGGACTTCATCGCGCTTGGCGATCATTTCTGCCTCGGTATTGGCCTCGAGGTTGAGACGCACCAGGGGCTCAGTGTTGGAGCAGCGAACGTTACACCACCAGGTTGGGTATTCTACGCTCAAGCCATCGAGGGAGAATTGGTGACCATCGGCAAAGGTTGCCTTCAGGTCAGCGATGACCTCAGCAGGATCACATGCGACCTTGCTATTGATTTCGCCAGAAGCGAAGAATTGACGCAACGGCGCAATCAATTCTGAGAGCTTTTTACCACTCTTGGTCACGATTGAGCAAATCGCAAGCACTGCCATTGCAGAAGACTCCGCAGTGAAGTTGGCCTTAAAATAGTAATGACCGCTGAGCTCTCCTGCAAAGAGCGAATCATTTTCTCGCATCTGTTGCTTGATAAAAGCATGACCCACGCGGCTCATCATTGGCGTGCCACCAGCTGTCTTGATGACTTCTGGGACGACCTTACTGCTACGCAGATCGTAGAAGATGACACCCTTTTGCTTGCTGAGGATAAATTGCGAGATTAGGGCGGTGATCATGTCCATTGGGATGATGTCGCCCTTTTCATCGATAAAGCCAGCGCGGTCGGCATCACCATCAAATGCTACACCAAAATCATAGTCGCCAGCACGCACTTTGGCTTGCAAATCGGCGAGCGTGGCGGTGTTGAGGGGGTTGGCCTCATGGTTTGGAAATGCCCCATCGAGATCTCCAAAGAGCGCATCTTGGTCGACTTCGTGGATGAACGTCTTGGCCTCAATGATGCCCATGCCATTGGCGTAGTCGATGGCCAGCTTGGGACGGCGAGGCATGTCAATAAAGGGCTTGATGTGCTCGGTGTATTCTGGCAGAATGTCATATTGAGAGATGGTGCCGATGGTTTCGGAGACCTTTTCAAAAGCACCTGATGCGGCAATTCTCTCAATGTCCTCGATACCCGTGACACCGCTGATAGGCACCGCATTTGCACGGCAGAGCTTGAAGCCATTCCAGGGGGCGGAATTGTGAGAGGCGGTGATCATGATGCTGCCATCAGCCTTGAGTGTGCCATTGGCGAAGTAGCTCATCGGTGTCGAGCAAAGACCCACATCGATTACGTCTGCACCGAGCTCTGTGATACCACGAGCCATCGCTGCAAAAAGTGGCGCTGAGTGAGGACGGCAATCGCGACCTATTACAACCTTTTTAGGCTTGCAAAATGTTACAAAGGCTTTACCTACATTGTAGGCGATCTCTTCGGTCAAATCCTGACCGTAGATGCCACGAATGTCATAAGCTTTAAAAATTCCACTCATCATGTACTCCTGTTTTCAATTAATTAGAGGTTGGGTTAGAAATAAGTCAACAGATCATCTGTTACGCCCAACAGTATAGTATAAAATGCCCTAAAAGAAAAGCAGAAACTCCCCAATAAGGTGATTTTTCTTGACTCATGTGCAATTTTAGTGGGCAAAATGGCTACAGTACAGCCGTTTTAGGGCTAACTGCGGTGTCATCACTACTCTAAAATGCCTCTCTCTGAGGGATTCATGGTCACCAAAGTATGGCGTCACCCCTGCGGATGCCTTGTCATTCTATTTAAATAGCAAAAGAGGCATTTTCATGGGGGGATTGACCCTTGTTTAATTTGATCGGCTGAAATGAGGCCTTGGGGTCGGCAATATAAAAACCATACACAAGTTCGCCAATGGTACAGCGACCAGCGGAGCCAAGTGCGAGTAAAACCTACAAATGGCAATGTCGCTACCCTAAAGCCATTTCCGTGAGAGGTAGCGGGCGAGGGCGAGTAAGATCGCTGCGCTGGCGGTGACCTCGAGGGGATAGAGCCAAACTGCTTGTTGGGGGAGTAAGAGTACGAGCAGTGCACTAGCTGCGGGGGGGGGGAATTTAATGGGGAGAGGGGCTAGTTTGTAGAAGAGGATGACTACAGCAGTGATGAGTGCTGCAATTTGCCAAAGGGGATGGTGTCCTGAGAGGAGGGTGAAGAAAATAGATCCAATGGTGGAAAGCACGGCAAAGGTTACGACTGCAACCCAATAGTGATTGCGAATGGGGCGGCGTTTGTCGAGGAATGCAACAAAGGCAACAATGACCGGCGGGGTGATGAGAAAGAGGTGATCAGCCTCAATAGCAAGGTAGAGCACGGGGCTTAGCACGAGGAGGATGACGAGCCAGCGGATTGCTTGACCAGCTCTAGGGATCGGGGTGTTATCTGGGGCTGGGCGTAGGGCTGCATTGGCCAAGAGAAGGATCCCACAAAAGACCGCCACTGAGAGGATGTAGATTGGATTGCTGTGGTGCAGGACAACGGGTAGGATACAGCCCGGTACTAAAGGAATGACGTTGATCTGTAAGATGTTGAGCAAGCCCGCACAGCCCAAAATGCCAGTTAGGAGCTGGATGGAGAGGTGGCAATCTCCAAGGAGATTGACGATGGCTACACCAAGGGAGGCGGCAGCGATCATGCCGATCCATGTCTTGAGTCGCGTGGTTCGCCACGGGGTTTGAGGGGCGATGAGGAGGCCGATGATCAGGGCAAATAGTTCGGGAAAGATCCAGTTGTGGTCGAGGGTAAAGAGAATGACTGGCAAGGTGTATGCGATCAGTAGGGGGGGGATTTTCTTGAGGAGGGTATGGGGGAGGAGGGGCATGGTATTAGCCATTGAGTAGGGTGGTGAGCTCGGGTAGTAGGGGGGCTTTGATGGTACAGCGGCCCTCTTTGTGAGGATGCACAAATCCCAACGTGTGGGCGTGTAGGAAGTGTCTGTCAAACCCTCTGAGCTTATTGCCGCCGTAGCGTTTGTCACCGAGAATGGGGAGCCCTGCAAAGCTGAGCTGCGCACGGATCTGGTGGGTGACACCTGTGTAGATGGTGATATCGAGCAGGGTGGCTGGTGTGTCTGTTGGGAGGGTGATGTACTGGATAGGCTTAAATGCCGTCTCTGCATGCATGGGGCGCTTGGTGTCTTTCCAGATCGTGGCATCGACAATGCGACCCGGGCAATTGGGGTGGTGAGCGAGCTCATTGACTAAGAGGCCTGCTTGCTTGACTGTGGCGCAAACGAGGGCTTTGTAATGCTTCTCGATGGTGTGGTTCGCGAATTGTGCGCGTAGGAATTGGTAGGTGTCTTGGTCTTTTGCGGCGATGACCAAGCCTGAGGTGTCGCCGTCAATACGGTGGAGTATGCCACACATCAAAGGGTGGTCTCCAACCTCTCGGCATTGTGGCGCATAGGCGCATAGCCCATTGGCGAGCGTCTCCGTCTCGGTGGGTTTTATGGGGTGGCAAGCCATACCTGCGGGTTTATTGAGGGCTATAATCCAGGCATCTTCATAGACGATTGAGAGGGGGATTGCTGGATTGGGGAGCACAATAGCAGGAGCATCGATGGCTGGAGGGGAAGTGTGGATCACGTCACCAGCTTGCACCTTGAGGCCTTTGGCCGCCTTTTTGTTGTTGCAAGTGACTGCGTCTGCGGCAAAAAGTGCCTTGATGGCGGATTTGCTGGCTTGTGGGTAGAGCTCGCCAAGGAGCGCATCGAGGCGCTTGCCTGCGGTGGTCGGGGGAATCGTATACGGCATCATAGGGTCACGCAAGTTCCTGTTCTGGTAAAGAGAATTACTTTTTTTATTCTGTCAATCGGTAAGTGGGTGATGAGGCCAAGGGCATGCTGATAGGCGGCTAGCTGTTGCTCATAGGCGGGAAGAATCGTTTCCTCTCGTGATGATTTAAAGTCGTAGATGACGGCATGATCGTCAAAGATGTGGACGCGGTCAAATCGCCCCTGGAGTGATTCGTCTTGTGAGGCGACGTTATCTGGCATCGGGATTGAGAAAGGCACCTCTCGCCAAACCTTGCAGGAATTTTCAGGCTGGGTAAAGAGGTCTCTGCACGAGTCACAAACAAGTGATTTGAATGCCTTGACGACGCTTTGTTGGCCGCTGACGGGGGCTTGGAGAGAGGTCTGCCAATCGTGGATGACTTGATCAATGTCGATGTGGTCGATCCATTCTATCTGGGCTAGCAAGTCGTGCAACGCTGCACCAAACTGCATGGCATAGCGAGTGCGGGGGGGCGCATGCCATAATTCTTGTAGGTTCGTTTGATGGCTTGGTCGAAAATTTTGCATCTCAATGGGATCGTCAATGGGATCTTGTTGCCAAATGATCGGGTTGAGCGGTGGCGCTGGAGGCTCAGAGGTTTGCTGCGTGTACCACTGGTTATTGCCTCGACTAAAGGCTAAGGTCGAGCTAGTGCCCAGGTAGCCAGAGATGCGCTCTTGGTCGATCAATTGCGCACGGATTAAATTGGCGGGGGTGAAGGCAGAGCCATCGATCTTGTCGAGGTCGGCTGTAAAGATGTAGAGCGCATGAGCAGGGCGTGTCATTGCCACATAAAATGCACACAACTCCTCATAGATAAAGTCGCTGATTGCTTGCTGGTAGGCCTCGTCGAGCTGACGATTACTCCTGATTACGGCATATTCTGAGGGGGCGAGTAGGTGCCAGCGACCTGCGCTGTCGGAGAGACATTTGGATCGCTTAAGCGCCGATGGGTAAAAGGTCTCTTTCGCACGAGTAGTCTCGAAGTAGGGGACGAATACGACATCATAAGTCAGACCCTTTGACTTATGAATGGTCATGATCGAGATAAGTGAGGTGTCGTCAGAGGCATCAATCTTGGCGGCATCTAGTGCGCCCTTAAAAGTTTCTAGGGCGTATGTACTAGGGCTGGCATGGCTTGACTTCCTGACATCAAAAGGCTGCGCCAGCTGAATGAGCGCCTCCCAGACATCAATTGCGTCGCAAGGGTGGGAGGGGCGCTTAAAGAATCGTTGTCCTAAGTGGTTGATTAGGGCAATGTACCCCTCCTCTTGCCAGAGAGTGAGCCAATCAAGGTGGTGAGGTGTGATCCCGTGGAGCACGAGGAAGCCTTGTGCGACCGTATCTGCAGGATGACTCATCACTTGGAGGGCTGCACTCACCACCGAGGCAAATGGATAGGTCACGAGATCGACCTGACCCTCGATCGAGGCCGTAATATCCACCTCGGCGAGTGCTGAGGCTAGCGCATAGGCATGCTTATTACCACGCAACAATATCGCCATCCTAGGCTTACTGGCTGATGGGTAGTAGCTCTGAATGATTGCATGTACGCTTTGTGCGAAGGATTCGATTTGTGTTTCGCGGGTGGCTCCAGTCAATAAGATGTGCTCGACGACCCCTTGTTTCCTTTGATTACGCTTGGCAACGCTGTGGACTTCCCAGGTCTTACACCACTTATTGACGGCTTGCTCCAGACCTGGATGATTCGTGAGCGTGGTGTAATTGCGTAGGTCACAGAGGGCATTGACCGTGTCGATAATCGGCTGGGCTGATCGTTGCGATTCGTCGAGGTGCTCGACGGTTAGAGCTTTAGGGGTGGATGAGTAGCGCTCAATGATCTCGTCAAAGAGCTTGGCATTGCCGCCACGCCAGCCGTAGATCGATTGCTTTAAATCGCCGACATAAAAGAGTGACCGGCCATCCTGCGTGCGATCCATGATCTCGTCGATCAGCTGCTTGAGCATTTCCCATTGCTGGGTGCTGGTATCTTGAAACTCGTCAAGCAGATAGTGGTTGATCATGCCGTCAAAGCGAAAGTTGATGTAGGCGAGATTATTAGTCGCATCCGAACGATAGGCGGAGAAAAGGCATCGATCATGCTGACTGAGTAAGCGAGTTAGATCCTCAAAGGTCGCCACGCCCGTTTGGCGAATGTAGCGATCGCATGCTCGTGTGTAATCGGACAAAAAGTCCGCCAGGGTCTCGGTCTTCTTTTTGAGCACCCAGAGCGTGCAGTGGCAGTAGTTGGCAAAGAGTGCTTGCGTTGCTGCGATCTGCTCTGTGGATAGATCTATAATGGATCGACCGACTTCGAGTGCCGTCCCCACGCCTTGGCAAACGTTATCAAAAGCCAATTGTTGCTTTTCTGATAGGGCAAATTGAGAGAGAGAGCCGATTTGCGGGGGGGTGAAGTTGCCTAAGAATCGATAAGTGGCACGTAGCTTGGCGAATGGCTTGGTGTCTGGGAGTATGTTGAGACAGAGCTGTGTCATTTCTTGACGAGTCTGATCAGTCAAGATCATGGGATCGTTGCCAATACCCTCAAGCGCCCCCCACTGAGTCGGCGCATTACGATAGCGCAATTCAAAGGTTTTGACCAAAAGCAAGAGCGCATCACTCGGAGGCCTTTTGTCGTAGAGGTCGGTCTCTTTGCTACGAGAGAGGCCGATGAGGTCGGTGTAGAGATGGGGGGAGCTATTCGTTCGCAGGAGCGTAGATAAGATCTCGCTATTGCGCGCTAAAACCTCGGGCGAGTCGTTGTTGATGAGGGTAATATGCGGTGGCAGACCGAGCTCCGTGGCAAAAGAACGCGCCAATAAAGAAGCAAAGCTATCGAGAGTGGCGATGCGCAGCTGCGTGGAATGCTCCAAGATCGTGCGTAAAAATGTCAAGTGCTCCCCTGTCGGCTCAGAGACGAGACGAGCCACAATCCCGTCAAACATTTCACCTGCAGCTTTCCGCGTAAAGGTGAGTGCGCAAATCTCCTCAGGTGCAGCTCCACTCTGGATAATGTCAATAAAGCGCCCCGCAAGACGGTAGGTCTTGCCACTACCGGCTGAAGCTTTGATGACGAGATTATCCATGGTGCTACCTTGCCCGCACCTAGTGGGTGATGGCGATGATCTCTTTGCCCGAAATTACACCGACAACGCCTCGCTTGGGAAGTGTGGCTAAAGACACATAGGCTTTGTCTTGGAGTAATAGCGAGGTCTTAGATGCGGCAATCACGGGGTTCAAAATCCCTTGGTTCGCCTGTATGCCTACCAAGTTACAAAAATTATAGTGCTGAGTGTCGTAAACAAAAAGTACAAAATGAGTCTCAAAGTTAATATCGGGCTTGGGCATCGCGCGTTCGGAGGAGAAGCCTTCCCATAGGATATCGAAATCGCGATGGGATTGAATGACCCCAATCCCATTGATCAGTACTTCGCTAGAGAAATCCTCAAATGCGGCTGTATTGACATCCCCGCGCAGGGTAATGTCATTGATTTGATACGACCCAGAGATCCCTTGTGGATCCGGCTTAACGGGCTCTTTGAGCAAAGTACATCCAGCAAAGAGGGTCATCACACTGAGGGCAAGGGCAAAAAAGTTGTGGCGCATGGAGTCTCCATAAAGAAATAAAGCGCCTGCAAGCTCACTCACAGGCGCTGGAATTCAACGTAAGGTTAGTGCTTGAAGCTACGCTGTCCTGAGTAAACCATCGTTACGTCAGCCTCATTACAGCAGTCAATCACATCCCAGTCACGAATAGCACCACCAGGTTGGATAATGGCACGGATGCCCTCTTTAATTCCAACCTCTGCACCATCACGGAATGGGAAAAATGCATCTGAGATCATCGTTGAGCCGATTAGGCCACCATGCACCTCCGCAGATGCCGCATCGCAGTAAGCCTTTTGCTCTGCATCTTGCAATTCATTGTAGGGCATCTTAAATTTTTCATGAGCGATGCGATCAGCATACTTGCGATAGGCCTTGTCGCGAGCAATTTCTGCCACACCAACGCGGTCTTGCTCTCCTGTACCTATGCCGACTGTGACGCCGTCCTTAACAAAGAGGACGGAGTTGCTCGTGACACCAGCCTCGATAAACCAACCAAAGA
This sequence comes from uncultured Lentisphaeraceae bacterium, assembly GCA_964478335.1. GTDB lineage: Bacteria > Verrucomicrobiota > Kiritimatiellia > RFP12 > DVOR01 > CAYZIC01. Next base: position 24,690 of record CAYZIC010000014.1, on the reverse strand, counting down.
GCATATCTGCATATTCTTGTTCCGAGGGGAGACGGTTGATCTTGTGCAAGGTGCCAGCTTTGTCCATTGCTTGAGCGACTTGGAGTTGAGAGGCTGTGCGAGCCTCAACTTGAAATGACCATTGCGCAATGATCCCTCCATCAATCATTGATTTAAAATCAACAAAACGATCCGTGACAAAATGCTGAAGATTGCTGATCGCACCAATTTTCATCACACGCAAATTCTTCTTAGACTGAAAGATCTCCATCGCACCATCTTCAAAATCAGGTGCCACGACGACCTCTGCATAGCATTGGGCAATTAATTCCGCGGTTTCGCGATCAACCGTGCGGTTAAGGGCAATACACCCACCAAAAGCAGCGAGCATGTCAGCTTGGTTGGCCTTGAAATAGGCCTCTGCCAACGTCTCCGCCACGGCCACACCACAGGGATTATTGTGCTTGACAATGATTGCACATGGCTTGTCCATGAGATAACGCATCATGTTGAGCGCATTGTCTGCATCGGTAAGATTGATTTTGCCCGGGTGCTTGCCAAATTGCAAGAGCTCTGGATCTGAGGCAAGGAAACGCCCTGGCTGGATTGACTCCACCTCACCTAAGGCAAGGTTCCCATTGACAAGCTTGTACATCGCAGCCTCTTGACCAGGATTTTCTCCATAGCGTAAACCTTTATTTACACCATCGATGGCCCAAGCAACCTTCTCGTAAACGAGCGTTTGACGCTTATCTCCGTCAACGAATGAAATTTCCATCTGTGGCGTAAAGTGATCGTCCATAACGGTCTTATACGCAGACTTCATGTCAATTGCCATAACTACTCCTATACCTCAAAATGAGTGGATTAATGAATTGAGACGATATATGGTGCGAAAGGCGGGGGTCGAACCCGCAACCTTTGGCTTCGGAGGCCAACACTCTATCCAATTGAGCTACTATCGCAAGAAAACGAGGGTAAGATAGCAAACTAGCGGCTAGAAAGCAAGTCTAAAAGCTCCTCAAGCCCCCTTTTTTTCTTAGGGGTTCTTTGAAAAAGCCCTAAAACCAGCTCTTATTCAATTTTTCATGCAATAAGGACTCAAACTCCGTGTTGTCCCAAAGGGCATCCTTAGTGAGAGCAACTGCTGTGACGTACTAGCCCTGCCTTGTAGACCGTGGGGGACGACGAGACCTTTTCGTTGCGCTACCCGACCCGATCCATCACCCGTAGGTCTATGTCTATAGTTTGCTACCCTATCCATAGCCCGTAGACTGCTCCGTTCTTGTGTAGACACTGACACCCACAGTGCTCTTGTAACCAATGAGGGTGCTCTGCGACCATCTCAAGAGCACTGCATTCCAAAAAAGCTCTTCGCGATGATTTCCCCTTGACTTCATGGTGGCATTATGGTAGCTTATTTAGCGTTTGAAATAGCTTTATCTAGTATCTGAATGGGAAGCCCCTCTTTATGGATCAATATTATACCTTAATTATTAGCTCATTGGACCTTTTTGGTACGATTGTCTTTGCGGTAACGGGCGCAATGAGGGGGTTTAAGGCGCGCCTTGACTTCTTGGGCGTGGTGGTGCTCGCTTCTGCAGTTGGTATTGGTGGTGGATTAATCCGTGATTCACTGATCGGCGCCACGCCTGCCGCAGCTCTCAATGATGAGCGCTACCTCATCGTTTGCATTATAACAGGCTCGATAGTCTTTTTTGTAGCTCGCTTTATCAAGGAGGAGTGGCGAGTGATTCCCTTTTGTGATGCCATTGGTTTAGGTGTTTTTACTGCCATTGGCGCAGAAAAGACATTCTCATATGGTTTGCCAGCGATAGCGATTGCGCTCTGTGGTGTCTTAACAGCTGTTGGTGGCGGATTGATCCGTGATGTCATGGTGATGCGAATCCCAGCGGTCTTGAGGTCGGACTTTTATGCTACAGCCTCATTGATCGGCGGAATCCTCTTTTGCATACTGACGCGATTTGTGCCAAATCTTGACTTTTTCTCTCGATTTATCGTGGTCTCGGGGTGTGTCTTTGTCATTCGTCTCTTGGCGATGCGCTACAAGATGCACTTGCCAGGCGCTGGTGATATGGGGGTATGGGTCTATCATCGACACGTTTACTTGCATCGTAAAAAGCTGATGGCCGTTCGTAAACGCGAACGCCACCTCTCCCAAAAATAGCTTCCGTAAAAGGCCGCTGTTCCTCTGTCCATCAGGTCGATCGGGGGAGGGCTGTGCCGCTACGTGACGGTCGACTGATGGACGTAACCTTGAGAGGAGATGCAAGCGCACTAGGCGGAGGCAAGCCCAGGAGCATCGTCAATCTTTCCGACTGCCTACCCATTAAAATAGCACAAGAGCCCTTTTGTTCTTGCTTTTTCTACTCGATTCGGCTATACTAAGGGTGTTTTTAATGGGGTATCCCATTTGATCTGTCTTATTAATGGTTCTGGAGAAATTCGCTATGGCAACAGAGAGCTGCTTATTTTGTGACATCATCGCAGGCAAGATTCCTGCAAGTAAGATTTATGAGGATGATACGGTGCTAGCCTTCTTGGATCTTTTTCCAATAGAAGAGGGCCACACGCTTGTGATACCCAAGTATCACGCTCAAACGCTCTTTGAATTGCCAGAGTCTATTTTGATCGACGTGATGCCAAAATTGCAACAGGTTGCGAATCATGTGATGGCGCGCTTAGGGTGTACAGGGATGACTATTTGCCAGAATAATGGCGCAAGTGCAGGCCAGACTGTTGGTCATGTGCACTTTCACTTGATACCACGTTGGGATGATCGCACAATCTCCTGGGAGCCTCAAGGCATGATTGATCCCGCTGTGAGGGAGGCGCTCTTAGCCAAGCTTAATGGCTAATGATTGGGTGAATAAAAAAAACGCAACTGCGCCTGAGTGCGCTTATTGTGACAAGATAAAATCGACGAATACGAGGGAGTCCTTATGATTAGCCAAGATCCTAAACCAGGTTATCAATTGCTTCACTGGGTGGGCGATATGCTTCATGTACAAGCCAAATCTGATACAGCACTGCCTGCTGGCGAGATGGTGTTTCGCACGAATATCGGCCAAGCGACGACGCGAAATCGCGAGCTGGATGCGTATGCAGGCAATGGGACACCCCTATCTGGTCACGACTGGCACGACATCAAGATGACCTATGATGAGGCCTCGGAGACTTATGCTGTCAAAATACCACTCTTGCAAGTCGGGGTCTTTTCTGGTAAGTGCTGTTTTTTACCTAAGCAGCCAGACCCTGATCATTTGATTGCTCCGATTTGGCCTGTGGGAGAAAACCTTCATGTCAAGGTCGCTCCAGCGCACACCGTTGCGGGGAATATGATCTATGCTGCCTTCACGCGGCAATTTAAGCCTGGCTACGAGGCGGCTCATTCGACGCATGCTTTTGCCGCAGAGGAGAAGGCCCTCGATCATGCGGGATACACGGTTATTCCGCCCTCGGGCACCTTTAGACAGCTCATTAAAGCGCTTGACCATATCTTTGTAACGATGGGCTTTAAAAAGCTCCTCCTGCTCCCCATCCACCCGACTCCGACGACCTATGCACGTATGGGCCGATATGGTAGCCCATTTGCAAGTCGCGATTTCTTGGATATCGACCCGGCGTTAGCAGAGTTCGACACTGGGGCGACACCGCTTGATCAATTCCATGAGCTTGTTGGGGCCGTGCATGCGCGCGGGGGGCATATCTATATGGACTTACCAGCCAATCATACTGGATGGGCATCAACCTTTATGATTCACCATCCGCAATGGTTTAAGCATAATGATAATGGCACGTTTCATTCTCCAGGGGCATGGGGGACAACGTGGGAGGATCTGGTTGAGCTCGATTATTGCTCGACCAAACTCCGCAAAGCGATGGCTGAAGTTTTTGTTTATTGGTGCAAGCAAGGGGTCGATGGATTTAGATGTGATGCTGGCTATATGATTCCCGCCGATGCCTGGGCTTACATTGTTGCGCATGTGCGCTTGCAATATCCCAATACTGTCTTTTTATTAGAGGGGCTTGGCGGATCGATTGATGTGACCAGTACCCTTTTACGCAAAAGTCACCTCGATTGGGCCTATTCTGAATTATTCCAGACCTATGATCGACGCGCATTTGAGCAATTCCTGCCCCAAATGAATGAGATTAGCCAAAGCCACGGCCCGCTCGTCCATTTCGCTGAGACACACGATAATTTGCGCCTCGCTCAAAAAGGCTCCACCTATGCCCGATTGCGCACGATGCTCTCTGCACTACTCTCCCAACAAGGCGCATTTGGGATTACCGCTGGTGTGGAATGGTTCGCCCAAGAGAAAATTGACGTGCATGGAGCCGGCGCACTCAATTGGGGCAACCCGGACAATCAAGTCAAGCTCATTGCCCAGCTCAACACGCTCCTGTGTAAGCATCCTTCATTTGGACCAGAGTCAACTGTATCCATGATTCAAACTGGCGGAGACAATACCATTGCCTGCCTAAGAGAATCCCCCCAATCAAATCCGCTCTTGATTTTGATCAACCTCGACCACGAAAGAGCCGCAACGGTAACCTTTAATACCAAGCGATTTGACACGAGCAAGGTCTATGATTTGCTCACCGGGGGCAAGATTGAGTACATTGCGCACGGCTCGATCAAATTGCCCGCTGGCCAAGTCCTCTGCTTGACCAATCACGAATCTGACATCAAGACCTCCCTAGTTAGCTCTGACTACACCGTGCCTGCAATTCTTAATCGAGCACGCCGCGTCATGGCGATGCAGATTTGTCAAGAAATTGGCAAACCCATGGATAATGAGCAGCTAGATCAAATGGGGCTTGCTCTTGCGCAAGATCCTAGGGCATTTTGCACAGATCCTCAGACTGGACTTGTCAAACTGATCTCCTATACGCTACCCACTGACTTAAAGCGCCACGTGATGGTCCCTCCGGGATACCTGTTAGACGTGACCTCCAAAGAAGACTTCTCGATTATCATTAAAAATCAAGACGGACAGTGCCTCTGCGCAGGCCGAGCGGTGGCATTTGAGGATGGCTCGTATCATTTGATTACAAAGATTAAGCCCCTAGAGACGGTGAGACGCCGTGCTTTACACGCCTGTATTCCCGTGTCGCTCACCATTGAGACCTATCGCAATGGTCTGAGCACCCGCACAAAATCCAAAGTCTACATCCTTCCAAGACGCACGAAAAAGGAGCTCGTCAAAACCTATTTTAGCGGTGACGAAATCCGTTCCGAGTCTGGACTACGTACCCTACGTACCTTGCTGGTTAATGGCACGGGCGCAATGGCGCAGATGCGACTGGCTTGGGGGGATATCCAGTCTCAATACGATTGCTTGCTCGGGATGAATCTCCACCCCAAAGTTCCCGTAGATCGCTTGATCTTTTTAACGCGTTGCCGCATTTGGATGCGGTATCATGGGTTCTCTGTCGAGGTCAACAAAGATGCCATTGATGGCGTGCAGATCGACCCAGCTGGACGCTTTGCTATTTGGGACTTTTTGCTACCCTGTGGCATGGGACGACGCGTAGCGCTGCAAATTCGCGCAGAGCTTGAGCCTGGTAAAAATAGAATGCGCCTCACCGTGACACGAGCCGCCCGCCGTCAAGGTGTGGTCGATCAAGACGACATCCTCCACGAAATGCCCCTCGACCCTATTCAATTAATTATTCGACCAGATATTGAGTGGCGTAATTTTCATGAAAAGACCAAAGCATTTAATGGATTCGAGGCGCTGTGGCCGAGTTGTACCACCTCTCACAATCGGCACTTTGACTTTGTCGTTGATGAGAAGCATCCTGTCTCGATGGGGGTATCTCAAGGCGAATGGCACTACAATCCTTTGTGGGAATACATGATCCCGCATCCAGAAGAGGCCGCCCGTGGACAAGAGGGGACTTCTGATCTCTTTAGCCCAGGATGGTTTAAGGTTGTCTTAGATCCAGGCGAGAGCGTTGAGCTCATCGCTGGGGAATTGACAAAACGCCCATTCCCGCAGACCCTCACTGAGGCGGATACCGCACTCACGCACGTTGTGCCTTGCATCGACGCAATGAGCGAAGCCATCAAAACCTATGTTGTCAAGCGCGATGCGCACAAAACTGTCATCGCAGGCTATCCTTGGTTCCTCGACTGGGGCCGCGATACGTTGATTGTCCTACGGGGGGTCTTAGCCTCTGGTGACCTCAAGACGGTCTATGACGTCTTGGCGGAGTTTGGCCGATTTGAAAAGGGTGGCACCATCCCAAATATGATCCGGGGCGAAGATGATGCCAATCGTGAAACGGTGGACGCGCCTTTGTGGTTTGGCACGATTGTCCGAGATGTCATCAAGCAGACTAATTCCTCAGAGATCCTCATGCACACCTGCGGCGAAAGGACCTACCTCGATATCCTCATCTCCATTGCGACCCATTATATCCAAGGCACCGAGAATGGTATCCAAGTCGATCCCGAAACGGGCCTCGTCTATTCCCCATCGCATTACACCTGGATGGATACGAATTATCCAGCTGGCACACCCAGACAAGGTTATAATGTGGAGATTCAGGCTCTCTGGGTTAATCTCCTTGATCTTTTGGCACAGTATGACACCCCCAACACATCTACGTGGAATGAGCTTGCGCAAAAAGCCCGCAACTCATTTGCCACCTACTTTACCTTGCCTAACCACGGCGGCTTAGCCGATAACCTGCGCGCAAGTGCTGGGCAATCTGCCAAAGATGCCCTGCAAGACGATGCCGTGCGCTCCAATCAGCTCTATGCGATCACCCTCGGATTGCTCAAGGATAATCGCCCGCTTGCACAAGACGTCCTTTGCGCCTGCGAGAGCCTCCTGACTCCTGGATCGATGCGCTCGCTGGCCGATCGACCAGTCAAGGTGCCCCTTGACATTTGGCGCGATGGCACTCGTTTGGGGGATCCAAATAATCCCTATCGCGGTCGCTATGAGGGTGACGAAGACACCCGACGAAAGCCCGCCTATCACAATGGCACGGGGTGGACATTTACCTATCCCTGCTATGCCGAGGCCCTTTATCAGGTCTATGGAGACACCGTCAAGGATGCCGCTCGTGCAATCCTCACCGCTGCCGTCGAATTGATCAACTGTGACTGCGTGGGGCACCTCCCAGAAATCACCCATGGCGATGCTCCACATGCACCTTGTGGCACTGGTGCACAAGCCTGGGGCGTATCAGAACTCTATCGCGTCTTAACCATCGTTCAAGAATAAGGAAAAATCTATGTCAACACTCAGAAATCGAAATGAAGCCTTCAAGCCTGTCAAGAGCTTGATTCTCAATGCGCTTGCGTGGTTGGTGGGTACACCATTGCTCTTCGCTTGCTTTACCAACGGCCACGCCTTGCCAGGATCCAATGCGCTCACGCTAGTCGAAATGCTCGACTCCATGGCGATGAGTCAGCCTGCCCACCCTTTCTTTGCTGCACTGGCCAGTCTCTTGCCGAGTGCTTATGCCCTCAATCTATTCTCCGGACTCTTAGCTGGTGCGATTTTGGCATTAGCATTTGCCTTGATTGCCTTGACCACGGCAAAGATTGTCGCACTGACAGACAATTATCAAGAGCGCTACGGATTCGCATTTGCGACAGCCAATTTAACCGCAGCTTTGACGTTTGTTCAATTGCCTTGGTGGATCGCTGGCACCCACTTGACAGGGGGACAATGGGAAGCGTTTTGCGTACTCCTGTTCATGGCGACGATTCTCTTTATTGCCGAATCAAAAGGTCGCACGTGGAAACTCGCCCTTGGGGCATTGATCTGTGCGCCCTTGATCGTGGAATCGCTCCCCTGCCTCTTTCTTGTACCTGTTGCCTACATCTTTTTTGCTTTGATGCGCATGGCTTATGATGAGATGCGCTGGGCTCACCTCAATATCTGGAGCCTCTTTTTGGGCATCTTTCTTATTGGGGCACTGATCGTTCAGGGCAAGCTCATGGGCGGCGAAAGCTTCATCGAGTACTGGGAGCTCTTTTTATTGAGCATGCGAGACAATGTGCGCAATCTTGGTAATTGGTTACCCCACGCCTGGCTCTTACACCTCTTGATCGTTATAGGGTGGGGGAGTGTTGCGATTGCGGCTGGCTCATTTGCCATGTCGGCCTATCGCAAGTGGAATCTCCTCTTTGTCTTGCTGACCCTCGTGCTTGCCTTGGCTATTGTGTCATTTTTCACCCCAGTGACATTGAGCCATTTGTGGGCGACTAAGACCGAGCAGCCCATTCTATCGGCACTCTTCTTGGCTATGGGGGCTGCATTCCTCTGCTGTGGTATTGCCAACCAAGCCCGCACAGAAAAGCTCGCCATTGAATTAACCAAAGAGCAGCTCGAGCGCCAGTCTAAGATCTCCATCATCTCTCGATTCTTTGCGCGCTATCTGCTCTTGCCTGCTCTAGGGGTCGTGATCGTTGCCTCTGCGGGGCTCACAATCTATCGATTCCTAAAGATTGATGATGCGCTCCTTGATGACTATGCTGACGATATTGTGAGCAGATTGGAGCAGAGAACCTTCTTCCTCGGCTCGCCATGGCTTGACCCGCATCTAGCATTGGCCGCACAGCGTGCCAATAAAGAGCTCCATCTCATGACACCATATCTCTACAACGATACCATCGCGATTAATGCGATGACAAAGACCCTCAATACCTCCACCGCTCTCGATGGTTCAGATCGACAGAGAGCGACTCGTATGCTCCAGCTCAACTACCTCTTCTTCATCTCTGACTTTTTCATCATTCAGCCCTCGATCAAAAAAATTGCAGCAACCTTAGATATGGCAGACATTTGGTATACCAAACCTGATGCTGCACCTCTACCTAAAGGCCTCTTCTTTGGCGGTGCAGAGGCATTCTCCAAGCTGACCGATGAGCAAGTCAAAGCCCTCGTTGCCGACCAAAAGACCCTCTTCGATAAATGGCACCAGCGCCTCTCGGGTGGATTTGATGACACGCCAAGCTGGGATCCCATGCGCACCAATCGCGTCATTGCTGCTCGACATTGCTCATTGATCAATAATAACCTTGGTGCCTACCTCGCAGATACCCAGCGAGACGAGCTCGCATTTGATTCCTACAAACGAGCCATCGACCTCTACCCGGAGAACGTCTCCACCCTCTTTAACCTCTACGATATTGTGATTGCCAGAGGCCAGCATAAGGAATACGAAACCACCATTTCCAAGCGCTTTCGAGCATTCTTGACAGAGCACCAAAAGCGAGGTGTGCGATTTGATCTCTCCGTTATGGGACGCGTTTTTGGCACGATTCGTAATAATCAAATCTTCTCACAGATGGGCTTTAACTGGGCCTATAAGACCGCCCCAGAATCCGTACTTGCAGGATTGCGCGCTGCGCAATCGAGCTTGGCACAATCCGACCCTCAGCGCGATGCCGTCTCGGCGGTTCTTTCATCGATTTACGAGCGCAGAGGCGATTTTGAGAAATCCGAAGAGGGCTACCGCAAAGCATTCGCTGCAGACCCCAAAAACGTCTTCGCCCTGCAAGGCGCACTGCGTTTGGCGCTGAAGCGTGGTGATACAGACTCCTACAAAAAGCTCCTCGATCGCGCGCAATCTCACGGGATCGAGGAGGCTGACCTTTACATCTTTTGGGCGACCTATTACTTACGCACCCTAGATTTCAAAAATGCCCAGCAGGCGATTGCTAACTATTTAGTAAAAAATCCCACCGACTGCAGTGCGCTAGTTATGCTCGGCACCACACAAATCGCCCTCAAGCAGACAGACCAAGTCGAGCGCTATACGATGAAAAAGCTCCTCCAAGTTGCCAAAGGTGAGGATTTCTACTTCGTCCACCTCCTCCGCGGTCACCTCGCTCTCTCCTCAAATAAGACCCCAGGAATCAAGCGTGCCATTGAGAATTATCGCATGGCATTTGATATCAAGCCCAACTCCGTCGAATTGCTCGAGACCATCATTCGACTTGAATTCACCGTGCAAAATGCCGACCCTGTCGAATCTGACGCCTTGCGATTGCTCTCGCTTGATCCCAATAATGCCTTTGCAAATAGCATTGTCGGCGCCAAGCGTCTCTCCGATGGCGATGCCAAGATCGCATTGCTCTATTTGAGAAAAGCCGCCACCATTCCCAACCCTGACGTCATTCTCCTCAATAACTACGCCGATGCTTTGATCTATCAAGGTGACTATACCGAGGCCGTCAAACAGGCCCAGCGCGGTATCAAGGTTAATCCAGACTTCTTCGCCAGCTACGGCACCCTCGCCATGGCCTATGCCAAGATCGGACAAGTTAGCCCCGCTCAAAAAGCCCTCGACAAAGCGCGTTCCCTACCAAATGGTAATCATCCTATGTTCTTCTTAGTCGATGCTGAAATCGCCTGCCAGCGCAACGACTCCGCAATGGCTCGCAATTCGCTCACCCGGATTGATTTGGAAAAAGACTTCACGCCAACAGTTTTAGAAAAACAAGCCATCGATGCGATGCGTACCCGCGTCGATCAATTAAAGGACTAATGATGCCCCATCTCCTCCTCCTCCTAGGTTGCGGCTTTGAAGAAACCGAAGCCATCGCCACGCTCGACCTCCTTCGTCGCGCTCAGATCCAGGTCACCACAGTGAGCCTCACTTCCGAGCTCGCCGTCCAAGGTGCCCATCACGTGACCATGCTCGCAGATACAACCTGCGATACCATCCAATCTGCAGACTATGATGGTATCGTTCTCCCAGGTGGCATGGGCGGTGTCGAGGCTATACACGCCTCTCAATCAGCGACCGAGATGATTCTAGACCTCCACCAACAAGGCAAGCTCATTGCTGCTATTTGTGCTGCCCCTGCATGCGTACTTGCGCCAATAGGGTGTCTCGCCAATAAAAAAGCAACCGGTTATCCTGCGCCAACCTTGATTGAGGCCATACCCTCCTACCTCGACCAACCAGTCGTCTGCGATGGCAAGCTCATCACTGCTCAAGGTCCAGCATCCGCAATTGCCTTTGCATTAGCCATTATTAGGCACCTGCTAGGTGATGAATGCGCCAATAGCGTCGCACAAGCATTTCTTGCGACGTGCTAATGTGGATCAACGATGGCTCACACGGCACTCACAACCACTCAAAAACAAGCTCAGACCCTGAGTGCATTTATGCACCAGGGCCTGAAACTTTTACATGCGCCCATTGCTGAGATTACGCAAATCATCCATGAGGCTGTCGAGCAAAATCCCACCCTTGAGTATGCCGACCCTCCCAGTACGGTCTCTTTTGACGCCCTTACCCAAAGCGAAGATGCCCAAGCGCCAGAGTATGAGCTTGATCTCTCCGATCCACAACAAGCGACAGATCCCCAATCTGCCCAGCTCAAGCACGATCGCCTAATTGACCACTTGCGCACTCCAATTTCCTTACAAGATCACCTTTTGCAGCAAGCAGCCCTTCTCAACCTCTCCCCTGCACACTTCGAGCGCATACAGCTACTGATTGGTAATATCGATCCTGCAGGCTATTTCACGGGCTCCTTACCCGATCTTGAGATGATCCTAGACATCCGCCACGAAGAGCTCCTTCACGACTTGGCCACCATTCAACAATTCGATCCACCCGGCATTGGCGCCCGCACGCCACAAGAATCCCTTTCCCTACAGATTCACGCCATCGGCCCATCCTTTCCTGACTACGCAATGGCACTACGTGTAGTTAGCCATCTCCAGCAGCTCGTTGATGAACCCGACCGCCTGATGCAAACCCTCTCCATTACGCCAGAGCGACTTGCTACGATTAGAGCGTCATTAAAAAGACTCAGCCCAATGCCAGGCGCTGCCTTTAGCCAACAAATCCTCTCACCCCTTACTCCAGAAGTCATCGCCGCTAAATCCGATGGACGATGGACTGCCATTGTTGATACCCAGTGGATGCCAAAATTGCGTCTCAATGCCCACTATCGTGCCATGCTTGCCGATAATCAAATCCTTAATCAAGCAGATCAAGCCTATCTCCAAAAACAGATCAAGGCCGCCCAAAGCCTCATCGATAGCATTCACATTCGAGGCTTGACGCTACAGCGCGTTAGCCAGGCGATCATTGATCACCAACTAGACTTTTTCGATCATGGGATGGATGCCCTCAAGCCCCTCACACAGCAAACCCTCGCACAAGAGCTCGACCTACACCCCAGTACCATTAGTCGCGCCGTGCATGATAAGACGATCAAAACACCCCGAGGCATTTATCCACTCTCCATTTTCTTTAGCATGCCTCAAGAATCTACCCCCATCCCAGCGCTCATTCGCTCGCTCATCCAAGCAGAATCCCCAGATGCACCCCTAAGTGACCAAGCCATTGCCCACGCTCTGAGCAAACAAGGCATCCCCATTGCCCGCCGCACAGTCTCCAAATACCGCACCCAGCTCATGATACCAAGCCAACGTAGCCGAGCTCGCTCCGATCGCTAGGCAAGGTCAGTAGGCACAGCAGATACTGCGAGGGCAAGATGGCTACCCTCCCTTAATTAACGAGTCTTACGATTGCAGACCGCTACAAAATGTGCGAGAGAAATTCCGTAATACGCGGATTATCTTGCGCATGCGAAAAGAATTGTTCTGGGGACTGATCAGCGATGACCTTGCCACGATCCAAGAAGAGAATGCGATTGGCGACCTCACGAGCGAAGTTTATCTCATGGGTGACCACCACCACGGTCAAGTTGTCCTTGACCAAATCCTTCATCAGTGCCAATACTTCTCCCACCATTTCTGGATCAAGTGCAGAGGTGGGTTCGTCAAATAAGATCACATCAGGATTCATGACGAGCGATCGCACAATGGCAATACGTTGCTTTTGACCACCCGAGAGCTTGTGCGGATAGGCATCCTGCTTATCGAGTAGACCAATACGCTCCAAAAGTACCAAAGCCTTCGATCGAGCATCCTCTGCAGAGAGACGACGCGTTTCAATTGGAGCGATGGTGATATTTTCTAGTACCGTTAAATGCGGGAAAAGGTTGAAATGTTGAAAGACCATCCCGACGTGTTCGCGATAGCGATTGATCGAGCTCTTTTTCGTAGTGATCATTTCACCCTTAAAAGAGATCGTGCCTGAGGTCGGTTTTTCTAAGAGGTTTAAGCACCGCAACAACGTGCTTTTACCCGAGCCAGATGGCCCAACAATAAAGATCGCATCGCCAGCATTGACAGTGAGGTCAATGCCATCGACAGCACGCTGAGAGGAGAAATCTTTAACAATTGCCTTCGCTTCGAGTAGGGGGGATGGATTAGTCATTGGCTTTGAGCTTTCTTTCAAATTGAGTGAGCACGTGGGAGACCACGATAACCAGAGAGAGGTAGATCATCGCCACGGTCATTAGGGGGAGAAATGCCGCATAAGTCTGGCTACGAATGATGTCTCCAGCCTTGGTCAAGTCTTGGAGGGCGATAAATCCTGCAACACTCGTTTCCTTAATCAACACAATAAATTCATTACCCAGCGACGGCAAGACCTGTTTAATCGTCTGCGGCAAAATAATCAAGCGCATCGTCTTTGCATAGCTTAGCCCCAGACTACGCCCGGCCTCAAATTGTCCCCGATCGATTGACAAGATACCCCCACGGATAATCTCCGCAACATAGGCACCCGAATTCAACCCAAAGGCAACAATCGCCACCACGATCTTATTGATATCGACAGAGCCAAAGATGACAAAGTAGATAATCAACAACTGCACCACCACAGGCGTGCCACGGATGACAGTCAAGTAGAGCTTGCAGAGACGATTGAGCCACTTATAGCGACCCTCCAGCTCATTCGTGGCGCGAATCGTTGCAATTACAAAACCCACCACAATACCCAAAAGCACCGAGAAACCAGACACGATTAGCGTGACACCAAGACCAGAGACGATGTATTTCCAGCGACCCTCTTTCACAAAATTGCTGTGCAGTGCCTCCTTAAATTTACCCCACCACGACAGCGTCTTGAGAGAGTCTATTGCGACGGCTTTATTATCCTTGTATTGAGCAATGATTGCTGCCAGTTTGCCTGTGTCTCGGAGCGTTTTAAGCGCCGCATTGATTTGAATGGCCAATTCTGGATTCGACTTAGATAGTGCCAATGCGTACGACTCTGAGGTCAAAGCCTGCTTGTGCATCACAATCGTTGGATTTTTTTGACAATAGATCTCTGCTGGTGCACGATCCATCACCACATAGTCGACCTTTTTCACCTTCAGCGCCTCAACAGCCAGTGCTGCATTGTCAAAGCGGTCAGGTTCAGCGAGGTTTTTCGTCACATAGACATCACTCGTAGAGCCATGCTGCACACCGATGCGATTGTATTTTAGGGCGCCTATTGACGGCTCGGTTTTGCTACGCAAGTAGAGACAGACCAAGCCTGCCTCGATATAGGGATCACTAAAGAGAATCTGCTTTTTGCGCTCTTCTGTCACCGTGATCCCAGAAGCCGCCACATCAGCCTTCCCAGTCGCAATAGCGGCAATGATCGAGTTAAAATTCATGTCCTCAAAGACGACATCACGACCAAGCAATTGCCCGATCTCTCTCATTATCGTAGGGTCGATACCAACGATTTGGCCTTCACTCTTGTATTCATAGGGCGGAAACGTCGCATCCATAACCACCTTTAGTGGCTTTTGCTCACCACCATTATCCCCACACCCGCAGAAACAAACGAGCGCAAACAGTGCAAAAAGAATAGAGTAAAAGAGCTGACGCATGTGAAATCCTTCGATAGAGAGACCATACAGAAACAAAAATAATAACTATATCATACTTCCATTAAAAAGACAAGCTTAAAATCTCCACCACCCAAAATTTCATGCGTCACCCAGGAGGCCTCATCAGCCCCCACGCCCATAATCTGATCTGTCCAAGACCCATCTCATGCCGTAGCCCTTTAGCCTGTTATGCGTACTTCGATGCTAAAACCTCGTAGCCCTACGAGCTTGCTCGCTCCTCCTACGCCGCCAAACAAAAATCCCCCAGCGCATAGCACGCTGAGGGATTTCGAAGAGCCACGCACACACTAAATGCAACGCTTGACCCTCCGCTTCAGCGTTAATAAAGACAATCCAGCAAAGAATACCGCCAAAGAGCCCGATTCCGGCACGATATTCGCATGAGGCGTATACGCCACATACGTAGGCGTGAACTTTTTAGTTACAGAATTGTCATAGAGTTTAGACCCAGAAATATACGGCCGATCAGCCACCAATAAGTCAAGGTCTAGCACTACGCTATCCCCAACGAAAAGAAGACATCGACCTAGCTATTCTCACAAGACAATAGCAACGTCACATTACTTCCGTTATCCAGACCATTAACACGTCCAATCTCAGAGTTGCCCGAGAGAAGGCGAATGCCATTGGTGATACTTTCTACAGTAAAACCATTGATCGTCTCGAAGCTACCAGTTTGATCGGATACCTTCATCGAATAGAGCGCCGAACCACTGCTAGCAGAAGCAGATAAGTTGATGACAGGATTCGAATTCAGGTGGCCGTTGTCGTAGGCAGTCCACTCATATTGGGACAAGTCTACTTGAACGGCATGCACACACGCTGCCAGCAATACAGCGGCAGCCAGTAGTTTTTTTTCATCGCGTTGAACCTTTCGGTTGCGAGGTGAATTATAAATGAACAGTGTTTTAAACATCACACAAAGGGATACCGCTGTCATTTATGCCCTTAACATAGCACAGGTGCTATTTATTTTGCAAGTACTTTTTTCATTTTTTTCAAATCCCCCTTTACAATAACACCCATGTGCGAGCAAGTGGCTATGCCACTTGACCTAGACCAAGAGCGAATACAGCGAGTACAGCTAGTTCAGCGAGACCAGGAGACCAGTTATCAGCTATTGGCCATCGGCCAGTAGAGTAGGGGTGCGACAGCCATCCGCTACGGCTTTTAAGATGGCCTCCGCTCAGCCTATCAATAACTCTCGCTACCCGCAAGCGCAGCGCGCAGCTAGCAGTCCCGCGGCTCCGCCGCCACCACGCAGACAACCCGCCGCAGGCGCTCCTTTCTTACGCTGCAACGGCTCTGCGTCCTTAAATAAGCAGGGTGTGGGGCGGCAGCCCCTCCTAGTACTCGAACTCAAGACTCGAACTCGAACTAGGAGGCGCAGCCTCCTCCCTCTTCCTGCAACTAAAACTTAAAACTGTAACTAGAAAAGGCGAATATTCGCCTTTTCTCCTTGCTATTCCTAATCGAGTATGCTATAGTAGATGCACATTTAGAGATGGACGTAGGTCGTAATTGAATAGCTTGAGGATTTTAGTATGGTGACACTATTTGAAGTTCGAGACCCAATTCACGGATTTATTACGTTTAATTCCTGGGAGAAAAATGTAATCGATAGCCCTGCGTTTCAACGTTTGAGACGTATCCATCAATTATCATTAACATCATACATTTACCCTGGAGCAGTTCATACTCGCTTTGAGCATTCCCTAGGCGTTATGTTTTTAGCAACGCGAATGTTCAATAAACTGATGGCAGATGGCGACAATCGAGACATGTTATTGAATGAACTAGGCGTTAATGAGCATGGCCTCGCACGGTTGTTGCAGATATTACGATTTGCAGCTCTTTTACATGATGTCGGTCATGCTCCATTTTCTCACGCAGCAGAGTCGATTATGCCATTTAGACCGACAGAAGGCGCAAAAGAGCGTTATGATCATGAAAGTTATTCTATCGGTATTATCCAGCATGTGTTAAAAGATTTGATTGAGGATGACGCAGCAAATGTCAATTACGGAATTAAAGCTTCTGAAATAACAAACGTCTTAAGAATCAATGCTCAAGCGGCAAGTAAAACGGAACTGTTTTTGCATAGCTTGATATCGAGTCAACTAGATGCCGATCGAGCAGACTATCTTTTGAGAGACTCCTACTATGCAGGGGTTCAGTATGGTAAATACGATTTAGATCGACTCATTGAGACCCTCTGTGTCGTTAAAGATGAGAATGGTTCGCTACAATTAGCCTTAGATGAGTCAGGCGTCTATGCCGCCGAATCACTCATCCTCGCACGCTATATGATGTTTAGCCAAGTCTATTTCCATAAGACGAGACGAGTCTACGACTTTCATGTTGCACAAGTGCTAAAGGCATACTTGAAGAAAAAGAAGAAAGAAACATTTGATCCGCCAATCAATGCTAGAAACCTAAATAACTACATTAGTATTGACGACTATACCATTTATGAATTCGCAAAGGCGAACTTGGCGATTGACGATTGTAAGGCTTTAGTGGACAGAGTTCATCACCGTCAAGTCTATTACAAAGTTTTAGACACCCTAGACGATGAAAAAGACGCTCAAGAGGTCGAGAATCGTTTGCGAGAAAAGATTGCCTACAAGGATCGTGCAAAACAATCGTATTATAAAGGCAATAATGAGGTTTTGATTAAAAAGAAAGACGGCACCTTTGCAAAATTGACAGATTGCTCATCTGTTGTGATCAAGGTCGAGAACCAGCTACTTCCTAAAGAGTGTGATTTCTCAGCCCTGTATGTAAAAAAAGACGATGTCGTTGATTGTTTGAAGGTAATTAATAAAGAGGTGGTTCAATGAGTGCATCTTCTGATTTAGCGCAAAACGTGAGTATTGCGAAAATTGTTAAATTCTATCAGGATTCGAATCGAACAATTGGTCGTACAGTCCTGCAAAAAGTGGTCTATTTACTTGAAACGGTTTATCAAGTGGATTTAGGCTTTCGTTTTAAGTTCTATTCCTATGGCCCATTCTCTGTAGAAGTGTTGGACAAATTAGATGCCAATGTGCGCTTCAATGTCTTAACAGCAGAGACATATTCTGTCGACCATGGGTATGGCACATCCCTTAAGACAAGTGCTAACTTTGATCAGTTACTGGAATTAGGAGGAGACGAGCAGAGCGAACTCACTCAAGCCTTGAATAAATTTGACCAACTTGTTTTAACGTATGATTCCTCCAAAATGGAATTGGCCTCAACCATTATTTGGATTGCAACAGACGCGAGACGAGAAAATGCGAAATTGACTCAGGCACAATTCATTACGCAAGCAAAGATCCTAAAGCCTAAATACTCGGAGCCAACAATCTTAGCGATTTTTGATCAGCTCAATCAGATTGACATCTTCGCGAAATACATCGGTGCCGCATTAGAAAACGAATGATGCTCATCATCGTCCCAGCGACAAAATCCCTTACCCGCCAATCCGGATAAGGGATTTTTAATCTGCAGGCATCATGCACCCCACTCGAGTTACAGCCAGGCAAAGATGCCTGAGTCATCTAGTTGACCGCTCGGTCGCTTGCGGCTTGGTCGTTCGAGACTGCGCCTTGTCTAAGCCTTAAGCTCGCCTCTGCGCTCTTCGAGCTTGCTTACTCGTTTCACTTTGTGACCTTTGTGTTCTTCGTGGCTGAAAATGCGCAGACTGAGATTCGTGCTTATTCGTGCTTATTCGTGTCATTCGTGGTCAATCTCTGCGACTCCCCGTCTCTGCGTTTCAACAAATCCTGTTCACTGTTCACAGTCCACTGTTCACTCGAGGCTCCGCCTCGCTCATTCGAGGCCATCCGCGGCCCTTCGATGACTCCTATTCACTGTCCTTTAGAGGAGCAGCCTGTATATTGGGGAAAATCTCGTGGAGCAAAGGTGCAAAACATGCTCGATAAATGTCATCCTCTAATTTTCGAATGGTTTGCACAGGAGCCTTAAGCCCATGGCATTTTAATGTCTCTAAAGAAACAGGAGGGAACGTTCCCGCATCGAGGAAAAGTATTACAAGCCCTCCATCGTCAAACTGCTTCAGCTGCTTTTTTGTGAAAACAGTCCTCTTTGAAACCAAAGAGAGAATTTGATCCGAGTTTTCACAGTGTATCGCCTGTTCAACAACACCGACACACTCTACCGATTGGCGATCACCACTCCGATAAAAAAAGACTAAATCCCCTTTGTTTATACTTCGGATTTTTGCTCGAGAAATATACGCTTTACGCAGGCAGTTCTCAGCAGGTGTATAGGCAGAGAGATCACCCCGAAAAAGACCTTGCGAAAAATCACTGGTCTCCGAAAAGAGCACTTCGTGAAACCCCTTTTTTATTGGAACTAGATACTTCGAGACATCCTTGCCATCTTTAAAATAAGGGAAGAACTTCCTTGCGAAGTCGATCGGTGGTAATAGCACATCGCGAGCATTAGGAAACATCCGTTTCAAATACACATCATCACCTTTGTATTGCCCAACGAATTCAAATCCATACTCTTCACACAGCGAGACTAACTGAGGGTGCTTCGCGCTATTCGTATGTAGATAAACAAAATCAAGCGAATTTTCTCTCATATAATTGAAGGCCGTCTTAAAGAATTTCTCCCCATACTTGCGTCCACGAAGGCCTTCCCCAACCTTAAGTGTACACAATTTGAGTAAAGAGCCATTTACGATTTTCCCATCATCTGTAATAGGACACTGGTTCTCCGTCTTGTAGACGCAAATAGCATCAAGCACCCCATCCTTGTCAAAACACCAGGCAAAACGTCCATCCTTAGATGCTTTCGAAAACCAATCGTCAAAACCATGATAACCTTCACGTAAGGAATCAAAGAAAGGCTGCTTAACGTCTATTTGAGATAATGGCCGATGATTAATACCGACGAGAGTCTTCTGAATTCGCCTTGAATCCTTCTCCCTTAGGACTTCTAAAAAATGATCGAGATGATACACTTGATCACCAATCCCCGCAGAAAACGCTTTCCGATGGATTTTAAGATCTTCAGTCAGGAGTATGTCAACATCCTTTTTAAATACAGAATAGAGCAAGCGATTCACTACAGTATCATTTTCAGATGAATCAGTCCAACCGAGGTCAAAAGTGATTTCGGGAGTTGGTCGTGAAGAGTCCTCTAAAACAAGATAATCCTTCGCCCGTGAA
Organism: uncultured Lentisphaeraceae bacterium; assembly: GCA_964478335.1. Lineage (GTDB taxonomy): Bacteria > Verrucomicrobiota > Kiritimatiellia > RFP12 > DVOR01 > CAYZIC01. The sequence goes on along the minus strand of CAYZIC010000014.1, from coordinate 4,755 downwards.
ATGAATACGTTTCGCCGTTCGACATCCCAGTCCCGTTGAAGATCACAATACTGTGCTGGATGTAAATAGAGTAGGTATCCCCTCGACCTGCACCCTCGAACAAACTCGGCAAGCCCTGTCGGAAGTGGACGATGCACATTCTCCAAAGGGAGCAAAATGTTGGTGTCGATCAAAATTTTCATAGCTCACACCTTTCCCCATTTTCAGCGTTTGACCTTTTGGTGGAAAAAATAAATAGACAGTACCACGATAAAACCAAGAATAGAAACATAGGCATCGATCAAATGATCATCGTCAATACAATGAGGCAATGCCGCAAATAGCCAACAACAAAAGACATTGATGATAATTGCTAGAATCACTTGGCCTCGGCCAATTGATTCTCGTTCTAAAATCGTAAAGAAAGAAAAACCTTCTTTCAACTTAGTTTCATCATGAGACTCTTTGTTGAAGAGGAATATATAATGATCTTCTTTTAAGAGCGTGTAATCCTTTAAATAATTTTGAAAGGCCTCAGATTCAAGCTTCCTGATTTTTGTACTTTTATCTGGGGAAAACTGTACGACTCGATATTCCTGAGGATAAGCATGCATACAAAAAACTTTTTCAACATCACAAATCTCGAAGCCTTTCAACTCCTGTTTTATTTTAGAAAATTCGGGAGGGCGATTACGCCGTTCATTAATCTTAATATCGTAAATTAACGACTCCTTCGCTATGCCTGGGACTGTTGTCGCAAAAGTCGATAGGTTTGAATGAATAAGCATTCGGCAATAATAATTTTGCGCTTCATTCGTTTGGGATGGTGACATTAATGCTGAGAATCTTAGTAGATGTGGGGCTTTTACAGCACTATCGGTCACGGGTCGTAAGACTAATGACTTCGTCGACTCGAAGTTTAAGCGACACCCGTCATCAGATGATTCAGATAACATCTCTTTACTCTTACAAACATCATTAAAGATAAACTGAGCATTCTTTTCGTTTCGGAGAGCTTTATACAAGCATGAAGATTTAGATCTCTCATCAAGAAAAGGCAAATGTAGTGCGAATTCGACGGTCTCTCCTGAGGAATGCCTAAACTCAATCCCCACCTCAAAAAGTGCATTTTGGCCTATTAGATCCCAGGTGCACAAGTGAAGACGTGTTATGATAACAGGTCGATTACTTAATATATAAAAGCTGTTTTCCATAAATGATCCTAACATCCCGTTGACAGATAAGCAAAAGATTGGGGCGGGGTCTTTACAGACAAATCAAGTAATGACTTAGGCTTTTCATACTTCGTGATTCGTCCGATTTTAATTGCAAAAGCCCGAGAACGATTCTTAAAATAGTCGTCATAAAAATCTTTAGAGATCCCGGAGTCTGAGGCTGTTTCCGACCAAAGCTTATCGACATCATTTTCAAGGATCCTTTCCACCTCAAATTCCCCTACAACGCGCTTTACTGGAGATGACGCATAGACAACAATTGTTTTAACAGATGCGTTTTTAAAAATCGCTTTACGATACTCAAACCGCTTATCTCCAGAAAAGATTTTATCCACGAAGATCGGTTTAATTGACAACAAAACTTTCACAGCATACTCCAATTTAAGCGAGGTAAAATAATCCCTAGCAATTTATTTTAATGTAGCATAATCCGCTGAAATACGCAAGGCAGAAGTGCGTCAAACCTCAAAAAATCGATTCCCCCAGAGCTCGCTAAGCAGCGGAGCCGCTAGAATTTGGAATGTGGGATTTGGGACAGCGAGTACAGCGAGTACAGCTAGACCAGCAACGTGCGACAAAATGGTCGTTTTGTCCATTTTGTCGCCCCCCACGCAGGCAGAGGGGATTTTGGGAGTTAGATTTTGGTTTTTGGGAATCCCGCGCCGCAGCCGCCCCCTGTTCACCGTTCACTGTTCACTGTTCACTCGGAGGCGCAGCCTCCTTCCTGTCCACTACGAGGCTCCGCCTCGCTCTCGTTGATGCCTCGCCAGGAGTTTGCGGTAGGCGCGGGTGAGGATGACGTTGGGGTAGCGGAGGCAACAGTAAATCTCGATGGTGAGCTTGCTGTGAAAGAGAGGGCGTGTCCATTTGGGAAGGTAGCAGGAGGCGATGTGGCGCAGAGCGTGAAGGATTTGGGCGCGATCGGTGGGGGTGGTGCCTTTGAGGTAGGAGATACCGAGCTGAAAGGCCCATGCGTAAATGGCGTGTTCGTAGAGGGCAACAATGGAAGAACGCTGCGGGTAGTGTTGGCGTGCGAGTTGGCCGATCAGATCCCAGGAATGGATAATGGAGAGGCTGCGGGTGAGGGTTTTGACTTGGTCCGCGGAACCATTCCGCTGAGTATAGCCATAGAGGACCTCTTGGCAGTCGATAAAAGCATGCGTGCGCAGGAGCGCTGCCGTGCGAAAAACGGCATCTTCGCCGTTGGTTAATGGGGGGAATCTTAAGTCCGCGATGGTTTGGCGTTTGAAAGCGATGCCCCAGACGCGACCACCAATGTGTCCTTGACGTAAGTAGTCACGGAGACCTACTTCTCCGTGGTAGCGTTGGCACTTAGCAGATGCGCCCTTTGGCCAAGCGACAGGTGCTTGATCAGAACAAGTCTGATAGGCGAATAGAATGAGGTCTTGGTTGCGAGAGTCTTTGATCAGTCGGTCAAAGGTGGCGAAGAGAGAGGGCGCGACGATGTCGTCAGGGTCAAGAAAGAGAACATAGTCGCCTTGGGCGAGAGCCAGCCCCGTGTTGCGCGCTGCACTGACACCTTGATTCGATTGCTGAATGACCTGAATGGAGGGGAATTTCTTTGCCCACTGGAGGCAAATGGCATAGCTTGAGTCTGTCGAACCATCGTCCACGAGTAAGACTTGGACAGGGATAGTCAGAGACTGAGAAAAGAGAGAGGTTAAGCAACGGTCGAGGTAAGCCGCGACGTTGTAGATAGGGAGGATGATAGAGAGTAAGGGCTTCATGGAGCATTGCCTGTTTATCGGTTTGTTTGGAGACTACTCTATCACAAATATCATGAAAGGTCAATAGGAATTAGGTAGACGAAACCGTCGTAGCATTCCCCTGTTGATGGCGACAGCACCGCAACTGCTCTAATTCTTGAGTGAGCCCAAAGTGACATCTCCCCGCAACTAGCACTGGCGACAGACAAAGGGGAGTTGGATTTTGGGATTTAGAGTTTGGGGAGACCTTCTGCGAGCCTATAGGCGAGCTTTGTGAGATACGGGAGTTGGGGTTTAGAGTTTAGGTTTTGGGGTGCCCTCCACAAGCGATCTACGAGAGCGCACTAAGGCCACAGGCCGCTAACAGTGACCATATCCCAAATTCCATATTCCAAATTCTAGCGGCTCCGCCGCTCCATCTGCAAGCCCGTCTTCTTGAACTCTTCGCTTCTTTGCGTTTAGAAATGCTCTGCGTCTCTGCGCCTCTGCGGGAGATAACCTGGCAGTCCTGCGGTCGCAGACCGCTCTTCCTCGAACTCGAACTCTAGACTCGAACTAGGCGACGGAGTCGCCTTTGCGTCTTTTGCGTTCTTTTGTGGCTAAAATCATTCGTGTCAATTCGTGCAATTCGTGGACAAGCTCTGGCAGTCTTCTACATTCTACATTCCACATTCCACATTCCAAATTCCAGCGGCTCCGCCGCTCCATCCGCGGACTCATTAGCGTTCATTTGATGATAATAATTCCCATATCACACTAATTTCTCCTTGTATAATCTATCGCACTATGCTAATATCATCTTTTTTTCAGGGGCAGAATAATTATTGTGAGGTATGTTGTGGCTGAGGTAACTTTAAAAACTAATTTAATCGGACGTCTTCGAAATACTAAATTACCGAAAACGCAACCCTTATTACCTCTTTTTGAGGCTATTGTTAATTCTATTCAATCAATTGACCAGCGATGTCAAAAAGACACTAGCTTTCAAATGGAAATGTCCTCAATTCGAATTAGGATTTTAAGAGAGGATTCTTTAGATCTTGAGAATGATGGTGAGCCACCAATCGTAGGATTTGAGATTGTTGACAATGGGTGTGGTTTCACAGAAGAAAACTTCAAGTCCTTCCTAACGCTGGACTCTGCCTACAAAGAAAAAATGGGCTGCCATGGTGTTGGGCGACTTCTTTGGCTAAAAGAGTTTAATAGCATTTCAGTTTCTAGTTGTTTCAGTGATGGTGATTCATTTTTTTGAACGCAATTTCGATTTTCTTAACAAAGAACCTGTTGTTAATGATGACAATGTGGTTGTGTCAAATAAAACGGAATGTGAAACATGTGTACGACTAAAATGGATTAAGGAAGAATATAAAAATTTAATACCACGGAAACTAAATATTGTTATTCAAGGTATTTTACACCATTGTTTATTTTACTTTTTAAGAGCTGGAGGGGCTCCAAATATTCTTGTTCACGATGGCTCTACCACTGAAAATTTGCAAGAATCCTTTGATGCGGTTGCGCAAGATGAAATTGAACGCAGGTCAATCAAGATTAAAGGTATAGATTTTGATTTTGCTCATATTAAGATAAAAAAATCCTCAATTCTCAATGCGAATAAAATTTTTTATATTGCAGCCGATCGGCCTGTCGAAAAGGTGGGCGGCAATAAAAAACTGCCAATTTTGGCAATCTCGTTTAAAGAGAATCAGACATCTTTTTCGTACCTTTGTTTTGTTTCATCTGATTATTTAACAGAAAGTGTTAATGCTGAAAGAACAAGTTTTGATATACCGCAAACGAAGAATGAACTTTGC
>CAYZIC010000013.1:22344-43238 GCA_964478335.1 uncultured Lentisphaeraceae bacterium | reverse complement strand
CTGCGCCGCGTGCGGGAACGTCGGCAAGCCGCCGTGCGGGAACGAGCGGAGCTCGTGCGAGAACCGCCTGCGGCGGTGCGGGAACGGCCTGCGGCCGTGTAGAGGCGGCTGCGCCGCCTAGAACGGTCACTACGCTCCCTCTTGGAGGCGCTACGCCGGGGACTGCCAGGGGGATTGGGGGAGATCGAGTCCGAGGATGGCGGGCGCGACGGATGGGCGAGCCTTAGACTCTAAAATAAAACCTAAGATGATTAAAAATAGACTAAAAAGAGAGCTAAACCATCATTTTCTGCCACATTTACCCCATTACAGTCCAAATAACTCTTGCCCCCCCCCCACTTATGCTATAGTAGCCGCATAAGTGAGAGAAAGACCTGCTTCGAGTGAAGCCTGGCCACCTCCTCACGCTCAGTACAAAACATCCTATTATATAGGGAGTACACATATGAAAAAACTACTCACGTTCATCGCAATCTCTGCCATGACCCTCACCGCCCAAGCCGTTGCGGTCGACCTAACCCAAACAAATGACATCTGGGATCTCGGCTACACCACTGGGACAATTAATACTGGCGACACCATTGATTTCTCTGAAATCGCAAACGGCGGTACGCTGTCGATGATGATCAAGGTCAACTCGTTGCCAACGGAAACGCCCTACGCTACGTTTCTTAGCGCCTGGAATAACTTCAAGTTAGGTAGCGATGGTGCCATATGGTATATGTCGTTCAAGCTGGGGGAAATCCAAGAGGGAGACACCTTTTCTCTTGCCCTCCAAATCCAGGACGGCGGTAAGTATGACATCTACTTCAATGGCGTACTCGCGGCCAGCGCTGACAATCTAACCATAGATAATAATTTAGGCACAGAGCTAGGATTTTTTACAAATAAAGACGGTAATGACCTCGAATTCACATTTGTCGGTATGTCCACAACCGATCAAGGGACGACGATTGGCGTGCCTGAGCCGACCGCGATGGCGTTGCTCTTGATGGGCGTGGCCGCTGTTGGCCTGCGCCGCAAAGCCAAGCAAATCGCCTAAACAGCGATCCCCGCACGAATCATAAAAGGCTCAGTGGTTACCACTGAGCCTTTTTTAGTAAACAGTGCACAGTAACAGTGGACAGGGCGGCTGCGCCGCTGGACTGCCAGGTTATCTCCCGCAGAGAGGCCAGCGTAAGGCACGGGCGCCTGCGGCGGGCAGGGGGACCTACGGCGTGTGAGGTGAGCGTGCATACTTGTTCGGTAGCCGGACGGGAACGTCTGGCTCGGGGTTTTAGGGGCAGACGGCCCCTAAGGCGCCTGCGCCGCAGGACTGCGTGGGGATGGGAGGTAGGGCCTCTGCGATTAGCAGCCAGAGCTGTGGCTACGCCACGCCTGCCACCTCGATCGCTACGCTCCCCGGTGACAGGGCTCACTTTGCGAGCAGTCTGCGTAAAAGAGGGGACTGTGGCGTATGAGGTGAGCTGGTGAGTCTATCGCTAAAGCCACTACTGGCAGTCCTGCGAGCGTAGCGAGCCCTAGGGCAGGAACGGAGGGTATTGCCAAGCATTTAGGACTCTAATCCAAATGGCAGATGGACTGGAGTGGTGATTGGAAAATATCCCCTAAGGGTCAATTCAAGGGTCAGCTAAGGTTGGTACAAGAGTCAGCTGACCCTTGATGCAAGAGTCAGCTAAGGTTGGTACAAGGGTCAGCTGACTCTTGAGGCGAGGGTTAGAGGCACCTCGCCGCAGGACTGCCAGAGATTGGGGGAGAGAGAGTCAGGGGTGTGGCTGGTGCGGGGGCGACTGCGTCGCCGCTATAAGGCGAGCAAGCTCGCCGCAACAGGCATCAATCACTCGAGCTGGGCGACTCCGTCGCCCCTAAAGCGGGAGCGCAGCGAGCCCTAAAAAAGACCTCCGAGAGGAGGCTCGGAGGTCTTTAGGGTGTCATGTATGAATTTTATATATTACTTTAATTAGGGAAATCCAACGAACAATAGGGAGTTGTCGTTGAATTGGCCCTTAATATAGCAGATCGCCTCAAAAATAGCCAGCACAAAATGAGGCTATTTGCATTTTATGTATACATTAGTATGCACAGGTCTGCGTAGCGCTAGTCAAAGCGTCTAAACCAGTCGCCGTCGTCTTTGAGGGAGGTGGGGTCTGATTTGATGACGTAGTCTGGCATGATCTGGTTGATTTGTGCCCAAAAGTGCGGGCTGTGGTCAAAGTGAATGAGGTGACAGAGCTCGTGGAGGACGGTGGTGGAGATCTTGTCAATGGATTGGTGCACGAGTGCGATGTTAAAGAGGAGCTTCTTGTCGTTGGTGCATTTTCCCCAGGCGCGGCCTTTGGTGAGGTAGATGGAGATGGATTTGGGGGCTTGCCCGATGTGGGGCTGCCAGTGGTCGAGGAGGGTGCGGAGCTGGGTCATGAGGGTGTCGTAGGCCCAGGGGTAGACGACTTTGAGGAGCTCTTTGGGGCCTTGATAGGTGCGATGGGTGTAGACGTGGAGTGCCTCATTGGCGATTTCGCAATAGGCGCATCCGGCATGCTCGTGTAGGACAATAGGGTAGTGGGTGCCAAAGAGTCTAAAGGTCTGATAAGGCTCGTTGTGATCACCACGAGGGACGGGTGATCCAGCATCTAGCCAAAGGACTTGGATGAGTCGATTAAAATAGTCCTCGGGGATGTCTTTGAGGCGGGCGGGGACACACAGGATGGCGGTCGCGGATTGCACGGAAAAGGTCGCCATGGGAAAGGGAATGCTGCGTTTTTTGCACGTGGTGACGTGAAAGCCCATAAAGTCGAATTGTTTAACAATGGTCATAGGATAGAGCATCAATGAAAAGACGCCCTTGAAGAGCACGTGGTCTTCTTGGGCGTCTTGGTCTAACGAGGCTGACGGAGGATTATTCGGCGTCTTCTTCGATCTCTTCGTCGGAGTCTTCTTCAGCATCTGAGAGTGTGGGGACGAGGAATGTGGGGGCGTTGATGCCGACATTTTCGACGGCCCACTTGGTCCAAGCAGTAGCAATTGGGTAAGCGGACATATAGGCAATACGTGCGGCGGTATCTTGCTTGGCGATGTCCTTGGCGATGCGATCTCCGGGTTCGCGTTTTTCGAGGTAAACGAGGATGAGGGTATCAGCATCGATGATGACAGGCTTGGAGATTTGGTTTTGAGCGAGGCCGTAGATAGCGGAGATGGCTTGTGAGCGATTGGAGAATTGCTCGGGGGTCTTTTCGCCGACGACGGTCAATGTGTGGGGCTTATCGAGGGTGAGAGTCTTGATCCCTGCGGCCTTGATTGCGGCATCGATGGTGCTCTTTTTGGCAAGAGCAGCATTGATGGTTGCGGCGGTTTCTTCACCGAGAGCGGTAAAGCGCTTGGCCATTTCTTCACGCTCAGCGGCAACGACGACGACGGTCTTGACTTCGTCGAGGGTTTGTGTGCGCTCGGGGTCGACCTTGGTCAACTGCATGACGTAGATCTCGTTGTCACCAGCGACGCATCCAACGGATGTGGACTCAATGTCCATGTCAAAGACGTTGGTCACGAAGTCTGCGCTCTTTTGGATTGCGGGGAGTGTGGAGGAGAGGGCAAATGGAGCAAGAGTCTTGACGGGGAGCTTCTTAGCCTTTGCGACCGCATCAAATCCCTTGACATCGATATCGGCGATGAGCTTTTCGTTAACATCGGTGGTGGCATTCTCGAGGGCGGCTTCTGCGATGAGCTTCTTCTCGATGTCGGCCTTGACTTCTGCGAATGGGATGGGTTCTTGCCCCTTGCCATCTTTGGTCTTGCGCATGTAGTCGTCTTGGAAGTCATCATAGTACTGTAGGGCGTCTTCTTCGGCGACCTTGACATCCTTGCCATAGGCGGCGGTTGGGATGGCGAAATACTTAACGGTACGCATTTCGGGGAGCTTGTACGCAGGCAAGTGTGCCTCGTAGTAGGCCTTGATTGCGGCATCCGCGAGAGGCTTAGCCTTGACAGCGGGGCGCTTGAGGGTCGCAATGCGGATGGTGGCTTTGTCGTGGTCTGCGGAGAGCTGAGCCTCGATTGCCATAGGGGCAGCCCAACCAGTGGAGGCTTGCAAGAGGCGAGAAACGGCATCCATCGGAGCGGGGAAGCCGATTTTCTCAGCGACGACCTCAAAGTTTTCGGACTTCTCAAAGCCGAGTTGGCGGAGGAAGTTAGCGTAAGCGAATTGGTTAAAGATGCCGTTAGCATCGGAGAATGCATTGATGATGATCTGGCCGATTGCAGCCTTGCTGGGGACGAGGTCGTACTTTGCCGCAACGTAGGCAGAGGCGAGAATTTCCCATTCGGCTTTGCGACGATCGGAGAGGTCGATGTCGGCGGTTTGCACGAAACGCAAGCTAGCAAATGTCGCAGCGGCGTCGCGTTGCTCAGCGGTGACTTCTGTACCACCGATGGTGCCAATGGGGTCTTGTTGGTCAACGGGTGCAGAGCAAGAATCAACGACGACAAACGCAAAGACCATCAAGCCCAAGAAAAAGAGCCAAAGGATTTTGCTACGGATAAGACGATTGAAGTGATAGATAAACATAGTTGTGTATTATTGAGTAGGTTTTATTCGTAAAATGCGTCTGGCGTATTTTATATTGGCCAGACGCGAAAAGGATAGTATCAGATTAGAGGGCGAGGTCGCCATCGTCACCAACGAGCTCTTCGAGCTTTTCGTCAGCGGCATCGATCTTTTCTTCTGCAACGGCATCCTCTTCGGGAAGGACTTCGCCGATCAATTCGCCTGTACGAATGGCTGGATTGCCATCGACATAGCTAAAGAAGTTCTTTGCTGTGCCGCCGCCAGAGATGGTGAGCACGCTCACGACCCAGCGACCGCTCTTGGCCTTGCGGCGGCTAAACTTGACGAGGCCACCCGCACCAAAGGCAAATTTTGTGGGCGTGTCAGAGCCATTATCGAGATTAACAAGAAAGTCCGACGAGCCGCCCTCGAGGTGGGTTTCTGTATTGTCGGCGTAAGTCGCGCAGGTAAAGCCCTGACCGATGATCATCTTGGGAATGAAGAAGTTTTGGCCCTGAAACTTAGCCTCGCCATTACTCAGCTCGACTGAGAGATTGACGGCTGGGGTGCGCTCTTTACTCTTGCTCATCGTAGGGGAGACGACAATCTTGGCGCCACCAGCGATCGAGGTGAAATTGCCCGATGCGGTATTCACATAAAAGAGATCCTGAGGGATCGAGGGGTCGAGGGTGACCTGGAGGGTGCCACGATTAAGCACGATGCCTGCGCGATAGGTGCCAGGCTCATTGACGAGCGTCACGGAGCCTTCGCCGACGAGCTGCACATAGTCACTCGAAGAGAAATAGAGCTTGAGCGAACGCGCCTTATTGTCGCCATCATTGGTCAACGTAATACGTGTGCCATAAGGATAGGCTTTGTAATTGCGCGCAGCGATAGTCGTGGTTTGACCGGGCAATTGCACGGTGCAGGCCCCACCCTCCCATTCGCGCAACATCACGTGAGCATCAAAACGGCGCTTGACGGGTGCGGCTTCTTCTGTTTTGGCGACATCTTGAGCAAAAGCAAGTGTGGGTACGCAGGTTGCCACGGCCAAAAGTGCTGCGAGAGAAAAATTGATCATCGATGTATTCATGGGTCAGGACCTTCCTTACTAAATGTAATTCTTTGAGCTTATAATACGCTATTTAGTGGGTATTTGTCAATAGCTAAAATAGAGAGGATAGGCTTTTTTCGATGCTTTTAGAGGGATAAGGGCTCGATTAGCCTCAGAATCCACTCCCACAACCACAAATTGCCCCTCTATGTGCCTCAATAAAATAAGGCGAAAGGAAACCCCATCGCCTTATTTTGTTCAGTTAGCCCATCCGATTAAGGAGCGCAGGTGCCGACCTTGCTCGCGCAATCTGGCTGGAAGTAGTATTCCTGGCCCGTAGCATCGAGCACCGCACTCCAGAGGTTGCTATTGAGATAGATCTTACGACGCTCGACAGTAGCCAATGGGATTGGGACGATCGAGTAATCGTCATTGAGGCAGCCTGCGACGCAGTTGGTGCGGCCAGCCATTGCCGCATGGACGCTCATACGAGCCAAGCGGTAGCAGAGCACCGAGTCAGCGCCAACCGCAGCGCAGCTACGAATCGAATAGCTCGGATCAAAGTACTTGACCGTGACGTCTTGCTTTTTAGCAGCGAAGTGGTCATTGATGCGAGACTTGATGTATTCGCCGATATCCTTCTTGAGGATATTGCCAGAGGCATCCTTCTTGACTTCGCCCTCCATCAAATCTTGACCAGCACCCTCTGCCACCACGATCACTGCGTGAGATTTGCCAGAGGCAAAACGACGCTCGAGTGCTGCCAAAAGGCCATTCTCGCCATCGATCGTGAAATTAGATTCTGGGATCAAGCAAAAGTTCACAACAGGGTTTGCCAAAGCTGCATACGCAGCAATAAAGCCAGAGTCTCGGCCCATCAACTTGACCAAGCCGATACCATTGTGTGCGCCCAATGCCTCAGAGTGGGCAGAACGGATCACCGGCAAAGCCTGTGTCACAGCCGTTTCAAAACCAAAGGTACGGCCGACGAAATGCAAGTCATTGTCGATCGTCTTAGGGATGCCCACGACAGAGATCTTCAAACCGCGGCGTCTGCATTCGTCAGAAACCTCACGAGCGCAACGCAACGAGCCATCGCCACCGATTGCAAAGAGGACATTGATGCCCATGCGTTCGAGCGTGTCAACCATACGGCAGGTGTCTTGCTGCCCACGAGACGAGCCCAACAGTGTGCCGCCACGATCGTGGATCGTATCGACCACCTCAGGATTGAGAATCATCGGCTCATAACCAAAATCAGGAATCAAGCCAGCATAACCATAACGGAAACCATAGATCGACTTCACGCCATAGTCAAAGGTCAAAACCTCAACAATCGCCTTGATCACGTTGTTCAAGCCAGGGCAAAGACCACCAGCAGTCACGATACCAGCACGCGTGGTGCAAGGATCATGAAAAATCTTACGATGAGGGCCAGCCGTTTCGAGGCAAGGCACAAATCCAGCCTTGTCCATGAAGCGCTTGACATAGTCAGCACGCACGCTCATCAATGCCCCTGAGTCATTTTCGTCAACAAAGCAACTCTTTTTCATCGGGTTATCAATGGTGCATTCGCCAAGCTGCTCTACGGTAAAGTCATACTTAGCAGGATCATCAAGGATTCGATCATAAATAGAATGTAACATTCGTCTGTCTCTTTCTTTATAAATAAAAATCGGCGCAAAAGATACCATATACAGGCACTTTTGTCAAGTGGTTTTAGAGGCTGTTGATCTCTTTTGCAATCGCATAAGCCGCTGCGACAGGGTCTGCAGCCTCGAGGATCGGACGGCCGACCACCAAGTGGGTCGAGCCATCACGCACCGCCTCAGCAGGCGTTGCCACGCGCTTTTGGTCGCCAATTGCCGCACCAGCAGGACGCACTCCTGGCGTGCAGAAGCTCAATTGACGCTCTGGTGCCAAGCTCTTGAGCAGCTTGCTCATGGCCGCCACTTCACGAGGCGAGCACACGATGCCATTGGCACCATTGGTAATAGCGAGCGAACCCAATGCCGCAACTTGATCGGGCATTTCACGAGCGATACCCAGATCGGTCAAATCGCTCTGATCCAAGCTCGTCAAGCACGTCACAGCCAAAATTGTTGGCGCAGCCGCACCAAAGGTCGCTGCCGCATCTGCTGCCGCGCGAATCATTGCCTTGCCACCAGAAGCATGGATCGTCATCAAATCTACACCCAAGCTTGCACCACTGATCACGGCGCGCTCGACGGTGCGAGGGATGTCATGGAGCTTCAAGTCCAAGAAAACGCGCTTGCCGGCATCCTTCACCAACTTCACAATGTCAGGGCCTTGCGCAGAAAAAAGTTCCAAGCCGATCTTATAGAAGCTAATCGAATCCCCCAAACGTGCCAAAACGTCCTTAGCCTCGTCACGAGTATTCACGTCTAATGCTACAATCAATTCAGCCATAATCGTCTTCCTTTTGTCTATAATAGATGGATCACTAAAGATTGGGTACAAATTGATGCCACAGTATAGGGCATCCCCCCGCTAAAGTCAAGCACTTTTTAGCGGATAGTGATTAGGCGACTGCGTCGCCGCTGTAGGGCGAGCACTCGAGCTGGGCAAGCGTAGCAGGACTGCCAGATTATCTCCCGCAGAGAGGCGGAGGAGGCTGCGCCGCCTAGTGCTAGTGGATAGTCCTAGTCCTAGTGCTAGTGGAGGGATTGCATCCCACACCCTGCTTATTTGAGCCTCTTAGTGCTTGATGCTTGTTGCGGGCGGCGCAGCCGCCCCCGGGGCTTGGATGGGATCGCGAAGCGATGCCGACCGTAGGGAGGCGAGAGGATGCAGGTATGAGCAACGAACGAGCTTGCTCGGGGAGTTGCTCAGTGCCTCATCCTCGCCATCCTAAGCCCCTGCGCTGCAACAGCTCTGTGTAGCAAGCGAAGCGCAGCGCTCTGTGTCTCTGTGATACCAACCCTGCGCTGCAACAGCTCTGCGTCCCTCTGCGTCCTCTGCGTTAAAATCCTGCGGTGTGCATCTGGCAGTCCCGCGAGCGCAGCAACCTATACACGACCGTAGGTCGTCCCCGCACGGCGAGCTTGCGAGCTGTCCTCGCACAGGCGCAGCCTGTTCCCACATCGCCGCAGGCGATTCCCGCACACGGCGTAGCCGTGTCTAGGGCGAGCGTAACGAGCCCCTCGCCTCGTATTGGGCGAGCTGCTCCTGGAGGGAGAGTAGCTGATCAAAGTCCGATTGGATAGACTGCCCCTTATTAAAGGCATCATACTGGTCATGCGCCTTGTCGATGGCCTGTTGGTGAGAGATTGAGCCATTGCCTTGCAAAATCTGATAGCGCTTAAAGGTCAAAAAATCATCGACGCTTTGTGCGAATTCCGCCATGCTAAAGTCTGTCTGATCCTCAATGAGCCCCTCGACATGGTCAAAAAAGTTCGCTACCGAGCGCTCCAACTTACGGATCTCCTTTTCCGAGAGATAGTTTTTGGCAATCTCAGTATCAGACTTAAGGATGCGCCCATTGGGGGCATATTTCCACGTCGTCAGGCCCATATTGGGCAGAGACGCATCTGCCGACTCATAGATCTTTTCTGCGGCGGTGCGGCCCGTGATGGCATAGTGAAACTTGTTTTGCACAAGCGCATAAAAGTGCCGAGCATCGGGACTATTCTTATCATAATCTCGGCTACATTCAGCAAAGATATCGGTGATTTGCTGCCAGATGCGCCGTTCACTCGTGCGGATCGATCGTACACGTTCGAGTAATTCTCTAAAGTAATCGCGCCCCAAGAGCGTGCGCCCCTGTTTAAGGCGGTCATCATCTAAGGCAAACCCCTTGAGCGTGTACTCATGGAGGACCTGAGTCGCCCATTTACGAAAGAGCGTCGCCTGGATCGAATTAATCCGATACCCCACCGAAATAATGACATCCAAATTGTAGGTTTCAACCTCCTCAACGACCTCTCCACGGAAGCCCCTTTTCACGACAGTTTCCATTTTGGAAACTGTCGTAGCGGCATCTAGCTCTCCCTCGTCAAAAATATTAGACAAGTGTTTACTAATCGCAGACTTAGTACATCCAAAAATCTCAACCAAATCTTTTTGCGTAACCCACAAAGTCTCATCATGAAATGCAACTTGGATTTGTGCCTGACCAAGGGGTGTCTTGTAAAAACAGTAACTCACTTTATGCGTGTGATCAAGGGCAGTTTTGGGGGTATTCATACAGGTTTCCTCCGACTTTTTAAGGGATGTAGATGCAAAGACATCAAGGAGACTTCCATCTTTTATAAGGCCTAGTATAACCTTTTATAGAGGATTCTGCAAGCCTAAAAAACGCCATAAGCACGATTTCATGAGCAATCATGCCTGGGGAGCATCTGTAGAGATGCCTCCCGCAAGACAACGAGATGGTTGGATGCGTGGAGCAGGCATTAAGGGGCATAGCCTACCTCAAGAATGAGATGCCAATTGCAGGTCTCAACCGCCTTAATTACCGCTCCTCATAAAACCTTTTGCACGACAGTTTCCATTTTGGAAACTGTCGTAGCGACACCTCGCACAAACTCGATCAAAATACAACATAAACACTTACCACCCATTGCATTATCCCATCCAAAAATCTCAACCAAATTGATTTGCGAGTCTCACAAAGTCTCATCCTAAAATGCAATTTGGTTTTATTTCTAAGCGGAGGTGTAGGCGGCTGCGCCGCCTAGTTACAGTTACAGTGGTCAGTTACAGGAAGAGCGGTCTGCGACCGCAGTCAGCGTGGCCTACGAGTTTTTTAACCACAAAAGACACAAAGGAGGATGCGCCATGAGCTCGCAAGCTCACTAATGGCGTATCCTCATTCTGTTTTAGGAAGAGTGGTGGGGCGGCTGCCCCACTCCCTGCTAGCGGCCTGCGGCCTTAGAGCCATTGCAGCGGCGCATCTATAAGCACCAAAACTTTTGGTGCTCATAGACGGCCTAATAGAGGCCGCCGCTCCGCGGTGCGTGTAGCGTGGGAGTGGCTGGGGTCGTGCCCCCTGACGACGTCGTCTACCAGAGCACAAAATGAGGCTACGCCGGGTGTGTAAGCACCTGCGGAGCGAGCTCTAAAGCGGCACCAAGCCGCAATCAGGCAAGCATCGCACGCAGTTCGCTGTCCTGCTCGGACGAGTCCCATCGCTCCTATCACCGAGCACAAGCGAGCCTGCGAGCGCCAACGCCGACAGCCTGCTATCTCCAGCAGAAAGGCGGAGGAGGCTGCGCCGCCTAGTGCTAGTTGATAGTCCTAGTCCTAGTGCTAGTGATGAGGCTACCGCCTCATACTCCGCTTATTAAGCTGCACAGAGCCGTTGCAGCGGTCTCCCCAAAATCCAGACTCCAAATCCCAAAATCCTCGAGCGCCTGCGGGGGCGCAGCCAGCGTGGCGAGGCCTGCGGCCACAGGACGAGCGGCGTGGTGCGGAAGCTCGAGTCTGGGGATGGCTGGTCAGGGGTGTGGACGTGGGTGACTACGTCGCCGCTGTAAGCTCTAAAGCATCAGGCATCGGGCACTCGAGCAGAGCGAGCGCGGTGGCGGGGGGCAAGCTCAGGGGCCCGCGTTTAAGAATAAACGCATCACTATACAAGTAACCCAACCAGCGCGCCGCAGGAAGCGCGTCGGCTGATCACTGCCTGATGCGGCGAGCGAGTGAGCGTCAGCGACCTGCTCTAATATGGCCTCACTCCTAAGGTCCCTAAAGCCCCTATGTCTTGGCGAGCGGTAATCGCAAGCTGCTGCCACCTATGCGAGCGGTAATCGCGAGCTGTCCTAAGCCTATGTCTATGTCCTAAGCCTAAAGCGGGAGCGTAGCGAGCTGCTTGATGCGTGAGCGTAGCGAGCTCTAGGGGCACAAGAAAAGCCCTGCGGTTAAGCAGGGCTTTTCTTGTGCCGTAGGCGCGTGGCGTAGCCGCTAGTCTCTGAGCTTGCGGTGGTCGATGACGTGCTTGCTCTTGCCTTCAAAGCGTTGCAGGGTCTTGGGGGAGACGAGATCGACATCCATCATAATGCCGGTGATGGCTTGGATGGCGCGTTGGAGCTTTTGGCGGAGCTCGACGAGGTCGGCCATTTTGTCGGAGAAGGCTTCTGGGAGCATTTCGACGTGGACGACGACTTGGTCGAGGGCGCTTGGGCGATCAACCTCGATGATGTAGTTGGGGGTGACGCCTTCGACTTTGAGGAGGGCCTCTTCGATTTGGGTGGGGTAGACGTTGACACCACGCAAGACGAGCATATCATCGCTACGGCCGACGACGCGGGTCATGCGGGCTGTAGTACGGCCGCAGGGACAGACTTCGCGGGTG
Organism: uncultured Lentisphaeraceae bacterium; assembly: GCA_964478335.1. Taxonomy (GTDB): domain Bacteria; phylum Verrucomicrobiota; class Kiritimatiellia; order RFP12; family DVOR01; genus CAYZIC01. Next base: position 31,331 of record CAYZIC010000013.1, on the reverse strand, counting down.
ATGGAGGCGATGTCGCGGGTGCGATAGCGCAACAGCGGCATGGCGTCTTTGGTAATGGCGGTGAAGACGAGCTCGCCCTCTTGGCCGTCTGGGACAGGCTCAAGGGTGACTGGGTCGATGACTTCGACGATGAAGTTGTCTTCTTGGATGTGCATGCCGGTGCGGTAGGCGCATTCGCCTGCGACGCCAGGGCCGATGACTTCGGAGAGGCCGTAGTTGTTAAAGCAGGGGAAGCCAAGGCCAGCCTCGAGGTGGGTACGCATCTCTTCGGTCCAGGGTTCGCCGCCAAATTGGGCATACTTAAGCTTGATATTGTTGCGAATGCCGCGCTCTTGGATGGATTCCATGAGCTTGATGGCGTAGCTGGGGGTGCAGATGAGGCCCTCGACGCCCATGTCTTGCATGATCATGAGCTGCTTGTCGGTGTTGCCACTGGAGACGGGAATGACACCGGCGCCGACGCGTTCGATGCCGTAGTGGAGGCCAAAGCCACCAGTAAAGAGGCCATAGCCAAATGAAACTTGGACGGCTTGTCCGGGCTTCATGCCGCAGGCGACGAGGAAACGCGCGACGCAGTCGGTCCAGATATCGAGGTCTTGCTGGGTGTAGGCGACAAAGGTGGGTTTGCCAGTCGTACCGCTGGATCCATGATAACGGACAATCTTGTCTTTGCCACAGGCGAGGAATCCGAGGGGATAGCCCTCGCGGAGGTCAGCCTTAGTGGTGAAGGGGAGCTTGCGAATGTCGTCGAGCGTCTTGATGTCGCTAGGGGAGATGCCCATCTCGGCGAATTTCTTGGCGTAAAAGGGGACTTTGGCGACGTGGGCGACTTGTTTTTGGAGGCGGTCGAGCTGGATGGCTGCGAGGTTTTCGCGAGGCATGCACTCGATTTCGGGGTGCAGGATGCCCCCGTCAATGACTGGTTGTGACATGGGGTGGCCTTACTACTTAAAGAGGTGTTCAAAGGTCAAGATAGGCAAGCCGGCATCTGCGAGGAGCTTTTCGCCCTTGTCTTGATCGTCAAATCTAAAGATCAAGACAGCTTCGTGGATTTCGTGTAAGCCAGTAAAGGCATACATATACTCAACATTGATGGAGGGGTCTTTGGCCAAGACGTCAAGGATGGCAGCGATGCCACCGGCTTTGTCGGCGACACTAACAGCGGTGACGGGGCGAACGTTGACGATGTGGCCGGCCTTTTCAAGGGCGGCGACGGCGGCTTCGACCTCTTCAACGATCAAGCGCACAATCCCAAATTGCTGGGTGTCAGCGAGAGAGAGGTTGCGGATATTGACTTGGGCATCTGCCAAGGTGCGGCAAATGGCGCTCAAGTGGCCGGGTTTGTTTTCTAAGAAGAGCGAGATTTGACTGATTTTCATAATAACCTCTTATTTAATTCTGTTCATTCGGATTAACGACTTCAACCCATGACTCATCAAAGTCCAAAGAGGTCAACACCTCTTCTTCCGAGATTTTTCGTGGGTTCTTAATGCGTATACAAAGTTTATCTTGAGGGACATCGACAACCATTGTAAACTGTGAGCCATGCGGTTGCCAAGTAAAGCAATGCTTGCGTGTCATACGATCAAGCCCCTCCAAATTGTTTTTCTCATTCCATTGCCATGTGTAGTCATCAATAGCAATTGGCAGCGTTTCCTTTTCGAAGATCGCAAACTCGAGGAGGTCTTCCCCTTTAATCAAAACAATCGTGCGAAGATACTTAAACTGCTTTTGAACCTCTGAGATGCGCTCATTCCAAATTTCCAAAACTTTACGCCCGAGGTCATCTGGATCTTGATTCGTGATCTGCACATCTCCAAAAGAGTAAATAGGGGAATTTCTACCACATATCAATCGGATAGTCTTTGCGTTGTACGGCTTCTTATTCTTAATGGTCTTTGCGCTCCATGCAGTCTGCTCAAAAACCACATCATCAAGTCCAACATTAGAAGGATGCCATTGGGCATGAATGCATTGCGCAAAGACCTCTTCCCATTCGGCACCTTCAAAAGTTGGAACAGAGCGAGTGGCCAATTTGGCAATCATAGCCTTACCAAATGCCATCACGAAATCTTTTGGAAATTTACTTAATGGGTATGGGGGCTTATACTTGTTTACTCGCTTAAGCTTGGGCGATACGCTTACCTCATTGATTGATGTCATACTGATCCTCCGTTTCGAAAAAGCAAAGCTGCCCATCAATTGAGTAGTAATTCGACTGAGCTTGCGCTGATTGACTCTTGCTTAACATTTTCAAGACATTTGTGATCACAGCGGTCGCAACTGGAACAGGCAAACTATTCCCTGCTTGATGTCGTGCAGTTGTATAAGATGGATCAACCACACAGGAATCTGGGAAACCCTGCAAACGAAACATTTCTCTTCCCGTCAAACGACGCTCGCCATCTACAAGTAAGTAGTTATATGATGACCCAGCTCTCAATGCACAAGAATATGGGTAGACACTTACGTGTCCAGCTTTATTCTCATGCCAAATACCAGGCCTTGGATAATTACCATTTAAACTCGCAACTTGCTGTTTACGCTTTTCATAGATACGTGGCGATACTTGATAAAAAGAGTCAACATCTTTTTCTAATACATGGCTAAGTTGCGGAGGGTCTTTTTTACCAACAGGCCACTTAAAAACAGCAGGCTCTCTAAAACCCACAATAAAGATGCGCTCTCTCTTTTGCGGCAATCCAAAGTCAAGCGCATTATAGATACGATAGTCTGCATAGTATCCTAACTCTCTTAAAACCTCCATGATTCGAGCAAGAGTCTTACCTTGATTATGCCCCTTAAGAAGCTTGACGTTCTCCAATACAAATGCGCGAGGTTTCTTTGCTGCAAGAATTTCTGCGATATTAAAGAACAAAGTTCCTCGCATATCAGCAAAGCCTTTCATCTGTCCCATAATACTAAACGGCTGACAAGGAAACCCTGCCAACAACACATCAAAATCAGCAAGCGAAGACGGGGCAACTTTTGTGATATCCCCGACAGGGGTCTCGCCAAAGTTTTGTGCGTAAACTCTTTGGCAATTCTTATCAATATCGGAGGAAAGTCGACAGTTACCAGTCGCACTTACAGCCGACAATGCCGCTTCCATTGCATACCGAAAGCCACCAACGCCACAAAACAAATCGATGTAGTCAAAGTTCATGGCAGTCTTTACGCTTTTTTGCGGTGGTCGATGACGCGCTTGCTCTTGCCTTCGCTGCGAGGGAGCGTGTTTGGCTCGACCAGTTTGACAGGGATGTGTAGGCCGGTGATCTCCTGGATGGAGAGGACGGCTTTGCGGTGGAGGGCTTCGAGGCCTTTGACCGAGTCGGTAAAGAATTGTGGGGCGACCTCGACTTTGACCTCGATGATGTCTTGGTCTTTGACGCGGTCAACTTCGATCAGATAGTTTGGCAAGGTGCCGTCAATCTTGAGCAGGGCGGTCTCGATCTGCGAGGGGAAGAGGTTGACGCCACGAATGATGAGCATGTCGTCGCTACGCGAGCTGATGCGCTTGAGGCGACGAAGGGTGCGGCCGCAGGCGCAGGGCTCTGAGACGAGCTGGGAGAGGTCGCGGGTGCGGTAGCGGATCATGGGCATGGCTTCTTTGCTCAAGGTGGTGAGCACCAATTCGCCAACTTCGCCATCGGGCAAGACTGCGCCGGTGTCGGGGTCGATGATTTCGGGGTAGAAGTGATCCTCAAAGATGTGCAGGCCGTCTTGGCAATGGCACTCGGTAGCCACGCCAGGCCCGACGATTTCGGAGAGACCATAGATGTCGCTGGCATGGATGCCACTAAGCGCCTCAATGCGCTTGCGCATCTCTTCTGTCCAGGGCTCGGCACCAAAGACGCCGACGCGGAGCTTGAAGTCCTTTTTGGGGTCGAGGCCGCGCTTGTGGGCTTCTTCGAGGATGTGCAAAAAGTAGCTGGGGGTCGCGGTGATCGCGGTCACGCCGAAGTCCTTAAGAAACATAATCTGTCGCTCGGTATTGCCCCCGCCAATAGGGATAACGGTGCACCCCATGGTTTCAGCGCCGCCATGGACGCCCAACCCACCAGTAAAGAGGCCGTAGCCGTAGCCATTTTGGAGGATGTCACCTTTGCGAATGCCGGCAGCTGCGAGGGCGCGGGCGACGACGTTGTCCCAGACTTTGAGGTCATTTTGGGTATAGGCGACAACGATAGGCTTGCCAGTGGTACCACTGGAGGCGTGGAGGCGGACGATGTCGCCCATGGAGCTGGCAAAGAGGCCGTCTGGATAGGTGTCGCGGAGGTCTTTCTTATAGGTAAAGGGGAGCTTAGCAATGTCGGCCAACGACTGGATGTCTTGGGGCTTGATACCAGCCTCATCCATGCGCTGACGGGTGAGGGGGACGTTGTTGTAGGCACGATCCACGGTAACGCGCAGGCGGTGCAATTGCATCTCGGCGAGGCGGTGACGGGGTAAAAAGTCTGGCGCACTCACGGGGTGGAGGGGGGTGTTGGCGTCGTTCCAGAATTCAAACATACTACTCATTGTGATACCTTTATACTCTATCTGATCAATTCGGCGAGGGCGCTTTAGCGGCGTTTAGTCAAGCCGAATAGCTTAAGTGCTGCGCGGAAGTCCGCAGGCAGGGGGCTGTGTGCTTTAATGGATTGCCCCATGATAATGGGGTGAGGCAATTCGATTTCCAAGGCATGAAGCATTTGACGGGTGACCGACTGAATGCGTGGGTCAAAGGTCTTTTTCATGCCGTATTGGTTATCGCCAAGGATGGGGTGACGAATGCTCGAGAGGTGGCGGCGGATCTGGTGGGTACGGCCGGTCTCGATGCGCAATTTGAGGAATGTCACATCGCGATTGCTCTGCATGCGGCTAAAGTGGGTGATTGCCTTTTCGCCATCGAGCTCGTCATTGACGGTCGAGACGTGCTGCTCGACTTGCCCTAGGCAGATGGCTTGGTAGACTTTTTTGACACGGCGGGTCTTAAAGATCGCCACGGCGGCATCGCGGGCTTCTTTGTTTTTGGCGATGAGCAAGATGCCAGAGGTATCGCGGTCAAGACGGTGCACGGCTGCAATGGAGGGGTTTGCCTCTTGGACCTGGAGGCGCGATTCGAGGCTGTCATTGCCCTGAGTGAGCATGCCAGCGGGCTTGTCGGCAAAGATGTAGTAGTCGTCTTGCCACAAGATGCGAATGTGGGATTTCTCAGCGGGGCGGTCTTGCTTGTCCTTGGCACCGGTGCCCGGTGTGACGGAGAAGGTGACTTGATCGCCGGCAGAGAGATTATGCTGAGCCATCCAAGTGAGCTTGCGATTGACCCAAACGACACGCGCGTCGATCATCGACTTGGCTTGGCGCTTGGAGAGCTTGAGGCGATCGGCCAAAAAGAGTTGGAGCGTCTGGCCATGCCACATACGAGGCACGACGACGGTTTGGGGTTTGGCTAATGAGGGTCTTCTATCCATAGTGATTACTTCTTTTCGCGGGGTGGCATGCCGAGGGATTGTCTGGCGGCGTCAATTTTGGGATCGAGAGCCGCCTCGATTTGGGCTTGCTGAGCTTCTTGCTCGAGGTGATTGATGATGCTGTCTTTGGCCTCTTCAAAGAGTGCGGGCTCTTCGGGTAGGTGGGCAATGACGCGGATGAGATGCCAGCCGAATTGGGTTTCGACGACATCGGAGATGGCGCCCTCTGCCAAGGCAAAGGCGGCATCTTCAAAGGATTCGACCATCTGGCCACGCACAAAAACCCCCAAATCTGACTGGTTTTGGCATTCGGATGTTTGGGCGACGGCATCCTCCCAGGAGAGGTCGCCTGCGAGGATTTTGGTGCGCAGATTGAGCAGCGCAGTGGTAGCGTCGGCACCTTCGTGGGATTGGTTGTGCAGGACGATATGCTGGGCATGCACGCGCTCAGGATTGATAAAGACATCCGCATGTGCCTTAAAGAACGCCCTCGCCTGGTCGACCGAGATCGGCTCGACGGTTGCGATCTTGGCGATCCATTCTTCGGGGGTGATGCCATCGGCTTCGGCAGCTTCGGCGATGATGGTGCGCTCGATCAAATTGTCAATGCACCAGCTGCGCAATTCTTCCTCGGAGGGAGCTTGGCCGGCTTGGGTGACGTAGTTGGTGTATTGGTCGCGGAGGAGATCCATCTCGGCGGTGATTTGTTCTTCAGTTAATGGCTTCATAAATTAGACCTTGGCTAAGAGGCGGTTGAGTTGTTGGCAGGATGCGTCCTGAACCTGCTGATAGATCGATTGGCCGTAGGCATCCATACCCACGATACCCGTGAATTGCTTGACGCGCAAATGCCACATAGCCTCTGCTGGGCCAAATTCATCGAGGAAGTCGACGCGTTCGACGGCTTGGACGGTACTGGCGATCTGGGCGGCAGCGCCACCGACAGCTTGGACATAGATACAGCCATGGGCTTTACAAGCGGCGAGGGTTTGGGCACCCATACCACCTTTGCCAATGATAATCCGTAGCCCAGAGCTGGCAATGAGATCGGCTTCGTAGGGTTCTTCGCGAGAGGATGTGGTGGGGCCCGCTGCGACGATGTGCCAGCCAGCGGGATGAGCCGCATCGACTGGCGCAGGGATGATCACAGGGCCGCAATGATACAGGGCCGCTTGGCTCAAGTCAATGTCTGCGGGCAATGCGCCGCCATCGTGGATATGCTTGTGGAAGCGGTCTCGTCCTGTTAAGACGAGGCCGTCGAGCACAATGGTATCCCCAGCGTGGTAATCCAAGACATTGATCTGAGCGATTTGCATGATTGTCCTCTCAATTAAACCAGTGAGATGCCTTGCTGGGTGGCGGTCAAGACCGCTGCAGCATTGACTTGGCGCTGCTCTTCATCCAAGAGGCCATTGATGGCGTGGATGTAAGCGCGGATGGATGCTTCAATCACGTCCATTGCTACGCCACGACCTGGATAGACCTTGCCATTGTGGCGAATGCGCACGTTGGCTTCACCTTGGGCATCGGCTTCACCAGTGACAGCTGACACGGCGAAGTTTTCGAGGGTGACGCGCAGGTTAAGTGCGCTATTGATTGCGGCAAAGGATGCCTCAATCGGGCCACCATCTGCCATGGCGACAGATTCGATGGGGCGGCCTTCGACGAGGATTCGCACGGTGGCCATATTGGTCAAGGTATTGCCTGTGGTCACCACAAAGCGATCAAAGGCGACACGTTGATTTTCAGGGCGCGTCTCTAGGCCACGAGCGAGGGCTTCCAAGTCTGCATCTGTGACGACCTTTTTGCGGTCAGCCAAATCTTTGAATCGACCAAAGAGCTCCTTGAGCTTGGTTTCATCCAAGGTGATCCCCAGATCGGTAAGGCGAGCTTGGAGGGCGTGTTTGCCCGAGTGCTTGCCCAAGACCATTTGCGACTGAGTCAAGCCGACCGATTCGGGGGTCATGATTTCGTAGGTTTGAGCATTGGCAAGCATACCATGTTGGTGGATGCCCGATTCGTGAGCAAAGGCATTCTGGCCGACGATGGCCTTGTTGGCCTGGACCTTGCTACCAGTCACGGCGCAGACGCACCGGCTGGCGGAGGTCAGACGGGTATTGTCAATGCCAACCTCGAGACCATCAAAGAAATCCTGGCGCGTCTTGATCGCCATCACGATCTCTTCCAATGCGGCATTACCGGCGCGTTCGCCGATGCCGTTGATGGTACATTCAGCTTGGCCTGCACCAGCGCGCAATGCAGCAAGGGTATTAGCCACGCCCAAGCCTAAATCGTTGTGGCAGTGCACTGCGATCACAGCGTCGGTGACATTGGGGACGTGGTTCATCACGCCTGCAATGCGCGCTGCGAATTCTTCGGGGATCGCATAGCCGACAGTGTCAGGGAGGTTGATGATCGTCGCACCGGCCTTGATGACAGCCTCGATGACGCGGTAGCTAAAGTCTTCTTCGGTGCGGGTGTAATCCTCCAATGAGAACTGCACCTCTGGGCAAATGGAGCGCGCATAGCGCACCATCGCAGTAGCTTGATCGAGGACATCCTCAGGATTCATGCGCAGCTTGTACTGCATATGCACTGGCGAAGTCGCCAAAAAGGTGTGGATACGCGGACGAACAGCGCCCTTGACAGCAGCCCAAGCTTGATCGATATCGCCCTTGAGTGCACGGGCCAAGCTAGCAACCGTGCTGGTTTTGACGTGGTTAGCGATCGCCTGCACGGCCTCAAAGTCACCAGGTGAGGCAATGGCAAAGCCCGCCTCAATGACGTCGACTTTGAGCATTTCCAACTGCGAGGCAACGAGGAGCTTATCATGCAGCTTCATGGAGCAACCGGGTGATTGCTCGCCGTCACGCAGGGTCGTATCAAAAATAGAGATCTTTCTCATGGAGTATTCCTTCTTTCTTATCTGGCGCCTCGGCCACATTCAGATAGACAACAAAAAGCCCCCGCTTATCGGACTATCCGAATCCCGGCGGAGGCTATTGCTACTGTGTATGACTAATCAACGAGCACAAACCCACGCCCTGTTGCTCAATAGCAACAGACTCGTAAGTCGCGTAAACAATCGTTGTGCACAGGTTTTCATAACGCGTGTAATATACCATATATAAAGGCACAGGGTCAATAGAAAAAATGCCCAATCGAGCAACTATTTGCCCCTTATTGAGTAGAAGCACCCCTTTTCGCCGCTTTCACCCTACCCCATCCTAACAAACCCACCAATTTAGCCCCCCCCTCTCACCACAAATGCCATCACCAGGGCACAAAAAAGCCGCTACCACCAGGTAACGACCTCTCTTACTGATTAAAAGTGGCTCCCGAAGCTGGATTCGAACCAGCGACCAATTGATTAACAGTCAACTGCGCTACCGCTGCGCCATTCGGGAATCAACCAAATCTTGACCTTGCTCCATTTGAATAAAAAAGCCGTAAGCGAACTTACAGCAGTTTTAAAATGGCTCCCGAAGCTGGATTCGAACCAGCGACCAATTGATTAACAGTCAACTGCGC
>CAYZIC010000013.1:0-22244 GCA_964478335.1 uncultured Lentisphaeraceae bacterium | reverse complement strand
TACCGCTGCGCCATTCGGGAGTGATCAAGTGCTTTCAAAAAATGGTAGCGGGTGAGGGGCACGATCCCACGACACTCGGATTATGATTCCGATGCTCTACCAACTGAGCTAACCCGCCAAGTAGTTGAAAACGAGTAGCAATATAGCAAATCACTCCCAATCTGTCAACTAGGAAAGTGAAAAATCTACCATTTCCCTCGCTCTAAGACAATAAATCAATTACTTATCAAAGATAGACCCTCTAAATCACTCTCCCCACCCCACCAGCAATCCCCTCACACACGTCAAAGACACCCCATTATACCTCATAGAGACCCCAGAATCCTACAAAATAGCCCCTTCATGCATTTTTTTGCCACATTTATGCATTTTTCGCTTTCAATCCCAAGCGCAATACGCTATACTAAGTGGCCTTTATTGGAAATCCTATCAGGAGGTTTTTACTATGACCACTACGAATCACGAATGCGTCGTCGTTCTCGACTTTGGCGCAATCAACGCACAAATGGCAGCCAAGGAAATCCGCGCAATCAATATCTATTGCGAAGTGCTCCCCTACACCGCTACCATCGACCGCATCCAGAAACTCGCCCCCAAAGCCATCGTCCTCCAAAGAGGCGCAGCTTGCGGCGAAAGAACCCTCGGCCTTGAAGCAACCGCCGACATCGCATCCCTCAATCTACCGATTGTGGACTTGGCAGAAAACCCCTGCACCCAAGACGCCCTGACCACCGCCCTCGTCGCCCAAGCCGGCCTCAAGCAAGACTGGACAACCGAATGCTTCATCAATGAATCCATCGCTCAGATCCGCGAACAAGTCGGCGACAAGCACGCCCTCCTCGCCCTCTCTGGTGGTGTCGACTCATCCGTCTGCGCAGCCCTCCTCCACAAGGCCCTCGGCCCGCAGCTCACCTGCGTCTTTGTCGACCACGGCTTTATGCGTAAGGATGAGCCCAAGCAAGTCTCCACCATCTTTCGCGACCAACTCGGTGTCAACCTCATCGCTGTCGATGCTGAGCAACGCTACCTCGACAAGCTCAAAGGCGTCACCGAGCCCGAAACCAAGCGCAAAATCATCGGCGAAGAATTCATCCGTATCTTCGAAGAAGAAGCCCGCAAACTCGGCCAGCTCGACTACTTCGTCCAAGGCACCATCTATCCAGATATCATCGAAAGCGGCTGGGACGGCGGCAAAGCTGTTAAATCCCACCACAACGTCGGCGGCCTCCCCGAACGCATCGACTTCAAGGGTATCATTGAGCCACTCAAGTACCTCTTTAAGGATGAAGTCCGCCGCGTCGGCTCTGCTCTCGGCCTCCCAGAATACATGGTCCAACGCCAACCTTTCCCTGGCCCAGGTCTTGCCGTTCGCTGCCTAGGCGAGCTCACCAAGGACAAGCTCGACACCCTTCGCGATGCCGATGCGATCTTCCGTGACGCAATGGCCAAGAGCGGCTACGAAAAAGACGCCAACCAATTCTTCGCCGTCCTCACGGGATTGCGTTCTGTCGGTGTCAAGGACGATGCACGCACCTATGGTTACACCGTTGCCTTGCGCGCGGTCAAGACCACAGACTTCATGACCGCCAAGTTTGTCGAATTGCCCTTTAGCTTCCTCGCAGAAGTCTCCGCAGCAATCACCGACAACGTCGCCGACGTCAACCGCATCGTCTACGACATCACCAGCAAGCCGCCATCAACCATCGAATGGGAATAAGCCGCAACTGCGTGATCCAAATCAAAAAGCCCTGCCCTCCAGCAGGGCTTTTTTGTTGGGAGAGGAGATTAAAAATTTGGGAGGCGTCGCACCCTGTTGAGTCGAGCACACAGAGTGCGACGCTAAATAATCTCAGTGCGCTATTGACTTTTAGCGCCATTTGTCGTATACTAGGGGGCGTTTTTAAGGACTTATAAGGAATCCCTATGGCCGAAGAATCTCCCGTGGAAAAGAAACCCACCAAACGCGTCACCCGCGTCGCCAAAGCACCCGCTAAAAAGCCTCGTGCCCCCAGAACCTCTACCAAAAAAGCCGCCGCAGAAACCACTCCAGCCCCAGCAATAGCCGCACCGGCTTCTGTGGCGATTGCTCAACCTGCGCAATCCCCCGTAGTCGAGGTCAAGCCGACCCCAGCCCCCGAGGCCGATGTCAAGCCTGCACCAGCTCCCGAGGCTAAGGTTGCGACGGCACCTGCTCCTCAGCAAGAGGCAGCCCCAGCGCCTGCTGAGGACAACCGCCAGCCACGCAACGACCGTGGTGACCGCCACGATCGCACCGATCGTGGAGACCGCTACAATGATCGCCGCAATCGCAATCGTCGCAATGACCGCAATGACCGCAATGACCGTAATCGCCGCAATGATCGTGGAGACTACCGCGACAATCGCGACACAAGCCCCGTATTGCCGTTGATGCCGATTCATCAAGGCTTAGCACCCGACCCAACCGCAATTAAGGTCACGCAGCAATCACGACAAGCCGACCGAGAGGCATTGATGACACCCGAGCCGCCCCCAGCACCCAAAGGTGCCGAAAACCTCACCCTCTTGGGTGCCAAGCAGACGGTCTACTCTGATACCTATTCGCCAGCGCGTCTTGAGACCTTTATCAATAAGCACCAAGACAATGACTATTGGGTCAAGTTTAACTGTCCAGAATTCACCAGCCTCTGCCCAATCACCGGCCAGCCAGACTTTGCCACGATCTACATCTCGTATATCCCAGACAAATTGATGGTCGAGAGCAAATCGCTCAAGCTTTACCTATTTGGGTTCCGCAACCATGGGGCATTTCATGAAGACTGCGTCAATCTGATTATGAAAGACCTCATCAAGCTCATGAGCCCGCGCTACATCGAGATCACCGGCAAATTCTTGCCCCGTGGTGGGATTTCAATCGACCCCTATTGCAACTACGGCCGCCCGAGCACCCCCTTTGAGGAAATCGCCCGCAAGCGCCTAGTCATGCACGACATCAATCTCGAGCGAGTGGATAATCGCTAATGAATGCACAGCAACACGTATTGGTGATCTTTTCGGGTGGGCAAGACAGCACCACCTGTCTCCTACAAGCCATCGACACCTATGGTGCCGATGCCGTGCACGCCATTACCTTTGACTATGGCCAGCGCCACAAGCTCGAGGTCGAGATCGCCCAAGAGATCGCCCAAGAGCTCCACATCGCCGACCATAAGATCATGGATGCCACCTGGTACAAAGAGCTCACCCACAATGCCCTCATGGATACTACCACCCCGATTGATAAGGCCCCCGGTGCCATTGCGCCCAATACCTTTGTCGAAGGCCGCAACGCCCTCTTTCTCCTGATGGCCGCAGTCTATGCCAAGAGTCAATCGATCAATCGTCTGATCATCGGCGTCAGCGATGCCGACTACAGCGGCTATCCAGACTGCCGCGAAGTCTTTGTCAAATCAATGAATGACTCAATCAACCTCGCCATGGCGTGGGATTGCCAAATCATAGCCCCACTCCAACACCTCACCAAGGCCGAAGTCTGGGCACTGGCCGATTCACTCGGCAAGCTCGACTTCATCCGTACCCGTACCCTCACCTGCTACAACGGCACACCTGGCGACGGCTGCGGCGAATGTCCCGCCTGCAAATTACGCAGCCAAGGCCTCGCCGAATACCTCGCATCAAAATAGAGACCCCTCCATGCAGATCCAAATCCTCCCCTCCCTCCTCGCCGCTAACAATGGTTACCTTGCCGACGCCTGCACCCGCGTCGTCACCTCGGGTGCCGATGCCCTCCACCTCGATATCATGGACGGCCACTTCGTCCCCAACCTCAGCTTCGGCCCAGACACCTGCGCCATGGCCAAGAAATACCTCCCCGAGGGCTACCCCATCAACACCCACCTCATGGTGACCGATCCAGCCTTTTTCGCTCCCAAATTCATCGACCAAGGCTCCACCACCATCCAATTTCACATCGAGGTCAACCCCGACGTACGCGCCCTTGCGCAAATGATCCACGACCGCGGCGTGCGCGTAGGCCTTGCCCTCAATCCAGACACCCCCGCAGAAGCAATCCTCCCCTACCTCGATTGCATTGACGAAGTCCTCTGCATGACCGTTTTCCCTGGATACGGCGGCCAATCATTCATTGCTGACGTCCTCCCCAAAATCACCCAAATCCGCCAAGCAGCCCCCACCATCGACATCATGGTCGACGGCGGCATCAATGGCGAAACCGGCCGCCAAGCCATTGCAGCAGGCGCCAACCAACTCGTCGCCGGCAGCTACCTCTTTAAGCAAGCAGACATGGCCCAAGCCATCGTAGACCTCCGCAGCTAGAGAGCCTTGAGGATTTTAGGAGTTAGAGTTTGGGATTTGGGTAACTCGCTGGCGTTAGCTGATCATAGCCTCACGCCACCACCATCCACACCAGCCCGCCCATACCCCTGACTCGATCCACCGCCCCTGACCAATCCTAGCGAGCGCAGCGAGCGGCTTACGGCACCAAGCCGTAAGCAAGCAGGGGCTTGCCCCTGCCGTTTATTTTGTCCTGTCGCCGGACTGCCACGTCTGGCTAGGGGTTATAGGGGTGGGAGGCGACCCTCGCCCTAGCCCCCTATCATAGGCCGACCGCAGGGATGGCCTGCCAGGGTTTGGGGCGGCGAGCACCCAATGTCCCTGACCCGAGCTCCCCAATCCCCCACGCTGACCGCCCGACGCAGGCGACCGTGTCCATCTGGCAGTGCTCTCTGCGCACTCCGCCTCTCAGCGGGAGACATCTGGCAGTCCCTAGCCGAGCTTGATGGAGAGGGCTTTGGAGATGCCCTTTTCGGGCATGGTAATACCGTAGACGATGTCCGAACCAGCAATCGTGTGCTGATTGTGTGTGATGATTAAGAATTGAGAATGGACAAGAAAGTCCTTAAGGGCCGCTACGAAGCGGCCGATATTTGAATCGTCCAACGCAGCATCCAATTCGTCTAAGAGGCAGAATGGCGCCGGCTTGATTAGGAAGATTGCAAAGAGCAATGAAACTGCAGTCATGGTGCGTTCACCACCTGAGAGTAGCGAGATGGTTTGGGGCTTTTTGCCTGGGGGGCGGGCGATGATGTCGATGCCGCACTCTAAGGGGTCCTCTTTGTTTTCGAGGAGGATCAACTTTGCCTCACCCCCATGAAAAAGCCTGGAAAACATCGCCGAGAAGTTGGCGTTCGCTTGGTTAAAGGTATCTCTAAAGCGCTGACCCGAGGTGGTATTGATGGTCTGAATGAGGTCGAGGATTTGCGTTTTGCTAAGCATCAAATCATCATACTGGCCTTGCATAAATGCCTGACGCTCTTGAAGCGCCTCAAATTCCTGGATCGCCAAGAGGTTGACCGATCCGAGCGCTGCGATCTGCGCAGTCAGTTTGGCGATGGTCGCATCGCATTCGTCCTCTGGCATCGGGAGGGTTTCTGGTGGTGGCGGCAGGGTCTGCTCGGTCAAGGCATAGTCTGCGCAGAGGCGTTCGAGGAGGGTGTGGCGCTTGAGGCGGGCTTCGGCCAAGGCGACCTCGAGCTTGGAGGCGGTTTGTTGGCTGCGCTCGGCACAGAGGGCATTCTCCTTAGAGGATGCGAAGTGCGCTTGACGGGTTTGGTCGAGTGCTTGCTTATGGGCACGCACCGCCTCGATGGCGGAGACGATGGATTGATTTTCCTCATCCATGGGGGCTTGAGCTTGAGTCAAGTCGGCGATTTCCTGCTGGAGCTTGGCAATGGCTTGATGGTAAGTCTGCATGGAGGCTTCGCGAGCGGCAATGGTGCGCTTGATATCCTCGATGCGGCGCTGTTGGGCTTCGCGCTGAGCGGTTAGATGGTTACGTTGCTGATTGATCCCCGCGCAACGAATGCGCGCCTCGGTCAAGCGCGACGAAAGGACTGCGGTGGCGGCTTCGAGTGCAGTTTGCTCTTGGTTGCCCTGAGCGAGCAGCTTGACGATCTCTTCGCGCTGGGCTTCATCAGCTACGAGAGCTTGCTGCAGCGCATCGCGATCTTGGAGGGCGCCCTCGCTGGTCGACTGCCATGCGGCAAAGGCATCCGCCTGCCGAAGAGCCTCTTCGCGGGCTTGGATTGCGCCCCGCTTGGCCACGGTCAAGACCGCCTCTGTTTGGGCGAGGGTATGCTGGGCCTTTTCGAGGGCCTGTTTGGCGCGATTCCATTGGCTGGTCATGGCATCGATCTCCGCCTCAATGCGAGCAATCTCGCCATCGGCCGTGGTGATCTGCGCCTCGATCTGCGCCAACTGGGATTCGAGCTCATCGACCAAGCCTTGACGCATCAAGGGATCCTGACGATCCATCACAGGATGGCGGCGAATATCCCCATCCGGCGAAAGGCTCGTCATGCCATCGAGCAATGTGTCCTGCGCCAAGAGACGCCGTACCAGCGGCTTAAGAGCCTCCTCACAGCGGACCCATGATTCGAGCGGGTGGGATGCAGCGGTGCTTGGAGTCTGTGCGACGAGCAAGTCGACTGCGAGGCCTGCAGCCTCGCCTGTCAATCGCGCCAAAACCCGTTTGGCAGCGTCTGCATCAGCGACCACCATGGCACCCGCCCAAGGGCCAAAGACCGTCGCCAAAATGGCAGGCGCATCAGCCTTGAGGCCGATCACATCGGCAAAGGCTCCCACCAGATCTCCCGATGCCACACCCAGGGGATTTGCGGGATCGAGCAATCGCGACAACGCCGCCCCCGCTTGATCAGCCAACGGCGCAGAGAGCACATCAATCTTAGCCAGCAATGCCGTACGACTCGAGAGTAGAGCCTCGCGAGCGGCTTGCTTTTCTTGGAGGTCAGCCGCGCGATAACTGCGCGACTCATCGACCTCAATCAATTCCTCTCGCGCCAGCTCAATGGTTTCCTGCGCGAGGTCAAAGGCTTCTTGAGCCTGCTCAAATGTCTCATCAGCCAGCACTTGCCGTGCGGCGGATTCTTCTTGCTTGAGCAAGAGCTCCTGGTGCTTGGCGAGCGCTTCGCGTTGGCGCCGCTCAAAGTCCACCAACTGCCCTTGGCAAGTCGTCAAATGGTGCTCGACCGCCAACTGGCGATCGCGAGCATGAGCCAGCCGATCACGCAGACCGACCAACGTTTGCTGGTGGTCGTCAAAGTTCGCCTGCGCCTCCTCCATATCCTGCTCCGCAACCAGCGCCTCCTCTTCAAAGGCCTCCAAATCGATTGCCGCCTCCGCATCAGGAGACTCAGTCGAGGCGAGGCTTTGGGTGCGCAGTTCGTCGCATTCGGCGGCATCGCGTTTGAGCCAAAGCTCATACTCCTGAATACGCTGCGTATTGGTACGGATGATCTCATCAGCGCGCGTCTGCTTGGCGCGAGCCTGAGCCAGCGATTCGGTCAGGACATTGATCTGCGCCTCCGCCTCAGCCATTTGCGCCTCGACCGAGGCAATCTGCACCGCAAGCTCCTCATTGGCCTGCTGATACTGAGAGATCTTGCCCTGCTCAGCGGCCAAATCGATTGCCGCGCCAGCGATCTGCTCCTCAAAAGCCCTCATACGCAGTGTATTCACCGCCAAGTCGAGCTCCTGGAGCTGCGCTTGGAGACGCTTAAACTGCTCAGCCTTTTCGGCCTGCCGCTGCAAGCTAGCGATCTGGCGAGCGACCTCGCGCAAAATATCCTCCAGGCGCGTCAAATTCGCCTCGGTCTGTTCGATCTTGCGCATGGCCTCCTTACGGTCGGCCTTAAACTTGGTGACACCCGCCGCCTCCTCAAAGACCGCCCGGCGGTCCTCAGGCTTCGAGGACAAGATCGCATCGATCTGCCCCTGCGCCATCACCGAATAAGAGGTCGTACCCACACCCGTGCCCATAAAGAGCCGCTGCAGATCCTTGAGACGACACTGCACCTTGTTGAGGAAATAGAGATTCTCACCCGTGCGGTGCACCCGGCGCGTGATTGTCACCTCATTGTAGTCGGTGCCCAAGACCTTTTCGCAATCGCTAAAGACCAGCGAAACCTCCGCCATGCCCACCGGCTTACGCGAGTCGGTCCCATTAAAGATCAAATCCTGCATCTTACCACACCGCAACGCCGACGGGCGCTGTTCGCCCAAGACCCAACGGATCGCGTCCGAGACATTGCTCTTGCCGCAGCCATTTGGCCCGACAATCGCAATCATCCCCGGCTCAAAGGTGAGCCGTGTGCGATCTGCAAAAGATTTGAAGCCTTGGATTTCGAGTTGCTTTAGATACATAATAGTTAGATCAGAGTTTTGATATCAGCGACAATTGCCTTGTGTAGGCTACGCTTGGTTGCAGATGCACAAAAGAGTTTAGTCCAGCACGTAAAGCGTTGCTCAGGGAGCGGAGAGAGGTGACGATACTGCGGATTATAGGATTGGCAAATCTCGAGGGGCAACGTCTTGAGCGCCGTGACGAAGCTCTCTTTCGCAAGATTAAAATGACGATAGATGCTCGAGCAGTCTTTAAAAGTCTTTTCACCGAAGCGCTCGATACTCTTGCCACCCGCCGAAAAGACATCTCGTAAGGAGGCATTAATCACGCCATACTCTTTGATCAAATAAAGCGCACAGGCCTCATACTTGACCGATCCACCTGTAAATAATTCAGGAAAGAGAAAGAAGAACTCTCCAAGAATCTTCACTCGCATATCCTTTGGCAAATCCTTCCAAAAGGTAATCCGCAGAGGCGTAGCCTTCAGCTCTTGAGCTTGACTTGGATTCATCCACCAAGCAGGCTCTTCTCCTGGCTTTAAGAGCTTAGAGTAGTAATCGACGAAAATCTGGATGGGGTTTTCAGCGTTTCGCACGTGGTCATAGTCGAGCTGTAAGTGATCAAATACCGACTCGCCAACAGGGAGGTTCATATCGAGTAAATAGCGAGGGGAATGGGTCACTGCGACGTCTTTGACACACTCATAATAGACTCGAAATCTCACATCCATCTGTCCTCCGAGCTTGCCCATCAAGAGGTAAATGCGCTCTACACCTGGGATTCGACAGCTCTCTAGGATGCTATTACCCATCGTCGTCCAGTGATCTTGCTGCGTGAGCTTAACCTCGACCCCATAGTAGTTGTAGGCGACAATATCAGGGAACTTATGACCAGAAATGAGTCGAATGGTACCCTCAAAGATCGTGCCGACAGCCACCTGAGTCATTGCGACAAAGACGACCTCTTCAAACTCTGCAGGCGTATATGCCTTATTCTGATACGCCTGCCGGATCTGCTCGCAAGTTTGCGAGAGGAGCGATTCAAATTCGTCTTGATGTGCTTGGCGATTCTCAGAATAAACCATAATCCTACTCCTCGATAAAGAGACGATCCCACAGCACTTCTAAGCGATGGGCAATGTGATAGGCAAGCAATGGTGGCACGGCGTTACCAATAATACGATAGCCCGCCGTTGAATTCAAATAGTTCGCTCGCGACGATCCCATCAGATTATCATCCGACCAAGTGACACGGTCTGGTTCGACCTTATTGATCACAAAGTCGTAGTCGTCAGGAAAGGTCTGCACGCGGGCACATTCCCTAACAGTGAGGCGACGCTCTGGCAAGCCTTTAGCCAATTCGTCATGATGCTTACCACCATGCTCAGCACTCAAACGGCGATACTCGATATTACCATGATGTTCTGCTCGAATCGTTGGGGCGAGTTGGGTAAGATCTACTTCCTTTTGCCCTTGACAATGCGTGCCCATAAACTTAGCTTGAGAGAAGGTCTTTTGGCTGAGATCCTGTGCGAGCTCGGGTTCAACGAGATCTGCGAAGACTTGACCCACAGGCACATACTTCTTCAAGAGCTTCGTAGTTACGATTGCATGAGTGGCAGGAGGGTAGAGAGAATAGTCCGAGGCAACGACAGGCAGAGAGAGCGCCTCGAGAGCCTCTGGCTTGAGCTGGTCTTTGCGCAACCCGATAAAGATCACACGCTCACGGGTCTGTGGCACGCCATAGTCTGGCGCAAAAAGCACCTGCGCAGGTACCACAAGATACCCCCCTGAGATATGCCTAAAGTCATCCTCAATAATCTTCTTAACATTAGCCAGAGAGACGAGACCCTTGACATTTTCGGCGACAAAGACCTTGGGCTTTGTGATCTCGACAACTTGCTTCATCCACCAATAGAGCTTACCACGCGATTCTGCGGAGGCTTCCTCACCAGAGCGCAGCTCACCCGTATGCGACCGGTGGCTATCAAATCCATTACGCTTGCCCGCCACGCTAAAGTCATTGCAAGGGAATCCCCCCGTGACGATATCAATCTTTGCGGGAAACTCAAACTTACCAGCCTCGTGGTCTTTGACCAGATCGACAACACTGCGAGTCTGGTAGCGACCTTCGACAGAGTGCCTCTTTGCAAAATAGTAACGCCATGCACGGGCTGCGGCAGGCTCAATGTCATTAGCAAAGACCGTCTCAAAAGAGGTCGTGGGTAGACGCACCCAATCAGCCTTGCCAGGCACTGGTTCGGCGAGCCAATTGGCATAAAAGAGCTCATTCACACAAGCACGGTGTACGCTAAAGCCACCCTCAAAACCAAGATCCATACCACCTCCACCAGAAAACAGTGAGAGCAGACGACGCTTTGTGGCTGGACGACTTGCAGTATTCTCCACTTGATACAGCTCTTTCATAAAGGTCAACTGCTCTTCGTCGAGATGCAAATCTTCTAATTCTGGTAATGAATAATCCATGTGTCTATCCGTGTCATTTAAGATTGAGTAAAGAAAGCCCTAGTGTACCTTATTTTGCTTGAAGTTTCAAGCGTAAAAGCCAGCCAAGCCAAGGAAACTTTCATCGGTGCACCTATCGAGGTCAATAAGCTCTCAAGAGGGAAAAAAGCCGCTCGATAGAGCGGCTTTTTGATCAGCAGATGGCTGCTGATTGGGCTTAGATGCCAGCGATTTGGCCAGCCTTAGCCAAGGAGATGGCTTCGACGCTCTGGACTTCAGCGAAGCCTTGTGAGCTGACAGGGCTGATGCCGTCGGAAGCTTCCATGGAGGAGTCTTCTTCGTTGTAGATCGTTGCGGGGCAATCGGTCAATGCATCAAAGAAGATGTTACCCTTGTAGAGGCTGAGAGTGACGGTGCCATTGGCGTATTGAGCCAAGGTATCGACAGCAGCGCGAGCAGCAACGCAGACGGGGTCAAAGTAGTGGCCATCGTAGATCTGGTCGGTGATGAGCTTAGACAAGCTCATGAAAAATGCCGTCTCGCGGCGAGCCATGGTGGCTTGGTAGACGTAGCGGATTGCGGTACCGAGCAATTCCATACCGGGAGCTTCGTAAACGCCACGGCTCTTGGTGCCGATGATGCGGTTTTCGAGAGCGTGCTTCATGCCGATACCGTTGCGACCACCGATGGTATTCGCCAAGACCATGCCTTCGAGCGGGGAGACATCAGCGCCATTGATTTGGACAGCGCGACCCTTTTCGAAACGGATGGTCACGGTTTCCGGGGTGTCAGGAGCCTGTTGAGGCCAGACGCCCATGGTGGGCTCGACGATGGACATGGAGGTTTCCATGGATTCGAGGTCTTCAGCTTCGTGAGAGAGACCAGCGAGGTTCGCGTCGGTGGAGTACTTTTTCTTACCGCCAGCAAAAGCTTCGATGCCGTATTGAGCTAAGTAGTCGACCATTTGGGTGCGTCCAGGGAATTTCTCGAGGAGGACAGCGTCACGCCAAGGAGCGTAGACCTTCATATCCGGAGCGAAGACATTGGTGTAGCGCTCGATACGCATTTGGTCGTTGCCACGGCCAGTAGCGCCATGGACGAGGACATCGCAGCCGCGCTTTTTCATTTCGGTGACGAGGCCCTTGATGGTGACTGCACGGCCGATGCCGGTGGAGTTCCAGTAGCCGCCGTCGTACATGGCTTGAGCCTTGATCGCTTCGTAGCAAGCGTCAGCCATTTCGTTGCGCAAGTCAACGATGACAGTTTCGATACCGCAGACAGACATACGGGTAGCGACATCGTTGATGTCCTTTTCGTCAGGTTGGCCAATGCCACCGGTGAAACCGATGACCTTGACACCTTCCTCGACCATCAACTTAGCGATGGTACGAGAATCCAAACCGCCCGACACGCAAGTGCCAGCGACTTTGCCTTTGAGGTCTTTGATTGAGAGAGCCATTTTAATATCTCCTATTAATAATGATGTGTATGAATGGTTAAATTATTTAGCGTAGAGCTCTTCGAAAGCATCACCGAGCATATCGAGAGCTTCCTCGATGTCGCGTTCGCTCACGGTGAGTGCGGGCAAGAAGCGGACGACGTGTTCGCCAGCGGTGCAGCAGAGCAATCCCATGTTGCGGCAGGTGTCGACGATTTCCTTAGCAGAGCCATCGACGACGAGGCCGACCATCAATCCCATACCGCGGACGGCCAAGACTTGGGGGTAAGCTTCTGCGAAACCTTCGAGGGCCTCCATGAGGATTTCGCCAGATTCCTTAGCGCGAGCGCAGAGGTCGTTGTTTTCGATGACATCGAGGACGGCGAGAGCAGCCGCGCAAGCGACAGGGTTACCGCCAAAGGTAGTGCCGTGCATGCCAGGCTGGAAGACGTCAGAGCATTCGGGCTTTGCGACGATTGCACCGAGAGGCAACCCGCCACCAAGTGCCTTGGCCAAAGAGAAGACATCAGGACGGATCCCATACTGCTCCCAAGCAAAGAGCGAGCCCGTACGGCCCATGCCAGTTTGGATTTCGTCGACGAGCATCAAGAGGCCCTTTTGGTCGCACAATTCGCGGACCTGAGCGACAAAATCTTGTTCAGCAGGCAAGACGCCGCCTTCACCCTGGACTAATTCGAGCATGATTGCCACGGTCTTGTCGTTGATAGCCGCCTTGACAGATTCGATATCATTAAAGTCCGCATAGGCAAAGCCAGTTGGCATCGGGTCAAAGCCCTTTTGGATCTTCTCTTGAGCGGTAGCTGCGCACATGGCCAGCGTACGCCCATGAAAAGACTTATTCATGGTGATGACCTCGTACTTACCCTGGTCGTGGCCCCAAGCACGAGCGAGCTTGACCATCGCCTCATTCGCCTCGGTACCCGAGTTGCAGAAAAAGCACTTGCCACCGCCAGCAGCCTTGGAGAGCTTTTGGGCCAAGAGGACCATGTTGACATTGTAGTACAGGTTGGACATATGCATCATTTGGCCAGCTTGTTGCTTGACCGCTTCGATGATTTCAGGGCGATTGTGTCCACAAGCCAAGGTTGCGATACCTGAGGTGAAATCCAAATACTGCATGCCATCGATGTCACGCACGCGGCTGCCCTTGCCCTCAACTAATGCGACATGAGGAGCATAGGTGCTCATTAGATACATATTGTACAAATCTGCGATGTCTTGATTCTTATTACTCATCTGATTTAATCTCCGTTCCTACGCCTTGTTTAGTAAAAATTTCGAGTAGCAAAGAGTGTGGCATGCGACCGTCAATCAAGTGCACACGCTTGACGCCTGCAGTGATTGCCTCCACACAGCTATCGATCTTGGGCAGCATTCCGCCGCTGATGACGCCGCTATCCTTGAGGGGCTGAATATGTCCCAGTCTCAAAGTGGATATAAGCGACGCAGCATCTTGGACATCACGCAGGAGACCTGGCACGTCCGAGATGAAAACGAGTTTGTGGACTTTCATGGCCTTAGCGATAGCCACCGCCGCCACATCGGCATTGATATTGTAGAGCTTGCCATCCTCGATGCCAATGCCCAGCGGGGTAATGACCGGGATCACGCCCGCATCGGTCATTTCGGTAATCGAATCGACCTTAACCTGGACTGGATCGCCCACGTATCCCCAATCGAGCGACGCATGGGTTTCGGGATCGCCCCCCGTCACCTTTTGAGCCTTGATGACCCAATCGCCATGGAGCGGGCGCGCCAAGACATGGTAATCGCTATTGAGGATCTTGACAAGGTTTGCATTGACCTCATGCTTGATGACCTGCTCGACGACCTCGATTGATTGCTCGCACGTCACCCGCAAGCCCTGCACAAAGTTAGCCGGGATGCCCGCAGCCTCCATGCCTCGAGAAATCGCCTTACCGCCGCCGTGCACCAAAATCACCTTGATCCCGACCGTTCGCATAAAGGCGATATCCGAGAGCAAGCGCGTCAAATTATCTGGCGATTCCATCACACTGCCACCGACCTTCACCACGACATAGCGCCCACGAAATCGCTGAATATAGGGCACCGCCTCGATAAGGACATTGGCTTTATCAATAAATCTTTGCATTGCATCTACCATAATCATCACTCCTTAAGTCGTGTACTCGGCATTGATCTCGACATACTTAAAGGTCAAGTCGCACGTATAGACTTGATCAAAGCCCGAGCCAGAGCCCAAATCCACAGAAACCTCAAAGGCTCTCGCCTGCATGAGTGCTTTCATTTGGTCCAGCGTCGCTTGGTCAGCCACACGACCACAGTCGTAAGCACAGATTGGCCCGTAGCAGATGCGGATCTTCTCTGGATCGACCGCGACACCAGCATAGCCCGTCGCACAAATCACACGACCCCAGTTCGGATCCACGCCAAACCACGACGTCTTGACCAGTGGAGAACGCGCAATTGCACGGGCGACCGTGTGAGCATCCTCATTGGATTGCGCACCAGAGACCGAGACCGTGACAAACTTGCTCACACCCTCGCCATCCATCACGATCTGCTTCGCCAGCGAGAGACAGAGCTGCTTAAGCGCCGCCAAAAAGGTCTCCGCCTCAGGGTGAGTCGCATTGAGCGGCTGGTTACCAGCCACACCATTAGCCAACAAGACCAACGTATCATTGGTGCTCTCATCGCCATCAACGACGACTCGATTAAAGCTCATATTGGCAGCTTGCGTCAAAGCCTCCTGGAGCCAAGCCTGATCCACAGCCGCATCAGTTGTGACAAAGGCCAACATCGTCGCCATCATCGGCTCGATCATACCAGCACCCTTGCACATACCCCCGATTGTAATTATCTGACCATCGATGACACACGTCACCGCAGCCTGCTTATCGACCGTATCAGTCGTCATGATGGCATGAGCAGCATCATCGCCACCCTCCACAGAGAGACACTGAGCAGCAGCATGAGCGCCCGCGATCATGCGATCGACGGGCAACAACGCCCCGATCACCCCCGTAGAAGCGATCCACGTATGCGCCGGATCGATTTGGAGATCTGCTGCCACAGCCTCAGTCACAGCCTGCGCATCAGCCAAGCCCTGCTGGCCCGTGCAAGCATTTGCACAGCCACTATTGATCACAAAAGCCTGACAGAAACCAGTCGCAGCCAATTTAGCACGATCGAGCACGACCGGCGCTGCAGCAACCTGATTCGTCGTAAAGACACCCGCAGCAGCACAAGGCACACTAGACACTAAGAGCGCCACATCGCGGCGCTCCTGATACTTAATACCGGCTGGTACACCAGCTGCTTTAAAACCCTGCGCAGCCGTCACGCCGCCAGTTCTTTCAGGAAACGAAATCATTTTTGGTACAATCCTTTTACAAGTGAGATAGATGTAGTATGCCACAAAAGCTATCCCCTGTCGACACAAAAAAGGTACAAATCGCCTTTTTTTGCCCCCTTTTAGACAAAAACGCCATAAACTTGTCAAAATCAAGCAGGCGGCTGCAGAGGATTGTATCACAAAGGGAGATGACAGAGTCATCTAGTTCCAGTTTCAAGTTCGAGTTCCAGGAAGAGCGATCTACGACCGCAGTCAGCGTAGGACTGCCAGATTATCTCCCGCAGAGGGAGGAGGCTGCGCCTCCTAGTGCTAGTTGATAGTCCTAGTAGCAGTGGAGGGATTGCTTCCCACACCCCGCTTATTTAAGAGCGCAGAGCCGTTGCAGCGTAAGAGAGGAGCGCAGCGACCATCAAGCGGAGCGCAGCCGCCCGCACGGCGAGTGCAGCGAGCCGTACCCTGCACAAAAAAAGCCGCTCTTGCGAGCGGCTTTTTTGTGCGGGGCTTAGCGCACCGTGTAGGCAGGCAAGTGCCAGATCTCGTCAGCGTACTCTTGGATGGTACGGTCCGAGGAGAACTTACCAGCGCGAGCCACGTTGAGCAAGGACGACTTGAGCCAAGCCTCACGGTCTTGGTACTTAGCCGCGACAGCATCTTGAGTTGCCATATACGAGGGCAAGTCCTTAATGAGCATATAGTAGTCATTAAAGTCAAGCAAGTTACGCAAGATCGGGTCAAAGATCCCCGGCGTCATCAAGCTAAAGACATTGCGGCGGATCATTTCGAGTGCTTGCTTAATCTCAGGGTTAAGGTTGGCCTCTTCTCTGGAATTGTAGGTTGCACGGTTGACATCGACCTCTTCGGTCTTCATACCAAAGATAAAGATATTGTCCTCACCGACCTCCTCGTGGATCTCGACATTTGCGCCATCCATGGTACCGACGGTGAGCGCACCATTGAGCATGAGCTTCATGTTGCCCGTACCAGAGGCCTCAGTACCAGCGAGCGAGATCTGTTCGGAGACATCGGCAGCCGGGATGATCTTTTCAGCGAGCGAGACACGATAGTCCGGCATAAAGACGACAGCAATACGGCCCTTAACGAGCGGGTGATTGTTGACGACATCAGCCACACCGTGGATCAATCGGATGATCAGCTTAGCGACCTGGTAGCCAGGAGCAGCCTTCGCGCCAAAGATGAAGACACGCGGTTGGACTTCCTTCTCGGGGTTTTCGAGGATGCGGTTAAAGAGGATGATGATATAGAGCACGAGCAAGAGCTGACGCTTGTATTCATGCAACCGCTTAACCTGGACGTCAAAGAGGGCATCCGGCGCGACCTGAATCCCGAGGGTATTAAAGATCACATTCGCGAGGTTGACCTTGTTTTCGTGCTTGATATCTGCGAAAGCTTGGAGGAAATCCTTGTCATCGCAAAAAGCTTCGAGCTTCTTGAGCTCGTTGAGCTTGGTGATCCAATTGTCGCCGATCTTAGAGGTGATCAAAGCCGCGAGTTTGGGGTTAGCCTTGAGGAGCCAACGACGCTGGGTGATACCATTGGTCTTGTTGCTAAAGTGCTCCGGCATGATCTCATAGAAATCCTTAAAGATGGTATCAGTGAGGATTTGTGAGTGGAGAGCAGCCACGCCATTGACAGCAGAGGTACCGACCAAACAGAGGTTAGCCATACGCACGTAGCGTTCACCGCTCTCATCGATCAAGCTCATGCGAGAGAGGCGAGCATTGTCGCCAGGGAAAAGCTTGGAGATGTGCGAGAGGAAGCGCGAGTTGATCTCGTAAATGATCTGCATATGACGAGGCAAGATGCGCTCGAGCATTTGGATGGGCCAGCGTTCGAGGGCTTCAGGCAAGACAGTGTGGTTGGTGTAGCCAGTGCAAGCGCGGGTCAGCTTCCAAGCTTCATCCCAATTCATACCCTCGATATCGACCAAGACACGCATCAATTCCGGGATGACGAGCGTGGGGTGAGTATCGTTGAGCTGGATAAAGACGTGACGAGGGAGGTGCTCAAATGCGTGGCCCTCTTCCTTGAAACGGCGGAAGATATCATAGACCGATCCCGCGACAAAGAAGTATTGCTGACGGAGGCGCAATTCCTTACCCGCCATGGTGGAGTCATTGGGGTACAGGACCTTGGTGAGGTTTTCTGCATGGACCTGAGTCTGGACAGCCTCGACATAGTCACCCTTGTTAAAGTCCGCGAGGTTAAAGGCATTCATCGCCTGAGCCGACCAGAGGCGGAGCGTGCCGACGGTGGTGCCCTTGTAGCCGACGATAGGCAAATCATAGGGGACAGCCATGACCTGGTGATCAGGGATCCAGACCCATTCATCTTGGCCAGACTTGCCCGTGTAGTGCTCGACATGACCACCAAAGGAGATCGGGTTGGCATATTCAGGGCGCTGGATTTCCCAAGGGTAGCCATACTTCAACCAAGCGTCGGGTTCTTCGAATTGCTCGCCATTGACGATACGCTGATTAAAGATACCATAGTTGTAGCGAATACCATAGCCCATAGCTGGGAGATTGAGGGTCGCGAGCGAATCCAAGAAACAGGCCGCCAAACGGCCAAGGCCGCCATTACCGAGGCCCGCATCAGACTCATAGTCACGGAGGCGATTCCAGTCGAGGCCCATTTCAGCCATAGCTTCTCGGCATTGCTCCTCGAGCTGCAAGTTAATCACATTGTTACCCAAGAGACGGCCGATGAGGAATTCGAGCGATAAATAGTAGACCCGCTTGACCTTAGCCGTGCGGTAAGAGTCCTGCGTCGCCATCCAGCGGTCGACGATACGATCTCTGACAGCCAAAGCGAGCGCATTGTAGCGGTCACGATCAGTTGAGCGCGTGTCAGACTTGACGATATTAAAGCGCATATTCCACAAGAAGTCTCTGACGAGGCCTTCAGCGGTCAAATCGGCACGGGGATCTGCAACCTTTTTGGTTGCCTTTTTCACAGTAGGAGTAGCCATAATCAATCCTTTTATGCGAGGTTATTGGATGAATGTAGTGAGGGGCGATAAGGAATTAGTCGCGAGACTTATTCTTAGCTTCATTGACGCGCAATTTACGACCCATGACAGACTTGTCGTGGAGGGCCTTGACGGCAGCTTCGGCTTCATTACGATAGATCATGATGACAAAGCCAAAGCCCTTGGACTTGTGGTTAAAGCGGTTCTCAATGACACGAGCAGACTTGACCTTACCATAGCGAGCGAATTCCTTGCGGAGCTGTTCATTGGTCATATCATAGCTCAAGTTGCCGACATAGATCTCGATCTCTTCAGCATCGCCAGATGCAGCAGGGAGCTTCTTGAGGAAGAGTACAACGATTGCAATGACAGCGATGACAGCGAGGGCAATACCGATTGCGATAGGGTTTTGGATCAAGGTAGATAGGTTCATTAATTAGGTATCTTTCTTATTTATAGGTAATCGAGGGGGATATCCCTCTTGGGTGAGCAGAAGCCAACTAGGACAAAAAATCCCCACCAGTAGCGAGGGGCGGTCGGGCGACCGCCACGCACAATCGCACCAATTATTTGGTATCAATAAAGCCAGAGAGGCCCCGCATACGAGTGGGGTGACGGAGTTTACGCAGCGCCTTGGCTTCGATCTGGCGGATACGTTCACGCGTCACATGAAAGAGCTTCCCGACCTCTTCGAGCGTTCTTGAGTAGCCATCGGTCAACCCGAAACGGTAATCCAAGACCTGCTTTTCGCGGTCAGTCAGCGTGCCCAAGATGCCCTGGATACGATCCTTAAGCATACTTTGAGCGGTTTTTTCGAGAGGGCTTTCAGCGGACGAATCCGGGAGGAAGTCCCCGAAATAGGCATCATCGCCATCGCCCACCGGGCTTTGGAGAGAAATCGGTTGTTGTGCCATACGATAGACCGCGCGGACACGCTCGACCGCGATGCCCATCTCCTCAGCAGCCTCCTCCGGAGTCGGCTCACGGCCGAGCTCCTGGACGAGCTTCTTTTGGATACGCAAGAGTCGATTGATGGTCTCGATCATATGCACCGGGATACGAATGGTCCGCGCCTGGTCCGCGATTGCACGCGTCGCCGCCTGGCGGATCCACCACGTTGCGTAGGTAGAGAATTTATAACCACGACGATACTCAAACTTTTCCACAGCCTTCATCAAGCCCGTGTTACCCTCTTGGATCAGATCGAGGAAAGACAGCCCGCGGTTCATGTACTTTTTGACGATTGAGATGACCAATCGCAAGTTCGCTGCGACCATTTCCGTACGCGCAGCCGACCCGCTCTTAAGCTCCTTACGTAGCTCCTCAAAGAGGCCCATAAAGTCCGCCGCGCGCATACCAAAAGTCTGCTCCAAGTTGGCCATACGCTTGGTCAAGTTAGCCAATTGGTCTTGGCGTTTTTTAGATTGGCCACCCTGCTTGAGCACGCGCTTGTGCTCATTGATTAGCGTTCGATAGGGCTTAAACTTGGTATCATCCGCCTCCGTGCAGAGCGCCTCCAACATCTTTTGTTTAAATTGTAGCTTATCATAGAGCTCGACCAGCTTAACCGAGAGATCATTGATATGCGCTTGCGCCTTTTGTTGAGCATTGATCAGATTAGTTGGGATTACGACCTCATTCTTTTTAGCCTTAGCGCGGCCACGTTTAGGCGCAGCGCCATCCTTGACATCCTGGATTTTAGCATTGACCTTACCCAGCGCAGCATAAGCCGCCTCCATCTCGGTAGCCAGAGTCTGGAGTCCCGGCTTAAAAGCCTTGACCTCCTCCACATAGGTATCACGGCTATCGCCATAGCGATCGGTCACCACCCGGTCGAAACGTTCCGACCCATTATCCAATCGATCCAAGACATCGAGATACATTTTAGGGGCAAAAGCCATCAAATTAAAGAGCGCCCGCACACGGATCTCCGCACTCTCGATACGCTGACAGATCGAGCCCTCCTGCTCACGCGTCAAGAGCGGCACCTGGCCCATTTGATGCAAGTACATACGGATCGGATCGTCATAAAAGTCCAACCGATCCCCCTTGCCACGCGGTTCATCAGAGTTATGCTCCGTCTTGTAGCGTTCCTCATCAGCAGCCTCGATCAGCTCGACATTCATCTTACGCAAGAGCGTGAGATAGATCTCGATATCAGTATCCTTAATGACACTCTCCGGGAGCAATTCATTGACCGACTCAAAGGTCAAAAATCCCCCCTGAGCCTCCGCGATACGGGCCAATTCCTTGAGACGGCGACGGCATTCCTCACGATCGACCCCGCCCTCATGGTGCGGTGCCCCGACAAAGACCGAATCATCATCGAGCCCAGCAGTATTGATCGGCTTCATCTCCAGATCATCATCATCCTCAGCATCATGAGTAGCAGCAAATCGATCCGCCTCCTCCTCCTCAGAGGGGATATCCATTGACGAGATCTCACCATGCAAATTGCGGTCATACATCGTACCACCGACAGACTCACTCGTCAAAACCTTCGTCGAGAGATTAGCCAAATCATCCTCAGAGATCGAGTCCACATCGACATTGTCAAAAGCATCCTCCTCATCATCATCCAAGACATTCGCCGTCGCCATTGTAATCTTGTGAGCCATCTTACTAGGCATCATTGCGACCTTCTTCTCGAGCACAGCCTCCTCAAGAGCAGCCTTCTTAGACTTTCTAACAGGCTTCTTCACCTTAACAGGAGCCACCTCGACAGGAGTCACCTCGACCACTGGCTCAGCGACCTTAGCAGGCGCAACCTTCTTAGCCGCAGGTTTCTTAGCAGCAGGCTTCTCGATCTTAGCCGCGGGTTTCTTAACCGCAAGCTTCTCAGCCTTAGCAGCAGGTTTCTTAGCCGCAGGCTTCTCAGCCTTAGCAGGAGCCTTTTTAGTAGCAGCCTTTGTAGCAGGAGCGACCTTAGTAGCCTTAGCAGTAGGCTTTTTAAGCGCGTCAGGATTCTCAGTCTTCGCTGATTTCGAGACAGACTTAACGGTAGATTTAGCGGCTACAGATTTCTTTTTTTCGGCCATATAGATGCGCTCCTTTGAGTAATAAATAGATGCTTTTTAGACGAGGATACACCTCACCTATTAGAAAAGCAAGCCATAATTTAGCACAACTCCTTGCAAAAGTCAATAGCAGAGTAAGCAAAGCGAGGGAAAAAGTGAGCGAACAAGCTCGCCCACTTTTTAGTTTCAGTTTCGAGTGCCAGTTCCAGGAAGAGCGGAGCGAGGCGAGGCCTCGCAGTGAACAGTGGACAGTGGGAGGAGGCTACGCCTCCTAGTTGACCGCTCGGTCGCCTACGGCTCGGTCGCTCAAGTACTGCGTACTTGTCTAAGCCTCAATCTCGCCACTGCGCTCTTCGAGCTTGCTTACTCGTTTCACTTCCGAGTTCGAGTCTAGAGTTCGAGGAAGAGCGGTCTGCGACCGCAGTCAGCGGAGCGAGGCGTCCTCGCACAGGCGTAGCCTGTTCCCGCACCGCCGTAGGCGGTTCCCGCACACGGCGCAGCCGTGTCATCGCTTGCTACACAGAGCCGTTGCAGCCAGAGAGAGAGGAGGCCTGCGGCCACGGGTAGCTTAAGAGAGGGGCGCCTGCGGCGTGTGAGGTGAGCGTGCATACTTGTTCGGTAGCCGGACGGGCACGTCTGGCTCGGGGTTTTAGGGTGGGAGGCGACCCTCGCCCAGACAGACCCTAAGCTAGCAGGAGCGTAGCGACAGTCAAGCGGAGCGCAGCGACAGTCAAGCGGAGCGCAGCGACAGTCAAGCGGAGCGCAGCGACAGTCAAG
>CAYZIC010000012.1:0-44432 GCA_964478335.1 uncultured Lentisphaeraceae bacterium | reverse complement strand
AGTGGTATCGCAAATCTGCAAAGCAGGGCTTCGCCTGGGGGCAATACAATCTAGGCACAATGTACCGTGATGGGAGTGGTGTTACCCAAGATTCCACCGAAGCATTTAAATGGTTCATCAAAGCCGCTAACCAAGGTCATGTTGATGCACAAAACCAAGTTGCTAACGCTTACTACGTTGGCAAAGGTGTAGAAAAGTCTGCAACAGAAGCAGCTAAATGGTTCCGCAAAGCCGCAGAGCAGGGTCATGCCACAGGCCAAAACAACCTAGGGACAATGTACCGCGATGGAAGAGGTGTTTCCAAAGACTACACCGAGGCGCTCAAGTGGTTCAAAAAAGCTGCAGAGCAAGGCTATGCACGCCCACAATACCAAGTGGGGCTTTCTTACGCCGAGGGCAGAGGCGTAGATCAGTCGAAGCCCGAAGCCATCAAGTGGTTCAAAAAAGCTGCTGAGCAAGGTCATAAAGAGGCTAAAGACTACCTGCAAAAACTAAGCGATGTCAAGTAATCATTTTAACAACTAGATTGGAGAATTCATGAAAAGCTTACTCATTACCGCCACCCTCCTCACCTCAATCGCCACCGCCGCGATTGACCCCGCAATTTTGGCCAAAGCCGATGCCGGCGATGCCCAAGCACAAAACCAAGTCGGCATCGCCTACGACAATGGCAGAGGTGTCGAAAAGTCTGCAACAGAGGCTGTCAAGTGGTTCCGCAAAGCAGCTGAGCAGGGTTTCTCCTGGGGACAATACAATCTAGCTTACATGTATCTTGTAGGAACAGGTGTGCCACAAAGCAACACAGAAGCCTTTTGGTGGTTCCGTAAAGCTGCAGAGCAAGGCAATGCTGATGCCCAAAACCAAGTCGGCATCGCTTACGCCAATTGTAGAGGTGTCGAAAAGTCTGCAATAGAAGCTGTCAAATGGTATCGCAAATCTGCAGATCAGGGAGAAGCCTGGGGACAATACAATCTAGGCACAATGTACCGTGATGGAAGTGGTGTTACCCAAGACTACACCGAAGCATTCAAGTGGTTCCTCAAAGCTGCAGAACAAGGCAATGCGGATGCACAAAATCAAGTCGGTATCGCTTACGGCAATGGTAGGGGTGTCGAAAAGTCTACAACAGAAGCTGTCAAATGGTATCGTAAATCTGCAGAGCAGGGAGAAGCCTGGGGACAATACAATCTAGGCGCAATGTACCGTGATGGGAGTGGTGTTACCCAAGACTACACCGAAGCATTCAAGTGGTTCAAAAAGGCCGCAGAGCAAGGCAATAGCTATGCACAAAACGCAATCGGTCTCGCTTACGAGGAGGGTCAAGGGACGATACGCAGTTCCAACGAAGCGTCAGTTTGGTATGCCAAGTCTGCAAAAAATGGTTACTCGTGGGGACAGTATAATTTAGGGAAGTGTTTTGAATTCGGTTGTGAGGGTGTTGTTCGCGACCGCTATGAGGCATGTGTTTGGTATCGTAAAGCCGCCGCTCAGGGGATAGAAGACGCAAAAATACGACTCTCAACCGCAGAATCCATTTATTCAACAAATGAACAAGAAGACCTACATGAAGCGGCAGACAAAGGCAATCCTGTTGCTCAGAATCAGATGGGGGAGAATTTTTATTTCGGTAAGTCTTGCCCTAAGAATTACGACTCTGCATACTATTGGTTCTCCGAAGCCGCAAAACAACGCCACCCTAATGCACTTTACTCTCTAGGTTGGATGCATAAGCATGGTCAAGGTGTATCCAAGAATGAAGACAAGGCGATTGACTTTTATCGACAAGCGGCTAATCGTGGGCACGCAGGTGCGCAGTACTCATTGGGGTGTTGCTACTGGTTCGCCAAGGGATACAACCACAACAAACGTAATGCGGTAAAATACTGGAAAATGGCGGCAGACCAAGGTCATAAAGATGCTCAATATAACATAGCTTTGTGTTATGAAGATGGGAATGGTGTTCCGCGCGACCTTCCCGCAGCCATGAACTACTATCAAAAAGCAGCCAAACAAGGTTGCGAATATTCTCAAAAGGCCGTAAAACGTCTACTAAACGACTATTAACCCATTAAAAGGATACATTATGACAGACTCGAACAATCAAGAAGGCCAAGAAGCTCAGCCACAAGCCCCTAAAAAGTCCTCTGCGGGATGCTTCTTTTGGGTGCTCGTTGTAATTCTAATCGCCATTGCCGTAATCTCTTCGATTGAGCGGCCCGAGCGAAGGTCTCAAACGCCTGCTCCTGTAGACGCAAATTTTGCCAAGGCAAAAGCTGAAATGGATCAACTCGTAAAAGAAAACTCCGAACAGATCAACGCTGTCGATCAAACCGAAAAGCGTATTCGTGAATTGGAGGCTCAAAAACGCAACCTGGAAAAAGGCAACACCTATATTGACGGCAAGTGGGGTGATTTTCGTCTTCGAAACCAAAGAGCCCTTGCTCGCTTAATGTATCACTATAACGAAGCAAGCACTAGCTATGATACCATCGAGCAACGAATTGAGCCTCTGGTAGATAAAATGTGTGGTTTCAAACAGTGCGTATCATTTACCTATCGTGTAGCGGCGGACACCGCCAACTATGAAAACCGCTCTAACCGTGTCGAACAAGGCATCTTATCTGTTCTCGAACCCGAGTTATTAAAACCATTTGAAGAGAATGCTCGTAGGCTCGAATCAGCCTATTTGGCTTTTCAAACAGAATTAGAAAAGTCAAGTACGGACTTTGGCGTTGAGCTAGGGGAGTTTTTTGAACAGGATGGCAGTATTTCTCAAGCCTATCGTCCACAAAGTATTGATGTCGATCAAATCAAAGATCAAGTGCAAGGCGTATTACAAGCCAAGGTCATCGCATCGGTTGGAGCAACTATCGAGGTAATCTTTATCAAACAATCGGTAAAGCTGATCTATAAACTCTTTGCAAAAGCAGCCGCCAGAGTTGCGACATCCACGGCAATTTCTGCAGGAGCCGCAGTTGCAGACGGGCCTTTGCCAATTGGAGAAATCATCGGTGGCACAATTACGGTAGCTAGTCTTGCATGGACTGGTTATGACTTATATGATGCGAACAAAGTACTCCCTAGAGAATTAAAAGTCATGCTCTACGACACCCTTAACGAGCAAAGACAAAAGACGATGACTCCAGTTATCCAAGCTGCGACAAAGTACACGAAATCTCTCGAAATCAATAATGACCAACTCAAGACAAGAAGTAAGTATGCGATTACTAAACAACTTCAAAAAATTAATGCAGAGCTCGCCTCTCTTAAAAGATAAGGACTACCATGAGTAAACTATCACGACTAATGTGCTGTATCCTCGCAATCTCCCTCACCCTAAACCTCCACGCAGGTTTTGGAGCATTGATCAAAGGCGGGGCAAAAGTTGCGGGGCATTTTTCCGACGATGCTGCCAAGGTTGCCTTAAAAGCTAGTGGCAAAAAAACACTCTCTGTTGCTGCGAGAAAGGCAATCACAAAACTAACCGCCCAATATGGAGATGATGTTGTCAAAGTGTTAGCTAAGGGGGGAGTAGAGACTCTAGAGCAAGCCGCTAAGCATGGGGATGATTTCATCAAACTCTGCAGACCTCTTACAGCCACTCAAATGAAGTTGGTCTCTAAAAATGCGGGTAAATTCACCTCGCTAGCCTCTCGTTATGGCGACGACCTAATACGTGTCTTGAAATATGGTGGAAGTGAGGCTATTGAACAATCCGTCAAGCATGGTGATGATATCGTAAAAGCTTGCGGCAAGCTCAATCCTGCACAAATTCGAGCGGTGATGGCGAATTCTAAAATCCTCTTGCCAACCATTAAAAAAATTGGCCCCAAAGCATTTGCTAAACTCGAACGATCCCCTGGTATTACAGCCAAAATACTAAGCCTTTATGGGGATAATGGCTTAATGATCTTAAAAGACAAACCTATGAAAGAAGTGATCAAGGTGATCTCTTTTGGTGAAAAAGCAAATACGCCTGCAACAAAGATTCTTTTTTTCAATACTTACGAGAAACTAGGCTCAAAATTCATCGAAAAGATTACCCCTGGAACAATCCTAGCGACAGGCTTGTCTGCCGCAACCATCACAGCTGCAGTTAAGGGGATCAATGTTGCAGAGCAAGGGATGCATCGAGCCCTAGATCAAGATGATCGAGTAACAGATGCTGAGATCGAAATCTATAAAAAAGACCCCAAAAACAACCCTCTTCCACGGAAAAATCTCAATGTGATCGGTGATGCAACCACAGAAGCCTCATCTGCTTTTAAGTGGGTTGCTATTTTCGGGCTAGCTCTTTGTGCAGCCTGGTATTTCAAGAATTGGCGACCTCGTAAAAAGCCAGATGTGCCCCCTACACCCTCAATCCCTACGCCCACGACGCCTACGCCCACGACGCCTACGCCCACACTTACGCCTGAGTCAAAACCTGAGCCTACTCCAGCGCCACAACCCACACAACCCACACAACCCACACAACCACAACCGAGCTCGCCAAATGATCCTGAGACGAGCGAGGTACTGGATCAAGAAATCATTTGCGAGGAAGACTCTCCTAAGAGTGATTCACCAACACCTCAACTTTAAAGCATTGTTGAATCCCCCTTAGAGATTGAAAAATAGATTAAGAGAATCATGGTATTCTGTTTCTTTAAGTAAATGAAAGGAGCATATATGACATCAAAAAATGTTGACGATTTAACCAATGCGTATAATGAGCAAATATGCTCTATTTATAAGTATATGATAAAAACAATATGCCCTAGTCGTTGTGTAGAGGATTTAAAGAGCTTAAAAGACTTCCAGGACGACCAGTCTTTTTTTTCTGATGGCATTGTAGGGGATCCTCGTGCATTCTACGAAGCAAACATTCGCATCCTTTTCCTTCTAAAAGAAAGTGGCACAATAGGTTTCTGCGATATAACCAGGGGCGTTGATGGAAACAATCAACCCCTCTCTTCCGAATCACCTGGAGGGTATAAAAATTTCTGGGAAAGACTGTCGAAGCTAAAACGTATTGCGGAAGACTTTCTATTACGTGGAGGACATGCTACGGGTGACAAAACTATCACAACGGATAATTGCAATGCACTCACACCTATTGCCTATGTCAATTTAATAAAAGAAGTTGAAGCTCAAAAGTCAACTGATAAAAAAAGGCTAAAACATAAATCTCAGCCGATATGGGCATTACTTAAAAGGCAAATCGATCTGATTAATCCTCACGTAATATTCTGTTGCGGTCGTCATGTTTTTGACATTTATCGTAACATGTATTGGCAAAACGAGGGTGTAAATAGTGCCGAATTATACTCAAAAAATCCATATAAAAAAAATGATTATAACCTTTGGAAAACAGCTTGCACGAAGTATTCATCTTTCTGGAAAGGTACAGACTATGGCATTGTATACCATAGTACAGAGAATCGTTTAGTGATTTCTTTCTATCATCCCAGTTATTTTAGAGTAAA
The DNA here is from genome assembly GCA_964478335.1 of uncultured Lentisphaeraceae bacterium. Lineage (GTDB taxonomy): Bacteria > Verrucomicrobiota > Kiritimatiellia > RFP12 > DVOR01 > CAYZIC01. The sequence continues at coordinate 38,964 of CAYZIC010000012.1, read as the reverse complement.
AACAATTGACCTTTACAATTTCCTGAATGCAATTCTCAATAATTCAAACGCAATTAGTATTATAAAAAAAGCAACGTTTCATAAAGTAAAGGACTCATTACTATGGCGAGTTTGATTGATATCAACAAGGTGTGCTGCGGGACGTGTCAGCATTGGACGGGGCGGCGGATGATCGTGGAGCTGGGGAGGCGGGTCTCGTGCGAAGCGGGGACTTTCCCGTGTCCTTGGCGCAGATCGGGGTCTGTCGCAATCGCAAAGCCGGCTTGCCCAGGGGGCGGCCGGGAATACAAAAGGGCGGTTGACTTGCCTTGAGGTAATCTACAAGAGGGCGAGCAAGCTCGCCCGCATCAGGCAACAAGCACTGGAACTCGATGACGCAGTCATCTACGCTCCTTAACAAACTATAGCAGGGCTCTGTGGAGCGCTGCTTTTCTTTATAAATGTTAGGAGATCTCTATGAAAAACTATCAGTCGGGTATCGTCTCTATCGAAAAGGATCTGGCGGTGCGCTATCCTGGTCTACGGGTCTCGCATGATGGGATCGTGGGCAATGTGGCGACCTATTTTGGCCAATCTGAGAGGCCGCTTTTCTTACTGCGGGAGTCGTATGGGGACTTTTGGGATATCCGTGATGGGCATTACTCTTCGCAAAGTGGCGGTGGATCGAGGCGTTTTTGGTGGACGATGGGGATGATGTGCTATGTGATTGAGCAGCTCGATCGTCATGCTGTGCCTCAATGGTCTGAAATCGAGTCGAGGCCTTTTGATATCCATGCGGGCTATGTCAATGTGAAAAAGCCGCTTGGCTCAAGTACGAGTGACCGTAAGGAGATTGCGGTCTTTGCTCAAAGGGATGTGGATCTCTTGCGGCGTGAGCTGGCGATTTGTCGGCCAACGGTGGTGATCTGTTGTGGGACGTACATGGACTATGCTCAGGCTTTGTCGTCTGGGGTGCCTCAAGCGTGGCAGTCGGTGCCTGTATGGGATGCGGAGCATCGCTGGTGGGTCGTTGATTGGCCACATCTATCGAGCTGTGCGTTTAGTTACAGGGAGCTCTTTGATCAATTCTATTCTCTGTGGCGGAGCCGTTAAGGGGCGCCTGGGCGAGGGTCGCCTCCCACCTATGTCCTGCTGGCGGCCTGCGGCCTTAGTGGCTCATTGCAGGGCATAGCGACGAGACTGCGTCTCGTCTTGACCAAAATGAGGTTCGCAAAAAGGACTGCGTGGGTCGCCTACGGCCACGGGATGTAGGGCCTGCGGGGAGGGGCTCCACAAAAGGTCGCGGCGCTATGCCTGATGCTTGTTGCGTGAGCGAAGCGAACTGCTTGTTGCTTGTTGCGAGCCCCCTACCTTTTAAATGTCTGACTCTCTAAAATCATACAAGAGCCCTAAAAATCTGCAATTATTTTGTGGGGTTGGTTTTTGATGGGGTTATTTGGGGTGCTTTTGAAATAAGTTGGGGGGTGTTGGATGGGTGAAATTCTTTATCAATGCTTTATTTGGACAGTTCTGCTATATATGGGGGGATGCTTTTTTGTGTGGGGCGTTTTGAATGCTCTTGCTAGGGTGTCTCTCGTGTTCTTTGATAGTTGAATCTGTGGGGGATGCGCTATGGTTGGCTGCCAGATGCCGTCGTCCCCCTTTTTTTATCTCTTGCGGCTCTTCTTCTATTTTAATGGGTAAAATGGGCTGTTGTGGCTTGGTCAAGTCGTACGGGATCTTTTTTGGGGGTAGCGTAGGTAGCGTTTTTTTAACCACAAAGGGGCACAAAAGACGCAAAAGGGATGCGCCATGAGCTCGCGAGCTCGCTAATGGTGCCTCCTTGTTGCGTATTTAGACGAGGTGGGGATAGGGCGGCGGGGCGAGGGTCGCCTCCCACCCATACCCTGCTGGCGGCCTGCGGCCTTAGAGCTCATTGCAGGGCATAGCGACGAGACTGCGTCTCGTCTTGACCAAATGAGGTTCGCAAAAAGGACTGCGTGGGTCGCCTACGGCCACGGGATGTAGGACCTGCGGGGAGGGGAAGCCACAAAAGGTCGCGGAGCTATGCCTGATTACGGCTTGGAGCCGTGAGCTCAATGCTTGATGCGGGCGAGCGCAGCGAGCCCTGCCTGATGCTTGTTGCGTGAGCGAAGCGAACCGCTTGATGCGGGCGAGCTTGCGAGCCCCCGGGGCTATACTTCCGAACCATTAAAAGTAAACAACTACCTCCTCAGTGAGCTGGAGTCTATTGTATATGGGTACAAAAAAGCCCTCTCTGGCGGTTGTGCCGGAGGGGGCTTTTTTTGTTGGGCTAGGCTTTGAGTTTGCACCAGATGGTATCGAGGATCGGTAGCGCGAGGAGCGTGCTCCAGAGGGCGATGTAGGCTGGTGAATTGACGAAGTCTATGCCCATCATGATCTGATGACCAAAGATGAGGAGGATGCCAAGATAGGCGAGCTTGTGGATGTGGCTAAAGGGCTTGTAGGTCAAGCGCTTGGCAACAAAGAGCCAGGAGGTCACCCAGACGGTGGCAAGGATTGCCATGCCCAAGGTGGTGACGGTGCCCCATGATTGGTCACAGACGAAGTCGGTGATGACTTCGCCAATCGTTTGGTCATAGCTGATGGCGCGGCCTGCGACGATCATGCCAATGTGCAGGAGCACGAGGATGAGGGTGGCGAGGCCGAGCTTGCGGTGGGACTTGATGACGAGGGCTTTGCCGAGGGCATCGGTGGTGCGTTTGCGGCCCATGGAGAGGAGCTGCCAGAGGAAACCGAGCATGGCGATGATGCCGACGAGGCGGCCCCAGATGAGCAGGGCGTAGCCGGGATCGGTGGAAAAACCATCAATCCCGGTGGCGGTGAGGTAGGCCCAGGGGGCAATCCCACTAATGACTGCGCCTAAAAGCGCAAGTATGACGAGGGATTTTTTCATTAGTCAAACTTCTTGAATTTGCTCTTGGGTGCTGCGCAGTAGGGGCAGGTATTGACGGTGGGGTCATCGGTGGTAAAACCGCAGACTTCGCAGATGTAAAAGGTCTTGCCTTTGGCTTTCCAGGCTTCGGGGTTGGCGAGGGCGGCGGTGTAAAACTTGGCGTGGATCTTTTCGGCTTCGAGAGCGTGGGTGAAAGAACGGATGGCGGCTTTCATCTTTTTATCAGTAGCGGTCTTGATGAAGCCGGGGTACATGATGGTGAATTCGTAGGTTTCGCCCTTGATGGCATCCTTGAGGGCTTCGGTGACGTTGACCCATTCGGGGAGCTTGATGGTGGCGGTTGCTTCGTGGCCGTACTTATTGAGGACCTTGGCGTGGGCGCCTGCGTGGATCTCTTCGGCGAATGAGGCTGCGCTAAAGAAGGCAGCAATGGAGAGGTAGCCGGCTTCGCGGCTCTTTTGTGCGTAAAAGGCATACTTCTGGGAGGCGTTCATCTCTCCATTATAAGCGGCTTTGAGGTCGGCGACGACGGCGGCATCGATTTCCTCTTTGCTGCAGCCTGCCATAAGGGCTGCGGTGGTGGCGGCCATGGCGACGGAAAACGAACGACGTGATAGATCCATAATAGTTGACTCCTATTGTTGTTTGGGCTTGTCGAGCCCTTGGTTACTTGAATTAATACAAAAGCTACCATAATTACTTGAAAAGGTCAAGCACAATTATCAAGGAATTTAGGCGGCGTAGCCGCTTGTAACGGTCGCACTTGTAACGCTTCGCTCTTGTAAGGGCCTGCGGCCTTTTGAAAACGGTCGTAGTGCGCCCTCTTGGTGGCGGCAGTAGTGGAGAGTCTGCGTAGGTCTCTAAGGGTCTTACCATTCCAGCGGAGTGATCTACTCGCACAGTGCCTACTTGCACAGCGGAGCGAGCCCTTACGAGAAAAAAATCGCATTTCTCATTAAAAAGCCCTTGCATTATTTGGCGAGATATGGTATCTTTTGTGCGTCTTTTTGTTACCGAGTGGTAGACAGGGGGACGAAGCGAAGAGATCTTAAGCAATTAGGAGATCTCAAAAGCAGATTATTACAATCACTAATAGCAAAGAAAGAATACACATTATGGCACATTTGATTGAACTGAAGGACCTCCTCGATGCTGGTTTGCACTTTGGTCACCAGACCAAGCGTTGGAACCCTAAGATGAAGTCTTACATCTTTGACAAGCGCAATGGCATCCACATCATCGACTTGACTCAAACCGTTGGCATGATTGACGAAGCGGCAGATTTCCTCCGTGGCGTCGTCGAAGGCGGTAAGAAAGTCCTCTTCGTGGCTACCAAGAAGCAAGCTCAAGAAGCTGTCAAGGAAGCTGCAGAATCCTGCAACCAGTTCTTCATGACTGAACGTTGGCTCGGCGGTACTTTGACGAACAACGTGACCATCCGCAAATCAGTGAAGCGCATGCGTCAAATTGAAGCGATCGCTCGCAACAATAATGGCGTGCTCTCTGTGCACAAGAAGGAAGCTTCTACGCTCCAACGCGAACTCGACAAGCTCCAAGCAAACCTCGGCGGTATCGCTGATATGGAAAAGATGCCTGGCGCAATGGTCGTGGTTGACGTTTGCCGCGAAGCTAACGCAATCAAGGAAGCTCAACGCTTGGGCATCCCTGTTGTCGCAATCGTTGATACGAATGCTGATCCTGAACCGATCGAATATGTGATCCCTGGTAACGATGACTCTGTCCGTGGTATCAAGCTCATCGCTGATGCTTTGGCTGGTGTCTTGAAGGATGCAGACGCATCTGCAGCTAAGGTTGCTGCTGAACAACGCGCTGCTAAGGCTGCAGACAAGGGCGAAGACACTGCTCGTAAGCCTCGTCAACCTCGCCGTGGTGCAACCGACAAGCCTGCAGCTGCTAAGCCCGCTGCTCGTCGCTCTGCTGCTAAGGCTGCTCAAGATGCAATCGCTGCTGCTAAGGCTGAGGCTGAAGCTGAAGTTGCGACCACATCCGCTGAGTAATTACGCCAATCAGAGACGCCTATGCGGCGTCTCTGATTGCTCTCACATATTCTTAAACTCTCTAATTAAAGTAGGTATTTAAAATGGCTATTACCATTCAAATGATCAACGATTTGCGTGCAACGACCAATGCCGGCATGATGGACTGCAAGCGCGCCTTGCAAGACACCGATGGCGACATGGAAGCTGCAATCAAGATTCTTCGTGAAAAGGGTCTCTCGATCCAAGTTAAGCGCGCTGATAAGGAATCCAAGGAAGGCATCATCACCGCTGCTCAAGGCGATAATGGTACTTGGGGTATGGCAGAATTGAACTGCGAAACCGACTTCGTTGGTAAGACTGACCGCTTTATTGCATTCGCTAAGGATTTGGCTGTCAAGGTCGCTGCTGGCGATGAAAACATTGCCGAAACCCAAAAGGATGAGCTCATGGGCTTGATCTCTGCTACGGGCGAAAACCTCAAAATCAACCGTTGCGCTCGCTTCGTCCCTGAAGCTAACAGCGTCGTCGAATCTTACATCCACATGGGTGGCAAGGTTGGCGTGTTGGTCGAAGTCGCTTGCACCAAGGCTGAAACCAAGACTGCGGAAGCTTTCACTCAGCTCGTGCACGACCTCTGCTTGCAAATCGCTGCGGCATCTCCTCGCTGCTTGACCAGCGATGAAGTGCCTCAAGCTGACATCGACACCGAAAAGGAAGTCTATGCTACGCAAATGGCTGGCAAGCCGGCTAACATGATCGAGGGTATCCTCAAGGGTAAGCTCAAGAAGTTCTTCTCCGAAATCTGCTTGATCGATCAAGCGTTCGTTAAAGAACCCAAAATGACCATCACCGACTTGATCAAAGCCGCTGAAAAGGCTACTGGCGACACCATCGAGGTGAAGCGCTTTAAGCGTTTCCAACTCGGTATGGCTTAATCTCCAGTCTCCGACTACAAGAGGGTGCTTCCGATAAGGAGGCGCCCTTTTTTGCGCCACCTAGAACGGCCTGCTGCCTCTTGGAACAGTCGCTGCGCTCCCTCTTGGTGGAAGACGGCGGGGACGACGACGGACTGCCAGAGAGATTATATCACAGAGGGCACAGAGGCGCGTTGCGCTCGCAGTCAGCGTAAGAGAGGAGTGCCTGCGGCGGGTGGGTAGCGTAGGCGTGGGTGGGGATGGTGGCCGTCGTTACTCTAGGCCTGTGATAGGGGCGTCTGCCCCTATCACCCCGACTCGTCAGGCCTCGCACTAAACACGCCTCGCTGCGCTCGGCTCTCCTTGGTGGCCCGTAGCCACGGGACGGGTGTCGCGGGTGGGAGATCAAGTCAGGGGGGCGAGCGGTAATTGCGATCCACTCATGCAGGGAGCGTGAGCGACCTGCTCTCGTGTGACATCTCTCCCTAAGGCCACTAACGCCCCTACCTTGCGAGCGTAAGCGAACTGCACTATTTTGTGGATTGACTCGCTTTTGTGATTGACTATTGGGGGAATAAGGTGTATCATATACGCCGTTTTTTATATCGACCTTCTATTTATGGAGCCTATTGTTATGAGCGAAAAGCTAACTGCAGACAAGCTGCGTGATTCTTATTTAAATTTCTTTGAGTCTAAGGGCCACACGATTATCTCTGGTGCCTCAGTGATCCCTGAAAATGACCCGACTGTTCTTTTTACCACTGCAGGTATGCATCCTTTGGTGCCCTATCTCTTGGGAGAAAAGCACCCGGCAGGTACGCGCTTAACAGACGTGCAGAAGTGCGTGCGTACGGGCGATATCGAGTCGGTGGGCGATAGCTCGCACTTGACGTTTTTTGAAATGCTGGGCAACTGGTCTTTAGGTGACTACTTTAAGCAAGATGCGATTGCGTGGTCGTTTGAGTTCTTGACAAAGGTCTTGGGCTTTAATAAGGACAATCTACACGTGACGGTTTTTGCTGGCGAAGAGGGCATTCCTGCTGACGAGGAGGCTGTGCAGCATTGGATCGACCAGGGGCTTGATGCTAGCCATATCTATCGTCTGGGTCGTGCGGACAACTGGTGGGGGCCGGCTGGCACCACGGGTCCTTGTGGCCCTGATACGGAGATGTTCATCGACACGGGTAAGGCTGCCTGTGGTCCTGAATGCTGCCCGGGATGCAGCTGCGGTAAGTTTATCGAGATCTGGAACAATGTCTTTATGCAGTACAATAAGACTGCAGAGGGGACGTTTGTACCTTTGAGCCAGCACAACGTCGACACGGGCATGGGTGTTGAGCGTACGATCTGCATGATCAATGGCTATGACACAGTCTATGACACCGAGCTCTTTGCGCCCATGATGGATAAGATCCGTGAATTGACCACGATCGAGCTTGATGCTGAGAAGCGCACGCATGCTGAACGCATCATCGCTGACCACATGCGTACAGCGACCTTTATCTTGGGCGATCCCAAGGGAGGAATCAAGCCAGGTAATATGGGTGCGAACTATGTCTTACGCCGTTTAATCCGCCGTGCGGTACGCTATGCAAAGGATTTGGGGCTGCCTACGGGCTTTACCGCGACGCTTGCGGACATCGTCTTGACGACTTACAAGCACTTTTACAGTGACCTCCTCGAAAAGCGCGATATGATCATCGGTGAATTGACTGCCGAGGAGCAGCGTTTTGAAAAAACCCTCCACGCAGGTCGTGCAGAATTCACTAAGGTTGCAACCGCTTTGACCCAACATGGTCAAACGCAGCTCAGCGGCCGCACGGCATTTAAGCTCTACGACACTTATGGTTTCCCGCTAGAGATGACGATTGAATTGGCTGACGAGGCTGGTCTCTCAGTCGATAAGGCTGGATTTGATGCGGCGTTTGAGAAGCACAAAGCACTATCCAAGCAGGGAGAGGCAACCTTTAAGGGCGGCTTGGCGGATCATTCTGAGCAGACAACCCGTTTGCACACGGCCACACACTTGCTCCACAAGGCACTCAAAGTCGTCTTGGGTGAACACGTCAATCAAAAGGGCTCTAATATCACGGTTGAGCGTTTGCGCTTTGACTTTAGCCATCCCGAAAAGATGACCAAGGAACAGATCGCTGAGGTTGAGGCTATCGTCAACGAGCAGATCAACCGCAAGCTCCCGATCATTTGCGAAACCATGTCCATCGAAGAAGCCCGTGAATCAGGTGCGACGGCTCTCTTTGCCGCGAAGTATGGCGAACAGGTCAAGGTCTACACCATGGGTGACTTCTCTAAGGAGGTCTGTGGTGGCCCTCACTCCTCCAATACGGGAGACTTGGTTTCCTTTAAGATCAAAAAGGAAGAGTCTTCGTCTGCTGGCGTTCGTCGTATCAAGGCGACAATCGGCGCAAAATAGGCGGAGGCGGCGGCGCCGCTTGGAACGCTCGCTACGCTCCCGACTAGAATCCACTCAAGCCCTGCGGTTACCGCGGGGCTTTTGATTTTGGGGAGGGAGACCGAGTCAGGGGTGTGGGCGGTCAGGGGATGACGGGGAGCGTGGCGACCGTCAAACGGAGCATAGCTGGGGTGTAAATGGTGGTCAAAATGGATGAAATAGCCCAGATGCGGGCTGAATGATGCAAAAAAGCGGTCTTTTCAAGATTTTCTACTTGCTTTCTCACCCGATATTAAGTATATTGTTATCCAGATAGTGAGTGATACAGCACTTCTTGGTGGTTGTGACCGTAAACTCAATACAATTTACTCCTATGATCAAAAATAGGTTACTTATTAGACTGACTAAAAAAGGTTCTCTAACAATGAAAAAGATGATTATCTCACTTCTCGCAATGGTTGTATTAGCTGGTACAAGCTTGGCTGCTGACAAGGTGGTCTCACCAGTGGCACTGTCTTTTCGTGGCTCTGAGTATGTCGACATTGTCGGCTTGCGCTTGAGCATTTGGGGGAACTGCGAAACCTTAACAGGTTTGGATGTCTCCCTCGGTGGAGATGCTGTCAATGTCTACGGTTTGCAGGTTAGTGCGTTTTTGAACAACGTCGTCGATCGTGCAGCAGCTCTGCAAGTGAGTATTTGTAATGCCGCTGGTGATTTGACTGGTATGCAAGTGGGCCTTTGGAACCACAACGGCGTGACCAAGGGTCTGCAAGTTGGCGGCATCAATATCTCTGACGATACTCGCGGTCTCCAAATTGGTTTGATCAATCGCACCGAAAGCATCTATGGTTACCAAATCGGTTTGATCAACGTCATCCGTGGCTCTCGCGTGCCATTCTTCCCCATCCTCAATTTCCAATTCGCAGAATAAGCTAATTGAAACATGGATGAATGATTGTGATGCACAAACTTGTGTAATCACGTCTATAGAGACCGGATGCAAGATCAATCGCATCCGGTTTTATTATTTAAATGAAATAGAAATAGGACTTATCACATATGAAAATTCGAGCCTTTCACGCCCTTCGCCCGACTGCTGCTCAAGCAGCGCAAGTCGCAGCAGTCCCCTACGATGTCGTCGACACCAAAGAAGCCAAAGCTTTAGCAGCAGGCAATCCAGCGAGCTTTTTGCACGTTTCTCGTCCTGAGATTGACTTACCCGAAGGAGCCGATCCCTATGCCGATAGTGTCTATCAAGCAGGTGCAACCTACTTAAAGCAACTCCAGGACAATGGCACAATCTTGCGAGAGGAGACCCCAACCCTCTATGTCTATCGTCAAAAGATGGGCGAGCATATGCAATCTGGCCTCGTCGTCTGCTGTCACATCGACGACTACTTGAATAACATCATTCGCAAACACGAAAAGACCCGTCAGGATAAGGAAGACGATCGTACTCGCCACTGTCAATTGGTCGGAGCACACACGGGGCCAGTATTCTTAACCTATCGTGATGTCGCGGGAGTCTCCGCAATGATGGCTGAGGTCGAGCAAACTCAACCGCTCTACGATTTTGTTGCTGTCGATGGTATCGGTCACACGGTGTGGCAGGTTCCAGGTGACAACGCACGCTGGATTCAAGCGTTTGAGCAGATTCCCTTGGCTTACATTGCAGATGGTCACCACCGTGCAGCAGCGTCTGCCCGTACAGGTTTAGAACGCCGCAAGCAGGAGGCTACACCAACCCCAGAGGCATCTTACAATTGGTTTTTGGCAGTGCTTTTCCCAGAAGATCAGCTCAAGGTGCTCCCCTACAATCGCTGCGTTGCCGATCTTAATGGGCTCTCTGCGGATGAATTTTTGGCGCAGGTCAAAACGCTCTTTACCGTTACCGCTGCCACAGATGGCACGCCAACCGCTGCAGGCTCTTGCCGCATGTATCTAAGCCAAAACTGGTACACGCTCGCTTGGGATATTCCTCAAAATGATCCGGTGGGTAGCTTGGATGTTTCGGTCTTGCAGGATCGTTTGCTCGCTCCCGTTTTGGGCATCGATGATCCTCGCACCAATACGCGCATCTCCTTTATTGGTGGCATCCGTGGCACAGCTGAGCTCGTTTCGCGTGTCGATAGTGGTCGTGATGCGGTGGCTTTCTCTATGGTGCCGGTATCGGTGAGCCAGGTGATGGACATTGCTGATGCTGATCAAATCATGCCACCTAAGAGCACCTGGTTTGAACCCAAGCTGCGGTCGGGACTATTGGTCCACACGCTTGATGATTAACGCTAGTGGCGGAGGTGGAGCCTCCGAAAGAGTCTTAGTGTATGGAAACGGTTGCGAGTTAGGCAGACCGATTTGAGAGGGAGTATGAACTAGATGGAATGGAAAAACGAACTAGAAGAAATCATTGCTACGAGTAAGCTACATTCTCGAGCAGAACGCGAACAAGCCCACTTTGAGTCATTCTTAAAGCGCGTGGTTCTTCCTGCATTTAACGAGATTGCAACCGAGATGAAGCGTCTTGGTTGCGATGCGCGTGTGCGCAATGCCCCCGCATCTGCCCTCATCTCGGTTTATCGCGATGCGGTCATTGAGGAGATTGCCTTTTCAATCGAAAAGCTCTGTGTCAATGACGGCATCCTACCGCAAGTCCATGTGCGCATCAGCCGTAATGGGCGCAATGTCTCGTACGAAACGTCCGTTCGCAATGACGATGCGTCTTACAAACTTGATGACGTGACGCAGGATGAGATCATTAAGATCTTTCTCCACTACTATCGCCTTGCAAAAGAGAATTAATCAGATGTCTTTACTTGATGCCCTCCAGCAATTTTGCCTCTGCCACGCCACTCCAGGTGACGAGGGGGAAGTATTTGCTCTGCTCAAGCGGTATTGGCAAGAGCAATCCCTCCAAGTCAAAGAGCTTGGGACTTATTGTCTAATCGCCCATCGGCCCTTGACCCAAAAGCCGCGTCTGCTCATTTGTGGACATGCAGATTCTCCAGGCTACATTGTCTCGGAGCTCCGCGACGGTCAGCAGATAGGTGTCATTGCGCTCGGCGGCCCCTCGCTTAAACAGGATACGGCTATTTCGCTCAAGACGTCCACTGGGGTCTACTCTGGTATACTCTATGCTTTGAGTGAAGATGAAGCCAACGATCGTCATGCAACCTATCGCTGTGACATACCCGCAGACACGGGCGTGCAGCTGGGTGATCGCATCGCTTGGCAGACCAACTGGCGCGAGGACGAGGAGACAATCTACTCGCCATTTCTCGACAATCGTATAGGCTGTGCGGCTGTTGCGACCTATTTTATGGAAGATCACTCACCCATTACCGACCAGTATGATGTCATTGTTGCTGCGACTGCGCTTGAAGAGATGACGGGATTTGGTGCGGCGGTATTGGCGCATCAATGCCAAGCCGATGTGGTCGTGGCACTGGATGTCACCTACACCAATGCAGAGCAAGGGGTGTCCTTTGGTCAAGGCCCAGTCTTAACGATGAGCGATGCCTCGGTCGTATTGAGCCCAGCACTACGTGACCGTCTCCTAGCCGCTTGCAAAGCCAAGAACTGCCCCTTACAGCTCGAGGTTTACAACTTTTCAGGAACCGATGCCAGAGCTTTTCCCATGGCAGGCTCAACGGCTACGGTCGTGCCGATTTTGCTCGCAACTGGCGGCAATCACTCGGCCGAAGAAAGCATCAATAAAGCCGACCTTTCGAACTGGCTCCAGGTAGTCGACAGCGTCGCTCAAACCTTACTCGAGGAGAGAAGTCATGGCTAAAGAACGTCTCGACACCCTGCTTGTCATGCGAGGTTTTGTGGAGAGCAAAGAGCTCGCTCAGCGCTTAATCATGGCAGGCGAAGTGCGCGTCAATGATCAAGTGTCCACGAAGTCTGGTCATAAGTATCCCGATGATGTCACCCTCACGCTTGCCTCCAAGCCTCGCTTTGTCAGCCGTGGCGGTGAAAAGCTCCAAGGTGCATTTGATCTCTTTGATATTGACGTCACTGGGCAAACCTGTATCGACGTGGGTTCATCGACGGGGGGCTTTACGGACTGCCTCCTCCAACATGGTGCAACAAAGGTCTTGGCTGTCGATGTCGGCACCAACCAATTGCACTACAAGCTACGCAGCGACCCTCGAGTCTGGGTCAAAGAACAGTACAATGCGCGGTATATGGTGCCCGAAGATCTCCCCGAGACGCCGACCTTTGGCGTGACAGATGTGGCGTTTATCTCGCTCAAGCTCATCTTACCGCCTATGAAAGCTGTTTTGGCTCCAGGGTCACAAATCATCTCCCTCATCAAGCCACAGTTTGAAGCAGGTAGAGAGCAAGTCCCCAATGGAGTCGTACAAGACGAGGCTGTTAGACAGCAAGTCGTCGAAATGATCAAAACGTTTGGCACGCAGGAGCTTGGCATGACTTGGCTCGGCGTGGAACGCTCACCGCTACTGGGTCCAGAGGGGAATGTGGAATTCCTCGCTTGGTGGCGAACATAAAAAACAGGCCTCGTGCCTAAATACTAGATAAGTAGATATGCCATGCGTAAACACCTCAAATCATTCCTCCTGCTGTGTGTAATCACCCTCTCGGGTAGTCTTTGGGCGCAGAGCCAAGACCCCTTTTACCCCGAGCTCTCGCTCAAAGGTACCACGCTCACCATCGACTTTAAGCTTGACCCTGGCGAGCACGTCTACCAAGATGGCTTTGCGGTCAAGGCTCTCCAGGGGTCGATCAAGCCGGTCCAATCGCCTACAGCCATTGACTACAATGGCATGATGAGCTATGAGAAGCGCGCAACCTTTATCTACGAAGCCTCTGCGGATTTGATCTTTTCTTTAGCCTATCAAGGTTGTGAAACAGAATCGTGCCGTATGCCGGTCTCCTATTCCTTTACTATTCAAGATGGCAAGGTCACGGCTCTCACCCCGGCAGCACTCAAGACACTACTGGAGAACCAGCCCGCAGTAGCTCCTGTCAAACTAGATCGAGGAGCGACTCAGACACAATCCCCGTGGACAACAGAAGGGTTTGCCGTTCGTCGTATCTCTGGCGAAAAGAGTGTCGATGAATTTATCGCGTTTATGACCGACACCCAATCCCAAGAGCTCTCTTTCACCGCCGACCCTGTGAGGTTCGTTAAGGAAAAAGGCCTCTGGATGGTGATCTTGATTGTCTTTGTTGGCGGAATCTTGCTCAACTTGACCCCGTGTGTCTTGCCCGTGATCCCGCTCAACTTGGCGATCATTGGCGCAGGCGCAGCACAGGGCAACCGAGCTATGGGTGCTTTTCGTGGGGCGATCTATGGTGCGGGTATGGCAATTGCGTATGGTTCGCTCGGTCTATTCTCGGTCTTAACAGGAAGTGCCTTTGGCACGTTGCAGTCTTCACCATGGTTTAGCCTTGCAATCTGTGGTATCTTTGTCGTGCTGAGCTTGGCGCTCTTTGATGTCTTGATGATCGACTTTACACGCTTTAGAAAGGGTGGAGCGACAGGCAAAGGCCTGCTTCCAGTCTTTGGTGCAGGCGCAATGAGCGCACTCTTAGCAGGTGCTTGTGTGGCACCCGTGCTCATCGCAGTTTTGCTCTTGACCACGACCTACTACGCAGCAGGTGATTGGGTTGCACTGTGCTTGCCCTTTATCCTCGGCTTAGGCATGGCATTACCTTGGCCAATTGCAGGTGCAGGCTTGAGCTTCTTGCCCAAACCGGGTATGTGGATGGTGCGCGTCAAGCAGATCTTTGGTGTCGTGGTATTGATCTTTGCAGCGTACTATGGCTGGCTCGCCTACCAAGGGTTTAAGCCAGTCCAAACCCACGATGACGGGATCGTAGCTGGGGATGTGGCAGGTTGGCAAGCCGCCCTCAAAGAATCCCAAACCACAGGCAAGCCGATTTTGCTTGATTTTTGGGCGACTTGGTGCAAGAGCTGCATACATATGGCCAAGACGACCCTCGTCGATCCCAAGGTCGAGGCAGAAATGGACAAATTTATCTTTGTCAAGGTCCAATGCGAATCGATGACCGATCCAGGCGTTGCCGATCATCTCAACACCCTTGATGTCAAGGGATTGCCCACCTTTATGATTCTCACCCCCAACAAGCAATAGGACACTTGACCATGAAAAAGACCCTCCCCCTCCTCCTCGTCTGTGCGCTGACCCTCTCAGCCTATGCGATTGCCCCAGCACCCATGGCAACCACCAAGGCCATTGGCCTGGTGCCGACGGCTAAAAAGCCAGCCTCGACAATCCTCATCCTCAATCAATCCAAGGCCTTGACCGACAAGCAAACCATCTCGATCGTCAATCTTTTCAGCAAGATGAATCTACGTGCCGATTGCCAGGCAGCCACACAATCGCCGACCGCCAAGCTTGTCGTCGACAAGCTCGCCTGCGCAGACCTCTATGGCGCACAACGGTTGATCATTTCGATTGAAAAGTCCCCCACAACGCCTCAATTCGTTGCAGTGCCTGGACGCTACTGCGCAGTAAACATCAATGACTTGACCGCAGATAAGCCCAACGCCCCCCTCCTCACCACACGCATTGTTAAGCGCACGATGAAAGCCTTTGCTCGCGTCTGTGGCTTGGGTATGTCGGCCGATAGAATGTGCGTCATGGAGGCGGGTTCGGACGATTCGCTGGCTAAGCTCGATGCCGTCAGTGCCTCCTATGGTCCCAATATCTACTTCCCTATGCAGACCTTTCTCAAAGCGCAGCCCATGGATTACTTTATTCCATTCCCGAAAATGCGCATTAAACCGTAACCCTTTCTCAACGAATCCAACCAATTCGTTGCTAACAAAAACACCCCCAAAAAAGGAATACACATCATGAAAATCGCATCAGCTTGCGCACTTTTCGCCCTCGGCCTCGTACTCGTTGGTTGCGCCCATCCTAAGCGCCTCCCGATCATGGCCTCCGTCGCCCAAAACGTCGTCACCTCTGATGGCTTTGTTGACAATGATGTCAAGCCCACAAAGACTGGCGAAGCCTCCACCCAAGGCGTCCTCTTCGTCTGCACAGGCGATGACAGCATTGGCGCAGCAATGAAGCAAGGCGGCATCACCAAGGTGCACAGCATTGACTACAAGATGAGCAACATCTTGGGTATTGTTTCCTCCTCGACGACAATCGTCCGTGGCGAATAATTCATTACAATCGGTGCGCTTTCTCTAGCGCACCGATCTTTTTATAGGTGATCATGTCTCTTGTCAAACCCCTCCTCCTACTCATCGCACTCATCGTCACCCTCTTTGGGATGACGGGTTGCCGCAATGATCCCCCCCCTCAGCAACAACGCCACATCAATACGCCCAACCAAGGACGCCAATCGAGCGTCTATGGGATGAATTACTTTCTCAACTTCCCCGCACCCGAGCAAAACCAAGCAGACAAATCACTCGTAGAAGCAGGTCTTGCGTCGCTCAAACGTGCTATCGCAGCACACTCTGCCCCCCCCCCAGCCGCCCCCAAAGCCTTTCATATCGTTATCGACGCTGGGCATGATCGCAGCAATATTGGAGCTCGCTCCTATCGCAACCTCTTACAAGAAGAGACCCTGACCTACACAGTGGCCCAGCGCGTCAAGCAGCTCTTAGCGCAGCAAGCCCCGACAATCACCGTCACCCTCACCCGCACCAATCCTAATCAAGTGCTCTCCTTATCTCAGCGCGTCGCACTGATCAATCGTCTCAAGCCAGACTACGCCATGAGCATTCACTTTAACGCGTCAGCCAACCGCAGTGCCCACGGGGTAGAGACCTACACACTCCCACTGCCTAATGCCCCCAGCAGTGTTGACACCATCTGTGGCTACAAACCGCCCTTGGCTGGACACGCCCATCTCATGCGTAGCACACAGATGGCGTTTATCCTCCATCACACCTTTCTTCAGTCAACGCTTTTTGCCGACCGGGGCATTCGCCATGCGCACTTCAAATTGCTAAGAGATTGCCAAGTCCCCATGGTTTTATTCGAATGCAACTTCATCTCCAATCCCGCAATTACCACCCTCTATCAAGAGGACTCCCAGATCCAACTCAGCGCCCAATCGATTGCCAATGCGATCACCTCTTTTGGTGTCATTCACTAAGCCTCACACCACAAAATCCCCAACCGACAGCACTTTCCCCATATCCTTATACAATAGTTGTCATTGGAGATACTTTTTGGATTGAATCTTTATCACAAATATGCTATTGTATTAGCCAATTCTAATCGAAAGGGCTACTATGAAGTATTTTCTCATTCTCCTCTCACTCATTGGTTTTGTAACCTTGGGCCACGCACAAATTGACCAAAAGCCAGAGCCTTGGACCATTGAATCGGCCGTCAAAGAGCTTGATGCTCTGTCCAAACAGGCGACCTTGGCCAACTACCCCAATGCCGATGTGGTCAGCCTCATCGAAAACTCCCGCGCCACCTACTTTAAGGATGGCACCTCCAAAGACTTTACCGAGAGCTATCAAAAGATCTTAACCGAACGCGGCCGTAAAGAGTCCTCGACCTATTCCCGTAGTTACATGGAGATCTACACCCGCGTCAAGCCAGTGGCAGTCAAGGTCATCTCCCCAGATGGCGCCGTGCGCATCATCGACCTTAAAAAGGCCGCATCTATCTCCACAGAAAATAGCTCCATGGCCGCCAATATCTATTCTGACAAGAATAAGCAGCTCACGATCAACATTCCCGATCTCAAGATCAATGACATTGTCTACATTGCGACCGAGGAAGAGCAGCACAAGACCCGTATTCCGGACTTTTATGCCAACATTGGTATTTTTGAGTACACCATGCCGATCTTGCGCTCGAGCTATGAGATCATTGGTCCTGCGGACATGCCGCTGAAGCATATCGCCATTCGTAACCCCAACGCCAAGAGCCCTATCGTCTCACACAAGAAGGCCCTCCCTGACGGCCGCATCTCTTACACTTGGCAAGCCCGCGACATCGACCAGATCTTTGAAGAGCCCGCGATGCCCACCCTCTACACGCAAGTCCAGCGCATCATTGTTAGCTCTGGCGATAGCTGGGAAGCTCTCTCCAAGTGGTACTGGAATCTATGTACCCCCCACCTAGACTCAAATCCCGCCATGGAGGCCAAGGTTAAGGAATTAACCGCCAAGGCCAAAAGCTTTGACGACCGCGTCAAGGCGATCTTTACCTTTGTCTCTCAAGAGATTCGCTACATGGGCATCTTTGCCGAAGACACCGCCCCTGGTCTAGAACCCCACGATGCGACCTTGACCTTTAACAATCGCTATGGCGTCTGCCGCGACAAGGCCCTTTTGCTCGTACAGATGCTCCGTCTTGCAGGCTTCGAGGCCTATCCCGTCATCTTCAACGCCGGCACCAAGCTTGATACCCAAGTGCCCACGCCCTTTTTCAATCACGCCATCACAGCAGTGCGCCGTCCTGACGGCTCCTTGCAGCTGATGGATACAACCGACGAAACGACTCGCGACCTTTTTCCGGCCTATCTGGCAGACTCAAATTACCTCGTCGCCATGCCAGAGGGTGCCACGTTGATGCGTTCGCCCGTGCTTCCAGCCTCATCCAACGAAGTTTACATCGAGACCACCGCAACCCTTTCGCCCGAAAACTCCCTTAGCCTGACCTCTGAGATGACCTTTTTGGGAATCAATGACAATATCTACCGTTCGATCTTCATCGACAACCAACCCGCCGATCAGCGCCGCATCCTCGATGGCTTGGTGCGAGGGACATTGCCCGGTGCTACGCTCGATAGCTACACCGTCACGCCTAAAAATCCCCAAGATATGACCCAGCCCCTCAAGCTGGTTATCAAAGCCACCATTCCCGACTTTGCAGTGATCAATGATGATGGCACTGCGATGATTCGCCTACCCTGGCTCTCAAGCCGTATTGGCTATGCAAACTTTTTACTACAAAGCCTCTCGCTAGATAAGCGACGCTTTGACATGACGCTTAATTCCACCGCCGAGGTACGTGAAGGACTCTCGATTAAGGGGCTTGATGCACTCGGTAAATCGATCTACCTCCCCTCAGACAAGCAGGTTGATTCGGCGGGATTCACCTATGCCAGAAGCACCAAGATCGACACAGACAAGCAAATGCTCGTCGCCAAGAGCCGATTGGCTTTGACCAAAATGACCTACACGCCGGCAGACTACCAAGCCCTCCAAAAGTCGGTCGCAGCGGTTCAACAAGACTCCCAGCGCAAGCCGCTCTTCAAAAAGTCCCTCGCCCAAAGCGCAGACTCTGAGATCCTCGAGTCCAAGATCGACATCACGCTGACCTCACCGACAGCCTACTCCATCGCCGGCACCCAAACGCGCAAAATCCTCACCTACACGGGCAAGAAGGAGAATGCCGAGCTCTTTTTCTCCTACACCCCCAAGAACGAAACCTTTACGGTCACCGATGTTTACGTCACCACAGCCGGCAAAAAAAATCTCGTCACCGACAAAGAGATCAACATCATGGATGCCAACTGGGTTGCTGGCGCACCGCGTTATCCAGTCGCCAAGACCATGGTCGTGGCATTGCCCAGCGTTGAGGTCGGCTCTACGACCCACTACGCTACCGAGCGCCACATCAAGCAAAGTCGTGCATTTAACTACCAGATGACCCCAGCTGGCCTAACTCCGATCAATAATTTCTCGCTTTCGATCAAAGTACCTCTCGCCTTCAATGATAGCTACACGCCCTCTGTCATCAATGACCCTACTGGATCGATCAAGTATACCTATACAACCACCGACGAAATGGCCATCCACTCTTGGTCTTGCAAAACGATCGATGCCCTCCCTCGCGAAGAGGCCACCCCCGCTGGTCAATGGTACCTACCCACCATTCGCTTCACTGCCAATCACAAGCTGATTAATCGCGATCGCGCGGCCCTCATCGATTCCATCGAGGCCACCCTCGACCAAGCTGAAGACAATGAAACGATCACAGCTCTCGCTAAGCGCTTGACCAAAGACCTCAATTCCTATGAGCAGATTGTCGCCATCCGCGACTTTGTCGCACAAAAGATCCGCGGCGCGGGCCCTTCGCTCTGGAGTCTCCCCCCATGGACGCTCTCCTCGCCCACCCAAACGCTCACAGACGGCTATGGCAACGATATCGACCGAGCCCTCCTCTTGACCGCCCTCTATGATGCTGCAGACATCGACAGCGAGATCATCTTTGTTGCTGGCACCAAGGATCCTGCCTCAATCGCTTACAGCAAAGCCTACAGCCCTGCTCAGCTTTTCACCATCCCATTGGTCAAAGTTGAGGACGACGCCAATGACCAAACCTACTTCGTGGGCGATGGCAATGAATACAGCCAGCTAGGCACCTCATCACTCATTGGGCACCCCTACTGGGCAATCGACCACGGCACCAAAGAAAAGGCCTTCAAAAAAACCATCTCAGCAGTCGGCCCCAACCAAATCCAGCAAACCCGCCACGTCGCACTCAAGGCAGATGGTTCGGCGATTGTCATAACGGGAGCAACCTTCCTCGGCACCGCCTTCACCTCGCTCAACCAAACCTATAGCCAGATGCAACCCGAAGACCGCCGCAGACACGAATTGGCCCTCGCCAACCAAGAGATGCAAGGAGCCAAGATTGTCGACACCTATGAGGTGCAGCATACAGTCTACCCAGGCCTGACCAATCTGGCAGTCAGCGTGCCCAACTATGCTGCAGTGGATGCCACAGAGGATCAAACCAGTGCCATCATGACCATCCCCGTAAAATCGCTCATGAAAAAGCTCTTCCCCATCCGTGGTGTCACGCGCAAGTCCCCCCTCGCCCGCCACCACTCAGAGCCCATCACCCAAACCACTACGTGGATCTTGCCCGCTGAAACCTCTCGCATCCTCATGAAGCCCAGCGATATTCACTGGATCATCCCCACCAATCCCCTCCCCGGTGCCAAGCACACCGAGGCAGAGGTATTCTCAATGAAGTGGACTCAAGAGACCATACCCTCTGGTCAAATCCGCCTCACCTGCATCACAACTTACAATCCACAGACGGGCACCATTGATCCAATCATCTACCCCGCACTTCTGGACATGAATAAAAAGCTCGCCCACCCATCGATGGCCAACATCGTCATCGAGCTCAAGCAAACCAAGGCCTCCAAATGATTGTTTTAGGTATAGAGAGCAGCTGCGATGAAACTGCAGCTGCAGTCGTTCAAGACGGACACACCGTCCTGAGCTCAGTCATCTTTAGTCAAGTACCCCTCCACCAACCCTACGGCGGGGTCGTCCCAGAGATCGCATCGCGCTCACATATCGAGAAGGTCCAAGGCATCATCCGCGAAGCCGTCTTGCGCGCCTTTGATCCCGACCCAGATGCGGCGATTGCTGCAGGCAAACAGATTCCTCAGGCTTACTGGGACAAGATCGACGCCATTGGTGGCACCTATGGACCAGGCCTAGCCAGCTCGCTCATTGTCGGCTGGTCCGCAGCCAAAGGCCTTGCCCTCGCCTCTGGCAAACCCCTCATCGCCATCAATCACCTCCAAGCTCACCTCCACTCAGTGCGCTTGCGGCAGCCAGAGCTGCAAGATGCTGACCTCTATCCACAGCTTGGAGTCTGCGTCTCTGGCGGGCACACCTGCCTGGTCGACTGTCCCACATTTGGAGAATACTCCCTCATCGGCCAAACGCTCGATGATGCCGCTGGCGAAGCCCTCGACAAAGCCGCCAAGCTCCTCGGCCTCGGATACCCCGGTGGCCCACTCATTGACAAGCTTGCGCAGACCATTCCCTTGGACCAACGCAAAACCATCGCCTTCCCCAAAGGCCGCATTCGTCCAGATCATCCCCTGCCACCTGGCTTACGTCATGACCTGTGCATGAGCTACAGCGGCCTCAAGACCGCCCTCATGCTCTACGTCAAGCAAAACCCACCCCAATCTGACGACGACACAGCCTCCATCTGCGCCTGTTATCAAGAGGCCGTCATTGGTGCACTGGTTGATCGCATCGCACTCGCACTCAAAGACCGCCCCTACAAATCACTCTGCATCGGTGGTGGCGTTTCTCTCAATAGCCGACTGCGCCAAAGTCTCACCGAGCTCTGCGCCAAACGCCACATCCAGCTTTTGCTCGCAGCCCCCAAAGACTGCGGAGACAACGCCGCCATGATTGCCGGCCTCGCCTCACGTGGCGGTGGCATCACCCAAGGCACCCTTGCCTTTGATGTCTGCCCCGCTCTCGAAGTCACGGAGACGACTACGTCGCTGTAGTCTTAGTGACTAGTCTTAGTCGCGGTCTACGACCGCAGTCAGCGGAGCCTACGAGATTGTCTTCCGCAGAGAGGCTGAGAGCGCAGAGCTGTTGCAGCGTAAGAGAGAGTGCCTGTGGCGAGCAGTCAGCGCAAACAAGCGGCACCCAGCCGCAATCAAAAAGACAAAGGCTGACAAAATGGTCGTTTTGACCATTTTGTCAGCCCCACCAATAAGGAGCGCAGCGACCGTTCCAAAAGGCCGAAGGCCGTTCTGCGAGGCTACGCCTCGCCCAACATTCTACATTCTACATTCCCCAATGAACACAGACACCGGAACCATTCCCCTCGACAACCTCATCAAGCGTAGCCACGTGCTCCAGCAAGTCAGGGCATTCTTTTACCAAAGAGACTTTATAGAGGTCGAAACGCCTACCCGTATCCCCGCGCCAGCCAATGAGGCTTTTCTCGAGCCCGAGCCAGCTGGCGACGACCATTGGTTGCGCACCTCTCCCGAGCTGCACATGAAGCGCCTCCTCGCCCACGGTGCAGAGAGGATCTTTCAGATTGGCCCCTGCTATCGCCATGGCGAACGCGGCTCTCGGCACAATCCAGAATTCACCATGATCGAATGGTATCGCGCCAACCAATCCATTGCTGCGCTCTATGATGATGTCCAAGCCCTCGTGCGCTACGTACTCGATGACCCCTCCATCACCTTCACACACAGGTCTGTCCAATCTCTCTACCTGCAATATGCGGGCTGGGATCCCCTCGAATCGTGGGATGAAGACCGCTTCGACTATGACATGGCGACCAAGATCGAGCCTAACCTCCCCCTAGACGGCTACACCTATATCACCGACTACCCCGCACAAGCCGCCGCACTCGCCCAGCTCAATCCAGTCGATCCCCGCGTCGCCGAACGTTTCGAGGCCTACATTGGACAAATTGAGATTGCCAATGGTTACGGCGAGCTCACCAATCCCGCGCTGCAAAGGCAACGTTTTATTGAAGCCATCGCCATGCGCCAATCCTACAACCTGCCCACTTACCCTCTTGACGAACCCTTTCTCCACGACCTCGCCACGATGCCCCCCTCGACAGGCATTGCTCTAGGCATCGATCGTCTCGTTATGACGGCTTGCCACGCCTCATCGATCGACCAAGTTAGGCCGTTCTGTCAAGGCGATGCAGACGCTTAGCAAGCCTCTAAAACGAGGCAATGGGACAATTGTTGCAGAGGGTGCGCGTATTGTGACAAAAGTCTGCAGCGATTTGCAGGAGGCCTTGTTGAATAAGCCCTGTAGCAGGGATTTGCGCAAGCAGATCAGGATCATTGGCAGTGAGTCGTTGCGTGATCTCTTTTTGAGTAGAGGAGATTTCCTCTTGAGGCAAGGTAAGCAGATTGTCAACGGGCAGTTTATTGGTCAAAATCAAATAAGGCGCAATGACGTTGTTAACAAGTGTCTGTAGTCTACTTTTGCCGATAAAGGCTGTTTTAACCTGAAGAGCATCATGAATAGTCTGATCGTCTTGATCAAGCAGATGATTAACGATTGCTTTAGCCCAATCAGGCTGATCATAGGTTTGATTGAGCAGCTCGGTTAGAGGCTTCATCAACGTAGCCGCAGCAGCAATACGACGAAGGGGATGATTTTGGGGGCGTTGATTTCGGGTAACCCATTGGTAGGGCGTGTCTGGGGTGTGGGTAGAGTGTTGCCACCAGAGATCCCAAAGAGGTCGCATGGTTGGGGTATTAGGGATGAGCCCTGCTGTGCCCGCCAATTGAGCAAAGGTCTCAAGAGGAGTCTGCAAGGTCAGCTTGTCGTAAGGCAACTCAGTGGCCAATCTGCGAAAGGGTGCGCTATTTTGCTTGTAGCCCATCGCTGCCATAAAAGATTCATAGAGGGCTTGAATGGGTGTATCGGCGAGTGCTTCGGTGCGTAATTTAAGACGAGAGGTCTTTTGATGGAGTCGATAATAACCTGCGGAGGTGAGCAGCTCGATGAGCGCTTGTGGATTGCGTGCAAAATGATCCGCACAGGGGCTTGCCTCAGGGAGAGTATGATGGGGATAATCAGAGAGGGTAATGGCCTCAAAGGGATAGGGCGTGGCTGTTTCGAGCTGCGGAGCGAAAGCAAGATGGGGGATTGCTGGATGAATGGTTTTGGCTAGAGGCGTGGTGTACCAAGTGACGTGTAGGATGACATGTCGATAATAGGGATCAGGCGCATGACCGTGGAGGTCCCAATCATTGGGCTTGGTGTGAATCTCAATGTCACCTTGATAGGTAATGCCATCAATTTGAATAGCCGCATGGGTAAAATCTGGCCCGGCCTCGAGATTCCACTGACCAGGATCAATGATGGTTAATTCGCGGCCATCCATGAGGCGAAAGGTATCCGGTCTTAAGGTAGCATCAAACCAAATAGCTTGGATATACTTCTCATAGATAGGGATCCCCCCCGTCTCCTCGCAGAGGCCGACGGGACAGAGATAGCGAGTAACATACGCACTGGCTCGGTCACTGAGGATCTCGATGAGCGTGTCCATTAGAAGAAGCGGCGTTTTTTAAAGAAGTAAATCATCATCAAGGTGATGATGGCTGTAATTCCCATGACGGCCCATAAACCCCACGGCTGATCAGCAAAGGGGAGATGCGTAAAATTCATCCCATACAGGGTGCCGATCAGAGAGGGCACCATGAGGACGAGCGTCACTGAGGTGAGAAACTTCATGACGTTGTTTAGATTGTTTGAGATAATCGATGCAAAAGCGTCAAGTGTGCCAGTCAAAATGTTGCTGTGAATACTGGCCATTTCTAGCGCTTGTTGATATTCAATATGGGCATCTTCGAGCACATCGAGGTCGTCCTCACTAATCTTGAGAATGCGGGTGGAGCAGAGGCGCTTAAGCAGGATGTCATTGGCCTTTAGCGAGGTGGTAAAGTAAACCAAGCTCTTCTCAATATTGAGGAGCTTCATGAGGCCTTCATTAGAGATTGATTCGTGGAGCTCTTGTTCGACCATGTCTGCACGTTGACGGATGTCACGGAGATAGCGCAAATAGAGGATTGCAGCGTGCCAGAGGAGGTGAAAGGTAAATCGATACTTTTGCTCAGGCGGGCAAACGCGGCGGATTTGATCGAGGAATGATGCCGCAATCGGTGTAGAGCGGTTGCAAATAGTGATAACGGCTTGGCCTTTGTGAATGATACCAAGCGGGAGTGTATTAAAGGGGTGAAGGTTTTCGTTGGGCTCGTGATAGGGGACATGGACGATGATCTGGACTGTGCCATCGTCATCGACATCTAGACGCGGCCTTTCGTCTCGGTCGAGGAGGTCGGTGAGAAATTCACGGGTAACGGAGGTAAGGGTTTGAACTTTGAGGATTTCTTCATTGGATGGTGCTGCGACATTAATCCAGCAGGGACCGGTTGGGATGGCGACTTCGCGGAGGCTACCTTCTACCCATTGATAAATTGCTAACATGTCCGGGATCCTTTATTTTTTAGTCAACGCTTCTTCTTCTGCGAGCAACCGCATATCCGAATGCTTAGGTTGCCTCATCTTAAACCAGGAGTATCCTGTAAAGACCCATAATCGTCGGAGCTTAAAGTGGCGGATAAGGGTAAGTTTGCGTGCGGTGCCCATGGTTTCTGGAGCCGCACTATACCAATGCTTGTAGACGCCAGAGAGGTCGGCTAAGATAAGGATGTTGCGAAGGCATTTGGGCAAGAATCGCATCCAAATACCAGACTGAAAATCGATGAGGATGGGTTTCCCTGCGGCATCGATCATGACGTTACGAGCGTTGCGGCAATCGAGATGGGATACATTGCGAGCGTGAACCTGCATCATGAGTTTCTCTAGCGCAGGGAAGTAGTCCTCTGGGATAGGCTCTTGGCTACGCAAGTGATCACGGAGGGTGTCAGCCTTAAGGAATGCCATGCCCATGGCGTATGCATCGAGGCGAAAGACTTGCTGAGGGATACCATCAATGTCAGCGAGGGCGGCCATGAGGCGATATTCATGCCCCGCCATGAGGCGTCCATAAGTCCATCGAATCCACCAGGGGCACTTTTTAAAGTCTTTAACGACAAATTCCCCCGCAGCAGTGGTCACTTTAAAGACGTCCGCATTGGCTTTTCGTCCACGGTTGAGGACAATGGTCTCAGGCGACTCGAGGAGTGCTCGGGTCACGCCGTAGGTTGGATTTGTGTCTGTGACTGATGTCATGGTGAGGCCTTTGTTAAAATTAGGTGCATTATAGCAGAGGCGTATGCTAAAGGCAAGTGTAATCTAGCATTTAATCGCTATTTTAAACCGCTAGGCCACGTAAAATAGCAATTCGCGGATAGCGGATGAGAAAAGATGACCGCGAGTCGCTATCGGCTCGTACTCTCAGGCTGCTGCTTGTTGCTCTTTGCGATCAACAGCACGAGGGTGTCGTCGCGCTTAGATTGGCGGATCTGATCGGCAATTTTTTGTGCAGCAGGGCTACGCGGTTCGAGGGTTATCGCCGAATAAAGGTAGTCCGCAATGGCACGCTCTGGAGTCACCTCTGCAATAATTTGTCGCACCACTTGCTCAGGAGCACAGCTCGTCAAAACCAATGGGCTAGGATAGCTCGCAGGCACTCGCTGGCTCAGGGTCATGAGCTTGGTGATGGTCAGGTGGGCGAGCCCAATTGCCTGCAGTGCCTCCAGGGAGGATACACTGGGGAGGTGGATATAGGGCATCGCACTCTCCGGAATGGTCTTTTGGAGCTCTTGGCAAGCAGGGGCACCTTTTTTACCTGCCGAGCGAAAGAGGACATACGCCGCAGCAAATCGCTTGGCGCGCTGCTCTCTCAAGCCTAGCTTGAGGAGGGTGTAGCTCATCAATTGGTCGCGATAGGCGGCCAGATGAGGCACTTTGGTATCTTGACGAATGGTCAGCAAAGCCTCGAGGGCACGTTCGGGGGACTTTGCTGCGAGCTGGTGGGCAAGCTCGTAGGCGGCAGCGTCTTGCTGATCGATCTTGATCTCGTGATCAAGGTTGGCTCGCGGCTCGGCCGTCTGTGCAAGTGGCAGCACAGTAGCTAAGGCAATAAAAGCATTTGTAATGATAGCGTACATTTGTTTAGGCTCCTTGATGATATTAGTACAAGCGGTAGTCGATGGTCTGCAGGAGGTTTTCTTCGACGGGCTTACCTGCTTTGGTGGCGGGCTTAAAGATGACTTGTTGCATGGATCTCACAGCGGCATTGTCCAGGATCTTGTGACCGCTCGATTGGACGACCTCGACATCGGTCACCCGCCCCGTCGATGAGATCGAAACACACATTTGCACCGATCCCTGTATCCCATTAATCTTGGCCGCTCGCGGGTAATGGGAGTGCGCATCGACGAGACCTTTGAGAAGCGTGGGTGCTTTACTATGGATCATTGCACCAAATGAGGTCTCTTCTGGTGGAGGTGGTGGAGGCAAATCTGGTAGTGCGGTGGAGCTGGGTAGATGTCTGATTGGTCGGCTTAGGGCCTCTGCGCAATTGGAATGAGACATCTCGGACACCACGCATGCGTAGCTTAGATAGGATCTCAATGGCAATCCCTGCAGAAGCATCTCGATCCACCCGCACCAAAACCAATTGGCGCTCTCGTCCTAATCTCGACACCACGGTATCGATGAGACCTTCGAGCTTGTAGCGGGTATTATTGAGATAGAGATTATTATCGGCATCGATGATGATTTGTGTCTTCGTGCTCAGCGTCACATCCCCTACTCCTCTAGGTAAATTGACACGCACGCCCTTTTGCAAAGACATCGTCAAAAAGGAGTAGATAAAGAAAACTAAGAGCAAGAATACAACGTCCCAAATAGGCACCATCTCAATTCTTGCAGAGGACTTTTTATACGGGTTAGAGAGTTTCATTGCTTTGCGATGCCTCATTTGCAGCGTTTTCCTCATGCACAGGGTCTTGTGTCGAGGCATCAACGATTGGAGCAGAGGCAGTCAAAGCCATGTAGCCCTTGCGATAGGCGACATCGATTACGTGGGTGACGAATTCAAGCTCTTGCATATGACGACGATTGATCGCATTAAAGGTGTTGAGCGGCAAGAGGGCAAAAATTGACACGCACAGTCCCCCTGCGGTGGTGAGGAGCGCTTCGGCAATACCACCAGTCACGGAGGTGGGGTCTTCGACGCCCATACTACCGAGCATATCAAAGGAGGTGATAATGCCAGTCACGGTGCCCAAAATACCCAATAGCGGCGCAAGGGTTACAATGGTATCCAGCAAGCTAAGCTGACGATGCATCTGGTGCATCAATTCGAGAGCAGACTCTTCTAAGGCTTGATCAAAGTCGATCATGCGCTCTTTAAGGGCATCGCCCAACAGTTTGGCGAATGGCGAGTGGCTCTTGTCTGCGAGGGATTCGGCCTCGTCAAACAGGCCCAAACGAGTGGATTCAAGAGCTTTGCGGTAGCTCTGCGCACCATCACGCACCATCAATTTGTAGTTGACATAAAAGTAGATGCGCTTGATGACGGCCACCAAGGTCACCACCGAACAGATCAAAAGAGTCCACATGATCGCCCCACCACGTGTCATAAAGACATCGAAGCTTTCAAAAAGACCGACCGATACCGCAGCAATCATACACTGAACCATATCTCATCTCCTCAGTGAATGGCTAAAAGTTTACTTAGTCATCGACAATGACACAGTGCGTCAAAATTCATCATCATCCCGTAGATAAGGATTGGTGCGGCGCTCTGTCTCAAGGGTGGTTTCCTCGTTGTGCCCCGGGATGACCCTCGCATCGCCTGGTAATGCGGCGAGCTTTTTGAGCGAACGATCGAGGACGATCATATTTCCCCCAGGCAAGTCTGTGCGCCCGATGCTACCAGCAAAGAGCGTATCACCGGTAAGCATGATATCTTGCTGGTCCGGAGCACTAAAACGCAAGACAACGCCACCTGGCGTATGCCCTGGAGTCGCGATCACTTGAGCCGCAATCTGCCCAACCTCAAGAGTCATCCCATCGACCAAGACGGCCTGTAAGTTTTTGGGTGTTGGCTGCTGGGTATAATACGGAGGATAGGCATTGCGGGGATCCGAAAAGGCCCACTCGGCATCCTCTGGAGAGATATACACCGGTAGCGCTGGATAGTGCTGGCAGAGATCAGCCACGCCACCTATGTGATCAAAGTGCCCGTGGGTCAAGACAATAGCCACTGGAGTTGCGTCTGCAGTTTGCAAAGCCGCAATGATATCGGGGGCATCGCCACCGGGATCAACGATCCACGCATCGTGATCCTTTACGACAAGGGTACAATTCGCACAAATCGCACCTGTTGGGATGATGGTTGTTTCTAAGCGCATGGCTGGATCCTTTTATTGGGCGATGGTAAACCAACCCTGTTGTAAGAAAAGCTCAACGACACAGATGCCCATAATGACACCTGTAACAATACCAAAGAAAACCTCTGTGCGTGTATGCCCCAGCAATTCACGCAAAGGTGCCGCCGTAAAGCGGTGTTCCTTAAAAATCTGATAGACCATCTTATTGAGGACCTTTGCTTGCAAGCCTGCAGCCTGGCGCACCGTGGCCGCATCAAACATCGTAATCGTGGCAAAGACAAGTGCAGTCATGAAGATCGGCGCATCAAATCCAAGCGTCAGTCCTAGACTCGTCGTCAATGCCGTGACCAACGCCGAATGCGCACTAGGCATGCCGCCTGTGCTGACAAAGAATGAGAAATCGAGCGCTCTTAGCTTAGGGATAGCAATGAGCATCTTAATAAATTGAGCCATCATCCAACCAGCAAAAGCCGCCCAAAACCAAGGCTGACAAAAGAGGTCAAAGAAATTAAGACGAATAGTGGAATCATGAAACATAGCAACCTCCTTATAGGTGGATTAGCGCACATCATCGATGAGAGGCGCAGGTAATGGAGCGACACGGCCGACTTCCTGACTCGATGAGGCCTGCGTATGAGGAACGAGGGGGTCTTGACTGATCGGCTCATTAGATTGTGTCACTTGGTAGACCATCCTAATCGCAAAAGCCAGTCCAATGACGAGTACGATCGCCAAGCACGAACCCAAGACGCGTCGAAGCATGACTCGCCCCTTGACTTTGTTGAGATCCTTGTAATCATCACTCTTTGTTTTAGTCAAGCCCAAAAGGCTCCCACAGATCGTGCCACATGCCGCAATGAGCTTCTCCCCCATCGATTGACCAATTGTCTCAGGCTTTTTACGAAGCTCGGTAGAAAAGATCGATTGATTGGGTGCGCGAGTAAAGAGCGCCGCACGCCTTTTGGCCTCTTGCTGACTAAAGAGGTCATCTTCAGAAATTGTGGGGGATGATTCGCTCTGCGTCGCAGGCTCATCGTCACAAGGTGGGGGCGATTCATGATCTCGGTCAATTGCTTGCAAAATAGATGCGCCAGCAGCCTCTACGGGGGCAGTGGTACAATCAACAAGTGGGGCTACGGATGCCTCGGCAGTCTCGACGGGCACCTCGGTCGGTGCGCCACTGCTTGTCTCGACAGACTCTGCGGGAGCAGCAGTGGACTCAGTAGCTGGAGAGGACTTGTCTGATTTGATAATGACCGATTGAGCCATGAGCGCATAGGCTTGCTTAGGGGATTCGTCTTCTTGGATCGGAGTCATCGCAAAGATCGATCCACCCTTGCGCTTGGGTAGCGTATAGCGCGGCATTTCATCAGGTTTATTTGCGCTGTAAGCGCGATAGTCTGCCGAGTATTCTTCAAGCAATGCGGCACTATCCACTCCCAAAATCGCGGCATAGGTTTTGATAAATCCGCGCGCATAGATCAATTCTGGCATATTGCCATAGTCATCTGACTCTAGGGCGATGATGCTTTTTGCCATAATATTGGTCGAGTCAACGACCTGATCAATGGTAATGCCCTTTTGCTCGCGGGCTTCTTTTAATTGTTGTCCAATAGCCATCAGTGGCTCCTTTTCATCACAATCAGTTAATCACAGGGGGGGGGCGATGGTGTCTAGAGGCCATCTTCATCAAAAGCTTTTTGCAATTCATCGAGGTCAGTAGCACCGTCCTCGTCAGACAAAACCTGCGCCATGGCTTGTTCGTCATCCATGGGAGATGTCTCGGAGTTGATTTCGTCGAGTCCCTCGAGGGGCATGGCATCGTCTTTTTCCTCACCTGGCAAAACGATCGATGTCGGGTCGACGAGTAGGTCGCGGATGCCCTTACCATTATTCGGACCGATGATGCCACGCTCTTCGAGCAAGTCCGTAATGCGGGCGGCCTTGTTGTAGCCGACACGATGGGTACGTTGCAATGCGGAGGTGGAGAATCGGCCCGTATTACGGATCAATTCGAGTGCCTTACGGTAGTAGCCTTCATCGCTGGTATCGTCGTCAAGCGTTGGTGTTGCAGCGGGTTGAGGTGTCGATGTGGCGGGGACTAAATCGTGCATAGCGGCATCGAGAGAGTTGTCCTCTTCATCGACTTGAATTGCCGAGATGCGCATTTCAAAAGCCTCATCGTAAGCAGGGCCAACTTGCTCCTTAATATGATCGCAGAGCGTCTTAATCTCCTCATCGCTGACCCAGCATCCTTGAGAACGCACCGTATTGGAGCCCTCTCTTCTAAAGAGCATATCGCCTCTACCGATCAACTCCTCGGCGCCCTTTTCATCAAGGATGGTGCGCGAGTCATTTGCCTGAGAAACCTTAAATGCCAATCGGCCAGGAATATTGGATTTGATCGTACCAGTGATGACGTCGACAACAGGGCGTTGGGTTGCAATAATCATGTGAATGCCCG
Organism: uncultured Lentisphaeraceae bacterium; assembly: GCA_964478335.1. GTDB lineage: Bacteria > Verrucomicrobiota > Kiritimatiellia > RFP12 > DVOR01 > CAYZIC01. The sequence continues at coordinate 7,676 of CAYZIC010000012.1, read as the reverse complement.
CAGCACGAGCCAATTGAGTAATACGCATGATTTGTGGCTCAATGTCAGATTTAACCTGCTGCATCAAGTCTGCCAATTCGTCAATGATGATCACGACATAGGGCATAGTTTTATCGCCTTGCTGCTCGCGCATCTCATTGTAGTCGGTGATGTTTCGCACGCGGTTGCGTTTAAAGGTCTTGTATCGCTTGCCCATTTCGACGACAGCCCATCTCAAGGCAAACACGACTCTCTTAGGATCCGTCACGACCGGCACGAGCAGATGAGGGAGATCCTCGTATGCGGTAAATTCGACCTCTTTGGGATCGACCAAGATCAATCGAAGCTGATCTGGCGTGCGGCTCATGAGAAAGCCACTCAAGATCGCATTAAGACCAACCGACTTACCCGCTCCCGTTGCACCTGCAACGAGCAAGTGTGGCAGCTTAGCCAAGTCGGCAACAAGGTCTCCGCCAATGGAATCTTTACCCAACGCCATCGGCAAGGCCATCTTTTTGACGGCGTGTTTCCATGTTTTGCTCTCGAGGATCTCACGCAAGACGACAGGGCGCGAGGTATGATTGGGCACCTCTATGCCGACATAGGGTTTACCGGGAATTGGTGCCAAAATACGCAACGTATGCGCACTCAGGCGCATCTTAAGCGTCTGCGCAAAGCCTGAGATGCGTTCGATCTTGACATTTTCATCGGGTAGCAATTCATATTGGGTAACAACTGGCCCCGAGACGATATTCACCAATTCAACCGGTGTCCCAAACTGAGTCAAGACCTTGACAATCGTCTCAGCAACCTCTTGTGTATTACCCGCATCAGCTTGCATATCTGGCAAAGGATCGAGCAAGGCAGGTGTCGGGAGCTTGTACTTAGGGATCTCAACGACGGGTTCTTCTTTAGTCAACGGCGCTGGATCAGTGATCGAGGCATGCGATAGCGGTTGCAACTTGTCTGCCAGCAGAGGGGAATCTAGGGTAAACGAATCATCCCGCTTGACATGCCCCACATCTGGCGTTGGATCGGTTAAGCGTCCTCGAACGCGTTTCGTCGGCACATCGTCAGCCCGAGGCGCAGCGGCCTGAGGTGCGGTGGCGGGTGTCTCTTTGCCGGGCTCATCGCCCAATCGCTCCTTAAAAACATCCAAAATCGTAGGCGTGTGGGGTTTTGACTCTGGCTCGACACGCGCTTCTGGAGGCACTTCATCGGCGACCAATTCAAAGGGCTCATCCTCGTCAATCACCTTTTCTTCAGCAGGCGAGTTTGTGCGCACAAAGAGTTTTCCCAGGGCGTGCCACCAATGTTGCTTCGGAGCCTCGGGGACTTGTCCAGTCTTTTTGAGATAGGCTTCGCGCATGATGGCCTCTTTATCAAGGACTTCGCCAGTCACCTCATCCGACTGACTCACACGAGCATGGAGCAGGAGAGTCAACGCATTGAGCGTGCGCTTAAAGCCAATGAGCCAGATGAGAGAAAAGATCAAATAGGGCCACAAGAGGATCGCTGCGCCAGATGGATTGAGCCAGTGCGCGAGAAACTCCGTCACAAAGTATCCCACAAACCCGCCCCCATTAGGTGCGATATTGAGCATTGCAATGAGCGTGTCAAAAAAGGGCGAGTGCAGCTGAGCGACAGCCGCCGCCACGACAAAAAAGTTCACCGAAGCCACCGCACCATAAAGATAGTGCATACGCGGAGTAGTCATCAACCTGATCGTCAAGACCAAGGCCCAAATTGGCAAGACTAAAAAGGCAACCCCTAGCGTGATCAAGCCATAAAAGGTCGACCAAGCCCCCAGCAGACCAAGTATATTGGCAATGGGGGTATTGACAGGATTACATAACCATTGGATATCTTGCCAATCATAGGAATAGGCACTCAGCACCAAAAACACCACCACAGGCACCATCAGCGAGGCAAAGATCCACCGGCGAATGCGCGCATTAGGCGATTCACTCAAGCTATCTAGATTTCTCTCATTTGATGCCATTTACGCACCCTCCGAAACCACCAGGGACATCTTTAACGCCTTCACCTGATTAATAATCTTCACCACATCCATCACTTTGCCGTAAGTCTGATCTTGATCACCACGCACCAAGACCGTCGCGTCTGGATGCTCCGCCGCATACTGGCGTAAACGGTCCAACAGCGCCCCCTGCTCCACGCGTGTCGTTCCCACATAAATCGAGCCGTCGACCTTGATCGAGACAGACAGAGGATCGGGCTGTTTGATCGTCTGCGCCTTGCCTTGTGGCAAATTGACAGAGATCCCCTGCTCGAGCGCGGGGAAGGTAATCATAAAGGCCACCAAAAGCAAAAAGGTCAAGTCGAGCAATGGGTTCATATTGATCTCATTGATCTGCTTGCCGCCGATGCGGTGACGTGTGCGCCGTTTCAACATCTCTACCCTACTCCGTTATTCGTCTGCTTGATAAAAGAGCGAGATGCGCCCGCTGAGCTCATCGGCAAAGCCCTCGATATCAATGGTCAGCTGCTCAATGCGTCTAGCCAATCGATTGTAAAAGATTGCCGATGGGATTGCGACCACGAGGCCGACGACAGTGGTCAAAAGTGCCGAGGAAACGCCAGGAGCCAATTCGCTGATCAGCGCCGTGCCCTTGGCTGCCATCGCATTAAAGGCCAACATGATCCCCCACACCGTGCCAAAGAGCCCCATCAGCGGTGCTGATGAGGTAATGATTGCAAGCGTGCCCATCCCTTTATCAACCGAGCTCAAAACCTCATCAGTCGTATGCCGGCATGTGCACTCCACCAAGTTGATACGCTTAGCGGGCAACTTAAGCGGCGCATTCGGGTCGATTCGCAACATCTTGAGCTGTTCATCTGGCACCATCTCAACAAAGCGCGCACAGGTTTTCTCATAGATCACAGCCATCGGCAAGTCTGAATGCTTCGCCTGCTGCTGGATGTAGATCGCCAAGACATCACTGCGTTGGTTAAAGAGATGCACAAATCGCTTTGAATCCTCCGCCAGCTGCTTCAGGTTGGCGCGTTTATTGAGCATCACAGCCCATGAAGCAATCGACATTAAGATCAAGGCCGCAGTGATCAGCTGCCCAAACCCATCCGAATCAGTCCACGCTTGCCAAACAACCGCTGGTATCGATACTGCAAAAAAGGTCATCATCCCCATTACGGAATCCTTTCGATTAAATACGGTTGGGCGTTTCGATACCCAAGAGCGTCAAGCCTGCGCGCAGCACCTTGGCCACGATTGCGCAGAGGTGAATGCGGCTATCACGCACCGCATCCTCAGCCTTGAGCACAGGAGACGATTGATAAAAGCGGCTATACTGCTGACAGAGCGAATAGAGATAATCAGCCAAGATCGAGGGTTTGCAAGCTTCACCAGCACGCGCCACCGCAGCAGGATACTGCAACGCCCAGAGTGCGAGAGCCTTTTCCTGATCATTCTCAAGATTGAGCGGCAAGCTCGACCAATCACATGCCCCACCGACTGCGGCCAGATACTTGTCCATCAAGCTGCAGATACGGGCATGAGCATATTGCAAATAGGGACCAGAATTACCATCCAGCGCCAAGGCGCGTTCCCAGGTAAAGACAATCATCGTCGTCGGATCATGGCTCAAATCGGCATACTTGATCGCACCAATACCAATCGCTGCCGCGAGCTTTTGCTGTTCTTCTGCAGTCCAATCTGGATGCGACTCAGTCACGATTGCCAAGGCGCGTGATTCGGCCTCATTGAGCAAGGTTTCCAACTTGATCACATTGCCCTGACGCGTGGAGAAGGTCGCCTCTGGCAAACGCATCAAGCCAAACCACACATGCTGCAACTTGGTCTCAATGCCGATCTTCTTGCAGATCGCAAAGAATTGCTTAAAGTGCAGCTGTTGACGTTCGTCAGTGACATAAATAATACGCGCCGGATCAAAGTCCGCCACACGGCTACGCACCGTTGCGATATCGGTTGCGGTGTAGTTAAAGCCACCATCACGCTTACGCACGATCGCCACCTCGAGGCCTTCATCCTTCATATCGACGATCCAAGCACCATCGCTCATCGTCGCCAAACCCTTATCCTTGAGAATATCGACCGTCTCAGCCAAGATCGGCTGGTAGTAGCTTTCGCCACGATAGAGGTCAAACTTCACCCCCAAGCGGCCATAGATACGGCCAAATTCTTGCATCGAGATGTCGATAAAGCGCTGCCACACTGCCAAGTTATCCTTGTCGCCAGCCTGCAGCTTGACCAATTCCTCACGGCAACCATCGAGCCAAGCGGGATCTTCCTTAGTCGCATTGTACGACTTGACGTAGACCTTTTCCAACAACTCAACCGTCAAGTTGGCGCGTTCATCATCGGTCAAAAAGTTACGATAACCCATGATCAAGATGCCAAACTGCGTACCCCAGTCACCCAAATGGTTATCCGCGATCACACGATAGCCCAATGCTCGCAAAATGCGATCCATCGCATTACCGATCACCGTCGAGCGAATATGACCAATGTGCATCGGCTTAGCGACATTAGGCGAAGAATAGTCAATCACGACCGACTGACCCGCGCCCAACTGTTCGATCCCACAGAGCGGATCCGCGCCAAAATTCGTGCAAATCTCAGCCAGCGCCTCACGCTTAAGCGTGATATTGATAAAGCCCGGCCCTGCGACCTCGGCCTTTTCCACGCAATCAGGCAAAGCCGCCACAGCCAAAGCCGCAGTTGCCACCTCACGAGGATTTTTCCCAGCACGCTTCGCCAGCCCCATTGCATCATTGCACTGATAATCACCAAAGCGACTATCCTTAGCAGGCACGATCTTGCCCACATCAGCAGACACACCATCCAAAACCTGCGCAAATGCACCATTCAACCAACCAGAGATATTTAACTCACATTGTGCTAAAGAAATCATCCTAATCTATGCTCCTGTATACTATTTATAAAAATCGATGCCTATACTATATACTAGAATGGCAAAAAAATAAAGGATAAAATCCCCCAAAACGCACTTATTTTAAGGATAAAGCCCCTCCAAGCACCAAACCCACCCCATTCAGCCCCGTTAAAGGGGAAAGCCGAGAGATGAAAGACGAGAGACGAAAGGGGAAAGGAGAAGGCAAAAGACGAGAGACGAAAGGGGGAAGGAGAATGTAGAATGTGGAAATGGGGGAATGGGGTTCCACCTAACCAAGACCCCAGCTAACCCCTCACCTAATCCATTGCAACGCATTACTTATTTGCATTGCAAGCCATTGCTCATTTATGTTGCAACCCATTGCGCATTTGCTTTGCAACCCAAAAGACGAATGGGGTGCAATACAAAAATAGATTGGGTTGCAATCCATTTTTCACTTGCATTGCAACCCATTTTGTGATACCTTAATAGACAGTGAGATCAAACCAGAGCCATCGACACCATTAACCACACAGAGGCAACACCATGAGCGCAACAATAACCCCATCAGCAGACTTGACTTTTACCCTACACCAGCCCCCGTTACTCGCAGGGACAAGTGCTCCCTATGTTGCCAGCGTCAAGACCGACACCACCTACAACATCGAAGCCCTCGCCCAACGCCTCGCCGACGAAGGCCACATCAAAGCCTCCCTCTATAAGATGATGCTCGCCGACCTGATCGACCTCATGCAAAAGCTCATCGCCCAAGGCCACCGCATCAACCTCGACGGCCTCATCCAGCTTTACCCCGTCATCAAAGGCCGCTTCATCGACAGCGAAGACCAATTCGACCCCAAGCGCCACCGCATCGTGATCGACGCCCAGCAAACCCGTGCAAAAAAGAGACAAATCACTGGCAGCGCACACAATATCACCAATGCCAACACCCCAGTTGCCGAACGCCAAGACCCCCTCGTCACCCGCATTACCCCCACCCACACAGACACCCCCAACACCATTGAGCCCGACACCGAGATCCTCGTCCAAGGCCGCAACCTCACCCTATCCGAAGCACACCCCGACACCGCCGTCGTCGTAGAACCAGCCAGCAGCAGCCCCATTCAAGCCACCGCCATACAATCACCATCCCACCGCCACATCCTATTCACCATCCCCGGCCCCCTCCCAGACGGCCCCGGCGACCTCATTTTACACCTCACCACCTGCGACCTCCGCCTCCCCATCAAAATTGCCCGCCCAACCAAAGTCCCACCAGACTCACCACAACTAGCAACTAGCAACTAATTAACTAGCTCCCCCATCATTTTATCCACACCCCGCAAATAACGCTTGCATTATTTGCCGAGATTTGCTATAGTGCGCACGTTTTTCAGGGGCCTGTAGCTCAGTTGGTTAGAGCAGGGGACTCATAATCCCTTGGTCGGCGGTTCAAGTCCACCCAGGCCCACCACTCGCGGCAAAGGTCGCTACGCTCCCATCTTAAGGAGCTACGCCTCCCGCTGTAAGACTCATTACGCTCGCCGCTTACCCCCACCCCCATCCCTCACCCACACCTATCAACCCGCCGCAGGCACCCGTGCCTCTGCGTTAAAATCTCTAGCAGTCCTACGCAGTGCGATCATCGTAGAGAGAGGCAAACCCGGGGGCCCGCGTTTAATAATAAACGCATCAATATACAAATACCCCAACAGAGGCGGCGCAGCCGCCTAGTCTTAGTGACTAGTCTTAGTCTTAGTCTTAGTCAACCCAACTGCCAACTCCCAACACCCAAAACCTAGCAGCGTAGCCGCCCTTTGGACTCTTCCGAGCACACTGCGCGCAGAGGGTGCGGGTAGCGTGTTTTTTTAACCACAAAGGGGCACAAAAATACATAGAATGGAGGAGCTGCTGCCCCACACCCTGCTAGCGGCCTGCGGCCTTAGAGGCTCATTGCAGCGGCGCATCTATAAGCACCAAATGTTTGGCGCTCATTGACCGTCTCCATCGCAAGGGCGCTAGCGGCGAGCAACTTAGCCTCAGCCAGAGCCCCGACTTTGCTGTACAATAGCACTATCTTCACCCGAGGCTCAGGTGTCGGCGTCGTTGCTCATCCACTATCGCTCCTTGCTTTTATAGAGACGGCCGCTTCGCGGTGCGTGTTGCCCCTGAGTGGCAGGGGTCGTACCCCCTGACGACGTTGTCTACCAGAGCACAAATTACTGCGCGCTATCGCTTGCGGGACTGCCCGAGGTGGCAGGCGTGGCGCAGCCACTGCTCCCGCCGCTAATCCCCAGAGCCCCGCGAGCACAGCGAGCCAAGGAGAGCCGAGCGCAGCGAGGCGAGTTCTGTGCTGAGTTTACTCAGTCGGGGGCATGGGGTGGGAGGCGCCCCTCGCCCAGACGGCCCCCATAACAGGCCTAGTGTAACGACGACTTGCCAGGGATTGCTAAGGGGCGGCAAGCGCCCTTAGCGTCACCACCCCTGACTCGATCTTCCACCCCGTAGCCCCACCCCGCGAGCTTGCGAGCCCAAGGACTGCGGATGGTGTCGCGTAGCGATGCCGACCGTAGGGAGGCAAGAGGATGCAGGTTTGAGCAACGAATGAGCTCGCTCGGTGAGTTGCCTCTCAAATAGCGGGTGTGGGGCGCAGCCCCTCCACTAGCACTAGAACTCGAACTCAAAACTCGAACTAGCGGCGTAGCCGCTTTCTTTACCTCTCTGCGTTAAAATCCCTGGCAGTCCTCAGTCCTGAGCCGCAGGCACCTCAAACCTCTTCCCTTATGGTCTGTCGCATTATTT